>NZ_VFTQ01000008.1:0-234388 GCF_006439475.1 Mesorhizobium sp. B2-8-9 | reverse complement strand
GGCGGAATTCTGCCGGCCGGACACGAAGCTTTATCTCTGCGACAACGCCGGCGTGGCCGAGACGGTGACCATGGGCGACATGCTGCCCTACGGTTTCAGGGGCGACATCTTGAAATGAAGAGCGGATTGAAATGAAGGAAGCGCTGGATCATTTGGTCGAGAAGCTGGACGGACTGGCGCCGACCGCGGCGCTCGTGCTGGGCTCGGGCTTGGGCGGGCTGGTCGACCAGGTCAAGGATGCCAGGCGCATCTCCTATGCCGAACTGCCGGGCTTCCCGCGCAGCGGTGTTTCCGGCCATGCCGGCGAGGTGGTTGCCGGGCATTTCGCCGGCACGCCGGTGCTGATGCTGTCGGGGCGCGCGCATTATTACGAGCATGGCAATGCCGCGGCGATGCGGCCGGCGCTGGAGGTGCTTGCCGGCATCGGCATCTCGCATTTGATCCTCACCAATGCCGCCGGCTCGGTCGATCCTGAAATGGGGCCGGGTTCGGTGATGCTGATCACCGACCACATCAATTTCTCCGGCTCCAACCCGCTGATCGGCGAGCCGAGCGACCGCCGCTTCGTCGGCCTCACCGAGGCCTATGATGCCGGCTTGCGCGGCGCGATCGAAAAGGCGGCGAAGGCGACCGGAACGGCCCTGCATCAAGGCGTCTATATGTGGTTTTCCGGACCATGCTTCGAGACGCCGGCCGAGATCCGCATGGCCCGCGTCATGGGTGCCAACGCCGTCGGCATGTCGACCGCGCCGGAGGTCATCCTTGCCCGCTTCCTCGGGCTCAAGGTCGCCGCCTGCTCGGTCATCACCAACCTGGCGGCCGGCATGACCGGAGCGGAACTCTCGCACCAGGAAACCAAGGATATGGCGCCGGTCGGCGGCGCGCGGCTGGCGACGATCCTGCGGCGCGTCTTCCAGGACGGCTTGCCCGCCTGATGCTGCCGCAGGAGATCATCCGCCGCAAGCGCGACGGCCACAGGCTCTCGGCCGACGAGATCGCGGCCTTCATCGCGGGGCTGACGGCCGGCACCATCTCCGAGGGCCAGGTCGGCGCTTTCGCGATGGCCGTGTTCCTCAACGGCATGAGCCGCGAGGAAGCGGTGGCGCTGACGATCGCGATGCGCGATTCCGGCGATGTGCTCGACTGGTCCGACCTGCCGGGCCCGGTCACTGACAAGCATTCCACGGGCGGCGTCGGCGACAATGTCTCGCTGATGCTGGCGCCGATCGTCGCGGCCTGCGGCGCCTGTGTGCCGATGATCTCGGGCCGCGGGCTCGGCCACACCGGCGGCACGCTGGACAAGATGGATGCCATCCCCGGCTATGCCAGCCAGCCGGACGTGGCGCTTTTCCGCAAGACGGTGCTCGAGACCGGTTGCGCCATCATCGGCCAGACCGCCGATCTCGCGCCGGCCGACCGCAGGCTCTACGCGATCCGCGACGTCACCGGAACGGTCGAATCGGTGCCGCTGATCACCGCCTCGATCCTGTCGAAGAAGCTTGCCGCGGGCTTGGGTTCGCTGGTGCTCGACGTCAAGGTCGGCAACGGCGCCTTCATGGAGAAGTCGCGCGATGCCGTCGCCCTGGCGAACAGCCTTGTCGAGGTCGCCAATGGCGCCGGCTTGAGCGCCTCAGCGCTGGTGACCGGCATGAACGAGCCGCTGGCCTCGGCCGCCGGTAACGCGGTCGAGGTGAAGAATGCCGTCGATTTCCTCACCGGGCGATATCGCGACCGGCGGCTGGAGGAGGTGACGCTGGCGCTGGCGGCCGAGATGCTGCAGTCGGCGGGGCTCGTCTCGTCCAACCAGGACGGTATCAGGCGCGCCACTGAAGCGCTTGCCGGAGGCCGTGCGGCGGCCGTCTTCGCGCGAATGGTGTCCGTGCTTGGCGGTCCCGCCGATTTCATCGAGAACGCGGAAAAATATTTGCCGACTGCGCCCGTCGAACTGGCCGTGAGGGCGGAACAGGATGGATTCGTGACCGGCATCGCCACGCGCGATATCGGGCTTGTCGTCGTCACGCTCGGTGGCGGGCGTAGCCATCCGGACGACAAGATCGATCATGCCGTCGGTCTGACCCGGCTGTTGCCGGTCGGCGCCGAGCTGCGCCCGGGCGAGGCACTGGCGCTGGTGCATGCCCGTACCAATGCGGAGGCCGAGGCAGCGGCGGCGGCCGTGCGAGCTGCTTATGCGATCGGCGGTTCCAAACCGCCCGCCGAAAAGACCGTGCTCAGGCGGATACTGCCGCGCTAGAGCAGTTCATCGTTTCGCGGAAACGGTGAACTGCTCTATCTTGTGTGGCTGACGCAATTCCGGACGGAAAACCGTTGCGCACTTTTCCTGGAATTGTTTACGTCGGATTTACTGAACGAGCAGCAGCGAGCCGTCCTGGACCTGGTATTTCTGCAACCGCTGCAGGAAGCTCATGCCGATCAGGTTGGTCTGCAGCGCCCTGTCGTCGAGCACCATCGCCTGGACGTTATCGAGCGAGATCTTGCCGATCTGCAGGCGGTCGACCGTCACCACGGCGGCCTTTACCGCGCCGTTGGCGGTGTTCACCTGTCGATTGAAGTCGGACGGATTGAGCGAGACGCCGATCCGTCGCGCCGTCGAGGTGTTGATGGCGACCAGCGTCGCGCCGGTGTCGATCATGCCGTCGATCTGGCGGCCATTGAGCTTGAACTGCGACGTGAAGTGGCCGCGCGCATCGGCATTGACCAGCACCTGGCGGCCGAGCGGCATCGGCGCGGCTGGTTTGTTCGGGACCGAAGCGAGATTGACCAGGGGCTGAGCCTCCGGGGCTGCCGGCTGCGGGGCGACGGCCGATTTCAGCAGGCCGTCCACCAGATGCGGGTTAGCCTGATAGACGATCGGAATCGAAGCCGAAGTTCCGGCAAAGATGCCGAGGATGAGAAGCTTGCGCAGCATGGATGCCCCTAAAGCGTTTTCACCGTTTCACGAAAACGTTGAACCGCTCTATCCCTTTGGTTTGGAGCAATCCGAAAGGAAAACCGCTTCACACTTTTGCTGGAATTGCTCCCGAAGGCCTGCATCCTTATGCCGATATGGTGTGTGCGACTTTAACGCGTGTGGGAAACCGCAAGCTTGCGTAAACGGCCAGTTAAGAACGGCGCTCACTTTGTGCCGTACATGCGGTCGCCGGCGTCGCCGAGGCCCGGCATGATGTAACCCTTGTCGTTCAACTGCCGGTCTATCGAGGCGGTGAAGATCGGCACGTCCGGATGCGCCTTGGTGAAGCGCTCGATGCCTTCGGGGGCGGCAAGCAGGCAGAGGAAGCGGATGTTGGTGGCGCCGCGCCCCTTCAGCTTGTCGATCGCGGCGATCGCGGAATTCGCGGTCGCCAGCATCGGATCGACGACGATCACCAGGCGGTCGGCAAGATCGCTCGGCGCCTTGAAGAAATACTCGACCGCTTCAAGCGTCTCGTGGTCGCGGTAGAGGCCGATATGGGCGACGCGTGCGGCCGGCACCAGGTCGAGCAGGCCCTCGAGCAGGCCGTTGCCGGCGCGCAGCACCGAAGCAAAGACCAGCTTCTTGCCTTCCAGCGTCGGTGCCTCCATCTCCTCGATCGGCGTCTCGATCATGGTCGTGGTCAGCTCGAGATTGCGGGTCACCTCATAGCCGAGCAGCAGCGAAATCTCGCGCAGCAGCCGCCGGAAGCCGGCCGTCGAGGTCTCCTTCTTGCGCATGATGGTCAGCTTGTGCTGGACGAGGGGATGGTCGACGACGGTGACGCCCTGCATGATGTGCTCCGACTGGTTCGGGATAGTAGTCAGTAGTGAGTAGTGAATAGTGAGCCGATTTGCGAGTCCTCGCCTCGGGGAAAGCTCCTGCCTTCAACCGCTCTATGCGCGCTCGGCCAAATGCATAACTACTGACTACCGACTACTCCCCTACTCACTCACCGCACCTTCGCGTCCAACCGGCTTAGCAGCACCGCCTTGGTCTTCTTGTCCACGAAGGCCGCTTCGATGGCCGTTCTGGTGATCCCGGCGAGTGCCTTGTCGTTCAAGGCGAAATGCTCGGCGGCGATATCGTATTCGCGCTTCAGCGAGGTCCAGAAGTAGGGCGGGTCGTCGGAGTTGAGCGTCACCTTGCAGCCGGCTGCGCGCAGCGCCGGAAAGGGATGGTCGGCGAAGCTGTCGAATACTTTCAGCGCGATATTGGAGCCCGGGCAGCATTCCAGCACCACGCCTTCGGCGGCGATGCGGCGGACCAGGTCCGGATTCTCGATGGCGCGAACCCCATGGCCGATGCGGGAGGGGCGGATGTGGTCGAGGGCGGCCGCCACACTTTCCCAGCCCATCAGCTCGCCGGCATGGATGGTGATGCCGAGACCCGCTTCGCGCGCGATCTCGAAGGCGCGGACATAATCCTCGAAGTCGCCGATGCGCTCGTCGCCGGCGACGCCGAAACCGGTCACCAGCGGGTGGCCGCAGCGCGCCGCGAAGCGCGCCGCCTGCTCGATCGCCTCGACCCCGACATGGCGCACGCCGGTGACGATCATGCGGCCCTCGATACCAGTCTTGGCCTTGGCGCGGGTCATGCCTTCGCCCAGCGCATCCGTGTAGGCTTTTGGCGACAGGCCGGCCTTTTTGGCGTGGTCCGGCGAGGTGAAAATCTCGGAATAGATGGCGCCGTCGCGGGCGAGGCTGGTCAGATAGTAGTCGGCGAGGCGGGCATAGTCCTCCTCCGTGCGAAACAGGTCGGAAGCGAAATCGTAAGCCGCGAGAAACGAGGTGAAGTCCTGCCAGACGAAGGAGCCGTCCTGGATGTAGGGCGAAGGGTCCTTGCCGTATTTGCGGGCTTGGGCGACGACGAGCTCGGGCGCCGCCGCCCCTTCGATGTGGCAGTGCAGTTCGGCCTTCAAAATCATGCGGTCATCCCGTCCGATATGCTGCTCTCGCGCAGATTCTGGCCGGAAAATCATGCGTGGCCTTTCCCTGCCGGGTTTTGAAGGCGCGGCCGAAAACCGCGCCTTGGACAATAGCGTCGGCACCATCGATCGGCTATGGTCCCGCCGGTTTTATGGCGGATCAAAATAATGTCGGTTGAGAGAACCACGGCCGCGGGCGGCATGGAAACCTCCTATGGTTTCAGGAAGGTCGGGGAAGGCGAGAAGCAGCCCCTGGTCAATGACGTCTTCCATAAGGTGGCCAATCGATACGACCTGATGAACGATCTGATGTCGGCCGGGTTGCATCGGTTGTGGAAGGACGCGATGGTCGCCTGGCTGAATCCTCCCAAAAAGGCAGGCTGGAAGGTGCTCGATGTTGCCGGCGGCACCGGCGATATCGCCTTTCGCATCATCGAGGCCAGCCAGCGCCAGGCCCATGCCACGGTGCTCGACATCAACGGCTCGATGCTGGCCGTCGGCCGCGACCGCGCCGAGAAGCTGGGGCTTGCCGCAAACACCGACTTCGTCGAGGCCAATGCCGAGGAATTGCCGTTCGAGGACGACAGCTTCGATGCCTATACGGTTGCGTTCGGTATACGCAACGTGCCGCGCATCGAGGTCGCTCTTGACGAAGCCTATCGGGTGCTGAAGCGGGGCGGACGGTTTCTGTGCCTGGAGTTCTCCGAGGTCGACATGCCGCTGCTCGACAAGGCCTATGAGGCCTGGTCGTTCAACGCCATCCCCAAAATCGGCAAGGCGGTGACCGGCGATGGCGAGCCCTATTCCTATCTCGTCGAATCCATCCGCAAGTTCCCCAACCAGCAGAATTTCGCAGCAATGATCACCCGCGCCGGCTTCGACCGCGTCACCTTCCGCAACTATTCGGGCGGCATCGCCGCCCTTCATTCCGGCTGGAAGCTTTGAGGCGCGGCACCTTGCAGCAGGTCCCTTTGAAGCAGGCAGCGCTATGAGCAGCGTCGCTGCCGCCTTCAGGCTCGCCAGGGCCGGCTGGGTGTTGGTCCGCGAGGGCGTCGTCGCGGCGCTGCCGGGCGAAGAGCTTTCCGGAATGCCGAAATTCGGCTGGCGCGTGGCGCGGCTTTTCACCCGCCGCCGGGCGCTGAGCTATCAGCGGGGCGACAGGCTGGCGCGGGCGGTGGTGCGGCTCGGACCTTCCTACGTCAAGCTCGGCCAGTTCCTGGCGACGCGGCCCGATGTCGTCGGCAACGACATGGCGCTGGACCTCGCGCTTTTGCAGGACAAGATGCATACCTTCCCGAGAGCGGAGGCGGTCCATGCGATCGAAGCCTCTCTCGGTCGCAGGATCGACGATCTCTATTCGAGCTTCGGCGAACCAGTGGCGGCGGCCTCTATCGCGCAGGTGCACGGCGCCGAAATCGTGCGCGAGGGTAGCGCTTCGCAGGTGGCGGTGAAAGTTATCCGGCCCGGCGTGCGGCATCGCTTCTTCCAGGATCTCGAAAGCTATTTCCTTGCCGCCCGCCTGCAGGAGAAATACATCCCCGCGTCGCGTCGCCTGCGCCCGGTCGAAGTGACCGAGACGCTGGCACAGACCACCAGAATCGAGATGGATCTGAGGCTCGAGGCAGCCGCGCTTTCCGAACTCGGCGAGAACACCAAGGACGATCCGGGCTTCCGCGTGCCGGCGGTCGACTGGGAGCGGACCGGCCGCGATGTCCTCACCATGGAGTGGATCGACGGCATCAAGATGAACGATCTCGCCGGTCTTGCCGACGCCGGCCACGACCTCAAGGCGATCGCCGCCAATCTGGTCCAGTCGTTCCTCAGGCACACGTTGCGCGACGGCTTCTTCCATGCCGACATGCATCCTGGGAATCTGTTCGTCGAGGCGAACGGCACCATCGTCGCGGTCGATCTCGGCATTGCAGGCCGGCTCGGCAAGAAGGAGCGGCGCTTCCTCGCCGAGATCCTCTACGGCTTCATCGTGCGCGACTATCAGCGCGTCGCCGAGGTGCATTTCGAGGCGGGCTACGTGCCGCGCCAACACAATGTCTCGGCCTTCGCGCAGGCGATCCGCGCCATCGGCGAGCCGATCCACGGCCAGTCGGCGGAGACCATCTCGATGGCGAAGCTGCTGACGCTGCTGTTCGAAGTCACCGAGCTGTTCGATATGGCGACGCGGACCGAGCTGGTGCTTTTGCAGAAGACCATGGTGGTTGTCGAAGGCGTCGCCCGCACGCTCGATCCGGCCTTCAACATGTGGAAGACGTCCGAGCCTGTGGTCAGCGACTGGATCGCGGGCAATCTCGGCCCGCGCGGCATGCTCACCGACGCGCGCGACGCGGGCAGAGCCCTTGTGTCGCTGGCAAGGCAGGCGCCGGATCTTGTGGCCCGCACCGAGCGGCTCTCGCGCGAGATCGATTTGATGGCGGAAAACGGCCTGCGCTTCGACGAAGCGACCGCGCATGCGATAGGGAGAGCAGAAGCGCGCCACACCCGCTCCGGCCGCGTGGCGCTGTGGGTGATCGCGCTGACGCTGATCTACATAGCGTGGAAATTGCTCTGACCGCCACACGGCTTGTCGCCGATTGATTGCATTGCTATCATTGCAAGCGCTACCTCATGCGAGTGCAATCACATGGCCAGCATCACGATCCGCAATCTGGATGACGGGGTCAAGGACCTGCTCCGGCAACTCGCGGCCGAAAATGGCTGCTCGATGGAGGAGCAGGCACGAGCGATGATACGCGCCGCGGTCGAAGGCCGGGCAGGGCAGGCCGACCGCATCGGTCAGATCGAAGAAAAGCTGCGTGCGCTGACAGGCTCAAAGGAGCAGGCGGCGCCAGTTGTCACCGCATCCGCGAAATCAGTTTCGCGAGGCTCGCTCTCCGGAAAGCGCATCCTGCTCATTATCGGCGGCGGCATCGCGGCTTACAAGGCGCTCGACCTCATCCGGCGGCTGCGCGAACGGGGCGCGTCGGTGCGGGTGGTGATGACGTCGGCCGCGCAGGAATTCGTCACCACGCTGTCGGTCGGCGCGCTTTCGGCCGACCATGTCTTCACCGAGCTGTTCGACTGCAATGACGAGCACGATGTCGGCCATATCAGGCTGTCGCGCGAGGCCGACCTGCTGGTCGTTGCGCCGGCAACCGCGGACCTGATGGCGAAGCTCGCCAACGGTCATGCCAACGACCTTGCCTCGACGGTGCTTCTGGCCACCGACAAGAAGGTGCTGATGGCGCCAGCGATGAACCCGAAGATGTGGGGGCATCCGGCAACGCGGCGCAATCGGGCCACCTTGCAGAAGGACGGCGTCGCCTTTGTCGGCCCCGCCAAGGGCGAGATGGCCGAAAGCAACGAAGCGGGCGAAGGCCGCATGGCCGAACCGCTGGAGATCGTCGCTGCGATCGAGGCTATGCTCGACGAGAAGCCGAAGCCGCTTGCCGGCCGCAGGATCATCGTCACCTCCGGGCCGACGCATGAACCGATCGACCCGGTGCGCTACATCGCCAACCGCTCCTCGGGCAAGCAGGGCCATGCCATCGCGGCCGCGCTGGCTAAGCTCGGCGCCGATGTCAGGCTTGTCTCTGGCCCGGTCACCGTCGCCGATCCGGCCGGTGTCGCGACCATTCACGTCGAAACGGCCGCGCAGATGAAGCAAGCGGTCGAGAGCCTGCTGCCGGCGGATGCCGCCGTGTTTGTTGCCGCCGTCGCCGACTGGCGCACGGAAAACGCCGCCGGCGAGAAGATTAAGAAGGTTGCGGGCAAGGGACCGCCTTCGCTGCGGATGGTCGAGAACCCCGACATCCTCGCCGGCATCGGCCATCACGCGGAGCGACCAAGCCTCGTCGTCGGCTTCGCCGCCGAGACGCGGGATCTGATCGCCAATGCCGAGGCCAAGCTCAGGAAAAAGGGCGCGGACTTCATCGTCGCCAATGACGTTTCGCATGAAAGCGGCATCGGTCCATCCGGCGTGATGGGCGGCGACCGCAACAAGGTGCGCATCGTCTCCAGGGCCGGCGTCGAGGAATGGCCGGAAATGGGCAAGGACGAAGTGGCGGCGCGGCTCGCCGCGCTGATTGCCGAGCGGCTGCAGCAGACTGTCGTCGTCTGAGCCCGAGCGGCAAGCCGGCGCCTCGGCCGCGGCCGCCGTGACATCCCCGTCAACCCGCTGCCAATCTCGCGCGGTTTGTCGCTGAAAATATCCTCAGCGCCGCCAGGCAGCCGAACACGCCGAGGGGCACGAAGGCCAGAAACAGCCAGCCGGCGACGCCTGCGGCCGCTTCACGGTTCAGACCTTCCGAGAAGCCGCTGGCATTGGCGACGATGCCGGCAAGCGCTGCGCCTACCGCATAGCCGATGCGCTGCATGGTCGGCACGGCGGCCGAGGCGATGGTCTGCTCACCGTCGCGGGCCGAGGCGACGATGACGCGCGTGAGGAAGGGCCAGCAAACGCCGAAGCCGCCGCCCTGCAAAAGGGCGCAGAGCAGGATCAGCGGGATCGAGCCTGCCGGGATTGTGTAGGCGAAGCCGGCGAGGCCAGAGGCGATCATCAGGGCGCCGACGACGATGATCAGCCTCTCGCGCTCCAGCGGTGCATTGGCGATGAGGATCGACAGGATCGACCAGGCGATCGATTCTGCGGCGATGATGTAGCCGGTGGTCAGGATCGGAATGCCGTGCAACGTGGTCAGAAGCAGCGGCCCGTAAATGGTGAAGGTGCAGGTCGCCACGGAGAAAGCCGCAACCATCGTCATGCCGCTGCCAAGCGGCGAGCGCCATGAAAACAGAGGCGACGGGAAGAGCCGGGATTGCGGTCTAAGCGCATCCACGCGGAAGAAAAGCGCCAGGCCGGTCAGGCCGAGGAAGAGGAGCAGCGACGAGCGCAACAGGGCGATATCGATGCCGGCGGCGGCGATCAGCACGACGCTGAGGGCGAGACAGGCAAGCGCGGGATAGGGAAAGGGCGGTGCCTTGCCGCCGCTCGCCTGCGGCTTCCTCGCTTCAGGCGTGTCGAGCACGACGAAGCTTGCCAGCGCCATCGCCGCGCCGCCGAAGGTGAATACGCCGAAAGCCCAGCGCCACGACAGGAATTCGGTCATGAGAGCGCCGAGCATCGGGCCGCTGAAGGCGGCGACGCCCCAGATCGCGGACATGATGCCGAAGAGCTGCGGCCAGATATTGCGTGGAAACAGGCGCTCGACCGAGACGAAAGCCAGCGATACCAGCGCGCCGCCGCCAAGCCCTTCGACCAGTCGCCCGACGAGGAACAACGGCATGGAAGGCGCTGCGGCGCAGATCAGCGCGCCGGTCGCATAGAGCAGGGCCGCGACCATCATGTTGGAGCGCAGGGCGACATAACTGACCAGCCGGCCGGCCGCGGCGCCGGCGACGATCGCGCCGAGCTCGTAGATCGCCAGCGACCAGCCGACCAGCTGCACGCCCGCCAGTTCGCCGACCATGGCCGGCATCACCGTTGCCACCATTGTTTCGTTGGTGGCATGCAGCAGGATGCCGAGGCTGACGAAGCAGAAGCGCGCCAGGTCGCCGCTTGCCCACAGCGCCCGCCAATCCACCCTCTTGCTGGCCACCCTGTTGCTGGCCACCTTGTTGCCGCTCGCTGCCGTCACGCCGATCTCCTGCTTGTTTTGCGCACCTCATCCGCGTTGCGAACGAGGGGCAAGATCCAGTTCGGCAGGGCTTGTAGAACCTCAAGCGCAGTTGAGCTCAAGAGGCTTTTTCGCGGATTTCGAGGCAAGCCACCATTTGCGTCGAAGCGATCCGGCGTTCCAAAGCACTCGGCCCGGAACAGATGTTCCAGGCCGAGTGCGGCGCAATGAATTTGAAAAGCCGAGGGCTCACTTGTAGGAGTGGACGAGGTCCAGCGACGCTACCGTGACGGCCAGGTTGAGGCCGGTCTGTGCCTGGACGCTGAGCGGCTCCAGCATGAAGGCGCTGTCCAAGCCGCCGACCAGGACGTTGGCGCCGCCGCCGGTCACCACGCTCGCCTCGGCGTTGACGCCGTAATAGCTGCCAGCGAGATCGCCCGCGTCATGGCTGCGGGTGGCGGCAAGCACCGCCCAGACGAGCTGGCCCTGATGCGTCTTGCCCACGTCCACGCCGAGCTTGGAGATCATCCCGGTATAAATCTCGGCCGGGCCGTGATGGGAGGGGCGGAAGACGCAGGAGACGCCCTTGTTCGACGTGATGACATAGCCGACACCGCCGTCGATGGTGCAATCGAGCGTGCCGAGCCGGAGCGTGCCGGCGCTGACCGGAGAAGCGAGGACCGTGGCGGCAAGCGCGGCAGCGGCACAGGCAAGTGTCTTGATCATTGGAAAGTCCCTTTCGCGAAAATCTTGGCCCCGGCTTAAACGATCGAGGTGCACGGAGCGTTCCGCCGAAACTTTGACGCGAACATGGCAAGGGTTAACGCATTGCCCTGGGCGGTTAACGGATCGCTATCGGCGTCTCCGCAGCGCATCATCGCGGCCGCCGACGGCGACTGGGAACGACGCCTAGGCGCCGTGCAATACACCCTTCCGGCGTCGGCTTGATCAGCTGGCGTTGCCGCCGGTGCGCGACAGACCGTCCTTGGCCGGCTGGTAGTTGGGGTCGAGGTGGACAGCCTCGCGGTAGGACTTCGCGGCCCTTCCCTTGTCGCCGCGCTTTTCGTAGATCAGCGCCTGGTTGGCCCAGGCCTCGGCGTTCTTGCCGTCGAGCTTGATGGCCATGTTGAAGTCGGAGAAGGCGTTGTCCTCGTCGCCTGTCGCCAGATAGGAGAGGCCGCGGCCGTTGTAGGGCTCGGCGGCGTCCGGCGCCAGCGAGATCGCGGTCGAGAAATCCTCGATGGCGAATTTGTGCTGGCCCTGGCTCTGATAGATCAGGCCGCGATTGTGGTAGGCGCGGGCATCGGTAGTGTCGAGTTGGATCGCCTTCTGGAAGTCGTTGAAGGCATCCTGGGTGCGGCCCGCCTTGCGGTAGAGATTGCCGCGGCCGATATAGGCTGCGTCGTAGTTGGCGTTGATCTGGATCGAGCGGTTGTAGTCGGCCAAAGCGGCTTCCTGATTGCCGAGGAAGCGCTGGATCAGCGCGCGATTCGAATAGGCCTGGTAGAAGTTCGGATTGAGCTGGATCGCCTGGTTGAAGTCCTTGAGCGCCGCCTGGTACTGGCCGCCGCGGCCATAGGCCGAGCCGCGCACGTTATAGCCCTCGGGATCCTGAGGATTGCGCTGGATGACCGCCGAAAGCGAGGAGATGTTCTCGTTCGACGCCTGCGCCTTGTCGATCGAGTTGAACTCGCCCGTCGGGGTCGTCTGGCATGCTGCAAGCGTCAGACCCGAAAGCAGGGCCGCCGTCAGGGCGAAGCCGCGAAAAGCGGTTTTGCGCTCCACGGTAATTGCGTTCATCTTTGTCCTCACTGCCGCAGCGCCGTCAGTCCGTTCCCTCTCCGAACCGGCTCCAATACATAAACAAAAAGGTGGCGGCGATTCCGCATCGCGCCACCTTCGGTATCCTTCGAAAAGGACGAAAAATAGGCGTTATGAGCGCGGCGAGCGCGATGCGCCGGCGGCACCAGCCGGAGCCGGGCGCGGGGTCATCGGCAGCAGGCCTTCGCGCTGGGCGCGCTTGCGGGCCAGCTTGCGGGCGCGGCGCACGGCCTCGGCCTTCTCGCGGGCACGCTTCTCGGACGGCTTCTCGTAGTGACCGCGCATCTTCATTTCGCGGAAAATACCTTCGCGCTGCATCTTCTTCTTCAGCGCGCGAAGCGCCTGATCAACGTTGTTATCGCGGACGAGTACCTGCACGGGCAATCCTGTCTTCGGGTTTGAAATCATTAGGCAAACAGCCATAGCTGACATGCCTCCGCGGCGAATTGCACCGCGAATTGTGGCGGCTGATAGCAGAATCAGGCTGGGATGTCCACCTCCGATTGCGCGAAACGGCGATCAAAAACCCGAGCGCTGCGCGCGCATGTTTGCTCGCGCTACGCGGTCGCCAGATGGTGGCGCGCAAAGTCCTCGAAAAACTCACCATAATCGCAGGTGATTTCCTCGCCTGCAGCGATGTCGCGAATGGCTGTGGCGCCGCCATACTGCGAGAAATCCGTGTTCGGCCGCTCCGAATGGTTCATGAAGCGGCCATTGTCCACCTCATAAACCATGAAGCCGGGCTTGTCCTGGCTCGGATAGGCATAGCGGTCGAGCAACTCGCGCAGATGCGGCGGCGCCGCCTCATATTTATCCATCGGGATCAGCCGGTCGAAATCCGGATCGAGGCGCCAGATCGAAGCGCCCTTACGGATCGGCTCGGCGGCGAAGACCCCGACCCCTTCGATGGCGCTCTGGGCAACATAGGTTCTGATCAGCAGCATCGTTCCGGTCCGATTTCGACGGAAACGAAAATCGTCAAAATGAACGGGAATGCAAGGCCGCATCGCAACATTTTGGCGGATGGGCATGTCTGTCGTCTGCCAAAATAGATCATGTCCGGTTGATCGAGACACCGCCATCGGCAAACAGCGCGGTTCCGGTGGTGAAGCTCGACGCATCCGAGGCAAGGTAAAGCGCGGAGCGGGCGATCTCTTCCGGCTGCGCCATGCGCTTCAAAGCATGAATGCCTTCGACGAAAGCGCGCGCCTCGGGCGTGGTCGTGGTTGCGCCGGGCGTGTCGGTGCCGCCGGGCAGCAGTGCGTTGACGCGCAGCCCTTGCGGACCGTATTCGGCAGCGAGCACCTGCGTCAGGCCGATCAGTCCGGCCTTGGCAGCGGCGTAGGCCGCCATGCCCGGCATGCCGGCGGTGTAGCCGACGAAGCTCGAGGTGAAGATCAGGGAGCCGCCGCCGCGCTCCAGCATGGCCGGTATCTGGTGCCTTGCGGCTAGGTAGGCGCTGGTCAGATTGGTGTCCATCGTCTCATGCCAGGTGGCTGGCGCCATATCGGTCACTGGTCCCATCACGCCGACGGCGCCGGCATTGTTGAAGGCGATGTCGAGGCCGCCAAACCTTGCGACGGCGAATTCGACGAGCGCCTTCGTATAGGCCTCGTCCCTTACATCGCCGGCAAGCGCGGCTGCCGTGCCGCCGGCCGCTTCGATCTCGCCGACGAGCACATCGAGCTCGGCCTGACGTCGGGCCGCGACGACCAGGGATGCGCCTTGCTCGGCAAACAGTTTGGCGGTGGCGCGGCCGATGCCGGAGCTCGCGCCGGTGACGATGGCGACCTTGTTTGTAAGGGTGAACATGTCTTTGCATCCTTCCTCTGTACCGGGCTTGCCGGCGGTTGGATGCTTGGTCGCAGATGAGGATTACGGCGGCCACCCGAAACCGGCAAAGGCGCCATTGCCCTACTGCCGCAACAGCCAAGCCAGCCGATCCAGCGAGAAGGCGTAGCTGAAGGCAATCAGCAGAGCCATGACGATGCCAATGGCCGCGTGACCGGTCAGATAGAATCCCGCGGCGCCGCCGCACAGGATGACGAGTTCCAGCGCCAGCCTGAGGGCGCCGGGCACAGGCACCGGAGCTCGACCCGACCGGCTCGGATCATCGAGCACGGCGAAAGTGCCCCACAGCACCGCTGCGACGAGCGGCAAGAATCCAACGGCTGAAATCGACGGCAAAGCTCCAGCCGACCATGCCGAGCCCAAGCAGCGCTGCAAGTTCCAGCAGGAAGCGCAGGGTCAGATTCCACCAGGCATTACCCATTGTCGTCCTCCAGCATCACGCGGCAGGAGTGTCGCCGAACGGAATCTCGGAAGCCAGAGCAGACGCTTCGTTTTGACCGTGGCGCAAAACGGCAAGCGCCGTCGCAAACAGCGCAAGGATGACATCGCGGTTTCGCTAGTGATACACCTCGCGTGACGGGAGAGGCCCGAACGACATCCGCGATTTTTGGCGCGAGGCTTAACGTGAAGAAATACTCGGTATTCGCCATTGCCCGCGAGGCGATGCGCGGCCACAGAGGCTGGGAAGAGCAGTGGACGTCGCCCGAGCCGAGGAAGGAATACGACGTCATCATCGTCGGCGCCGGCGGACACGGCCTGGCGACGGCCTATTATCTGGCGAGCGAGCACGGCATCACCAACATCGCGGTGCTGGAAAAGGGCTGGCTCGGCGGCGGCAACACCGGCCGCAACACCACCATCATCCGCTCCAACTACCTCTATGACGAAAGCGCCGGCATCTACGACCATGCGCTGAAGCTGTGGGACGGGCTCAGTCAGGAACTCAACTACAACGTCATGTATTCGCCGCGCGGCGTCATGATGCTGGCGCACAACGTGCACGACGTCCAGGTGTTCAAGCGCCATATCCATGCCAACCGCCTCAACGGCATCGACAATGAATGGCTGACGCCGGAAGAGGCGAAGGAATTCTGTCCGCCGCTCAACATCTCCAGGGACGCGCGCTATCCGGTGATGGGCGCCGCGCTGCAGCGCCGCGGCGGCACGGCGCGTCATGACGCGGTCGCCTGGGGCTATGCGCGCGGCGCTTCGGCGCGCGGCGTGCACATCATCCAGAATTGCGAGGTCACCGGCATCAAGCGCGCGGCCAATGGCGCTGTGAGCGGGGTAGAGACGACGCGCGGCTTCATCGGCGCCAAGAAGATCGGCGTGGTCGCCGCCGGCCATTCCTCCGTCATCATGAACATGGCGGGCGTGCGCATGCCGCTCGAAAGCTATCCGCTGCAGGCGCTGGTGTCGGAGCCGGTCAAGCCGGTGGTGCCCTGTGTGGTGATGTCGAACACGGTGCACGCCTATATCTCGCAGTCGGACAAAGGCGAGCTGGTGATCGGCGCAGGCACCGACCAGTATGTCTCCTATTCGCAAACCGGCGGCCTGCACATCTTGCAGCACACGCTCGACGCCATCTGCGAGATGTTCCCGATCTTCACCCGCATGAAGATGCTGCGCTCCTGGGGCGGCATCGTCGACGTGACCCCCGACCGCTCGCCCATCCTGGCGAAGACACCGGTCCAGGGCCTCTACGTCAATTGCGGCTGGGGCACCGGCGGCTTCAAGGCGACGCCCGGCTCGGGCAATGTCTTCGCGCATACGATCGCGAGGGACGAGCCGCACGCGATCAACGCGCCCTTCACGCTCGAGCGCTTCCGCACGGGGCGTCTCATCGACGAGGCCGCCGCGGCGGCTGTGGCGCACTGACGATGGGCCAAATGACCCTTAAGCCGCTTTGCGATCAACCGGCCGGCGCCTGCGTCGGCCATGGCGAGTTGTAGGATCCACCGAAAATGCTTCTCATCCGCTGCCCCTATTGCGAGGAAGAGCGCCCGGAACTCGAGTTCCGCAATGCCGGCGAGGCGCATATTGCGCGCCCGACCAACATCGCCGCCGAGAGCGACGACGATTTCGAGAAATTCTTCTTCATCCGTGCCAACCCTAAAGGCGTCATCTATGAGCGCTGGCGGCACATGCATGGCTGCGCGCGGTTCTTCAACGCGGTGCGCGACACGGTCACCGACAGGTTCATCATGACCTACAAGGCCGGCGAGCCGAAGCCCGCGAAGCTGCCGGGAGCCTCAAAATGAACGCCGCGTTCCGCATTTCCGGCGCCGGTCGCCTCAGCCAGGCGAAGACTGCCTCCTTCAGCTTCGACGACAAGCCGTATATCGGCATCGAGGGCGACACGCTGGCCTCGGCGCTGCTCGCCAACGGCGTGCACCTGGTCGGCCGCTCGTTCAAATATCACCGTCCGCGCGGCTTCCTGTCGGCCGGCGCAGAAGAACCCAACGCGCTGGTGCAGATCGTGCGCGACGATGCGCGCAAGACGCCGAATGTGCGGGCGACAGTGCAGGAGCTCTATGACGGGCTGACGGCCAACTCGCAGAACCGCTGGCCGTCGCTTGCCTTCGACGTCGGCGCCGTCAACGACATCGCATCACCGATGTTTTCGGCCGGCTTTTACTACAAGACCTTCATGTGGCCGAAATGGGCCTGGAAGGATCTCTACGAGCCGAAGATCCGCGCTGCCGCGGGCCTCGGCGTTTCGCCGGACAAGCCGGATCCCGACCATTATGCCGCGCGCTATGCGCATTGCGAGGTGCTGGTGCTGGGCGGCGGCGCCGCCGGCATCGCGGCCGCGCTCGCCGCGGCCGAAACGGGCGTGCGGGTGATCGTCGCCGACGAGCAAGCCGAATTCGGCGGCAGCCTGCGCTTCGAGAGCGGCGCCAGGATCGACGGCCAGGACGGCTATGCGTGGGCGCAAGCGGCGATCGCGAAGCTCAAGGCGATGGACAATGTGCGCGTGCTGTCGCGCACGACCGCCTTCGGCTATTACGCGCAGAACTTCGTCGGACTGGTCGAGCGGGTCAGCGACCATCTCAAGAGCCCGGGCCGAGAGCTTGCGCGCGAGCGCCTGTGGCAGGTTCGCGCCAAACGCGTCGTGATCGCCACCGGCGCCATCGAGCGCCACATGGTCTTCGCCAACAACGACCGTCCGGGTGTGATGCTCGCTTCGGCGGCGCGCACCTACCTCAACCATTACGGCGTCGCGGTCGGCAGGAATATCGGCGTCTATACGGCCAACGATTCCGCCTACGCCGCCGCGATCGACCTCAAGAAGGCCGGCATCAACATCGCGGCGATCGTCGACCTGCGCGACAACCCGGCCGGACCGGTGATCGACGAGGCGAGAGCGCTCGGCATCGAGATCAATTTTGGCCGCGCGGTGGTCAGCGCCGGCGGCAAATTGCGTGTGTCGTCAATGAGCGTGCAGCCGAAGAATGGTGGCGGCGAGCGGACCATCCCGGTTGACGCGATCCTCATGTCGGCCGGCTGGACGCCATCGGTGCATCTGTTCTCGCAATCGCGCGGCAAGGTCGCCTTCAACGACGAGACCAAGCGCTTCGTGCCGGGCACCTACGCGCAGGACTGCGTCTCGGTCGGCGCCTGCAACGGTACCGACGGGCTGGCCGCCTCAGTTGATGAGGCTTACGCGGCGGGCGCCAAGGCGGCGAAGGAGGCCGGTGGCAAGGTTGGCAAGGGCGCCAAGCCCAAGGTCGACGCCGGCGAGAGCTGGTCGCGCGGTATGTTGGGGGCCGCGCCCGGTGCCGGCCCGGGCACGACGGTCAAGGCCTTTGTCGATTTCCAGAACGACGTCACCGCCAAGGATATCCGCCAGGCGGTGCATGAAGGCATGCACTCGATCGAGCATGTCAAGCGCTTCACCACCAACGGCATGGCGACCGACCAGGGCAAGACGTCGAACATGCATGGCCTGGCGATCGCCGCCGAGACGCTCGGCAAGCCGATCCCGCAGGTCGGCCTCACCACCTTCCGGGCACCTTACACGCCGGTGACGTTCGGCTCGATCGTCGGCCACGCGCGCGGCGCGCTGTTCGACCCGACCCGCCGCACGGCCACGCATGGCTGGGCCGCGTCGCATGGTGCCGTGTTCGAGGATGTCGGCCATTGGAAGCGCACCTGGTATTTCCCCAAGGCAGGCGAGGACATGCATGCCGCCATCAACCGCGAATGCGTGACGGTGCGCAAGGCCGCCGGCCTGTTCGACGCCTCAACGCTCGGCAAGATCGAGGTGGTCGGGCCGGACGCGGCGAAGTTCATGGAGCTACTCTACACCAATCCCTGGGAGAAGCTGGAAACCGGCCGCTGCCGTTACGGCATCATGCTGCGCGAGGACGGCTTCATCTACGATGACGGCGTCGTCGGCAGGCTGGCGCCGGACCGCTTCCACGTGACGACCACCACCGGCGGCGCGCCGCGCGTCATGAACCACATGGAGGATTACCTCCAGACCGAATTCCCGCATCTCAATGTGTGGCTGACCTCGATCACCGAACAATGGGCGGTGATCGCGGTGCAGGGGCCCAAGTCGCGCGACATCATCGCGCCGCTGGTCGAAGGCATCGACATGTCGGACGAGGCGATGCCGCATATGTCGGTGCGCGAGGGCAAGATCTGCGGCGTGCCGACAAGGCTGTTCCGCATGTCCTTCACCGGCGAGCGAGGCTTCGAGGTCAACGTGCCGGCCGATTACGGCGAGGCCGTGTGGGAAGCGCTGTGGGCCGAAGGCCAGAAGCATGGCGCGACCGCTTACGGCACCGAGACGATGCACGTGCTGCGCGCCGAAAAGGGCTACATCATCGTCGGCCAGGATACCGACGGCACGGTGACGCCGAACGATGCAGGGCTCGACTGGGCGGTCGGCAAGAAGAAGACCGATTTCGTCGGCATCCGCGGCCTGACCCGGCCGGACCTTGTAGCCAAGGGCCGCAAGCAACTGGTCGGCCTGAAGACCAAGGACCCGAAGGTCGTGCTGGAAGAGGGCGCGCAGATCGTCGCCGACCCGAAGCAGGCGATCCCGATGAAGATGATCGGCCACGTCACCTCCAGCTATTGGTCGGAGAATTGCGGTCGCTCGATCGCGCTGGCGCTCGTCGCCGGCGGCCGCGACCGCATGGGCCAGACGCTCTATGTGCCGATGCCGAACGGCACGATCGAGGTGGAAGTCACCGGCATGGTGTTCGTCGACGAGAAGGGAGAACGCCTCAATGGCTAAGGCCGCCGCCAAGACAAAAGCCGCTGCTGCTTCCGCCTCCGTCGAGCGTCGGCCCGCGCTTGCCGGCCGCACGCTGTCGGCGCCCGGCGTCAAGGTCGAGATGCTGCCGCCGGCTGAACGCATCTCGCTGCGCGCCCCCCAGGCGTCGCTTGCCGCGCTTTCCAAGGCGCTCGGCCTCACGCTGCCGACAAAGCCCAAGACTTCGGCGACCAAGGACGGGCGCACGGCGCTGTGGCTCGGGCCCGACGAATGGATGATCATCGACGAGGCGGGCAAGGATCCGCTCGCCGACTGCGCCAAGGTGACAATGCTGCATTCGGCGGTCGGCATCTCGCACCGCAATGTCGGGATTTCGGTTGTCGGGCCGGCGGCCGCAGCGGCGGTCAATTCGGGTTGCCCGCAGGACCTGTCGCTCGAGGCCTTCCCGGTCGGTGCTGCCTCGCGCACCATCCTCGGCAAATCCGAGATCGTGCTGCTGCGCAGCGCGGCCGATGCGTTCCGGGTGGAATGCTGGCGTTCCTTCTCGGACTATGTCTTTACTCTGCTGTCGGAAGCGGCGGGCGACGCGGCGAACTGAGCTTCGCGGCGTCGTTTCCAAGGAACCATCGCCAGTCCATGCCGTTTCTGCGGCTTGCGAGGGAGATTGCCGATGCCGCCCAAAACCGCGCCGAAGTCATCCAAGAAGACAGCTGCAGTTCGCTCGTTGGAGCAGGAGCGGCGCCATGAGGTCGAGGAAGAGGAACTCGAGGAAGGCCTCGAGGACACATTTCCGGCCAGCGACCCGGTATCGATCACCAGCACTTCCATCCCCGGCGGACCGGCAAAGCCGAGTAAGGCCAAGGCCGCGGCAGGAGCGAAACCGCGCAAGAAATAGTCTCGAGCAGGTCCTCAGGGGCGCGGGCAGAAACGAAAAAGGGCGGCCAAATGCCGCCCGTTTTCGTTCGAAGTCTTGCCAATCGTGCTCAGAGGCCGGGCACAAACCAGGGGCTGACATCGATGCCGAGCCGCGGGCTCTTCGTCGTCTTGTTGGCGTCGGCCTTTTCCACCGAACCGGTCGGGGTGCAGTCGAGCTTCACGCTCGCGTTGGTCTGAGCGCAAGCCGCGGGGGCATGCTTGGCCGGCTGGCTTGCGCCAGCGAAAGCGATACCCGAGAAAGCCAGCACGGTGGCGAGAGCAAGGATGGTGTTCTTCATTTTCCGTCTCCAGTCAATCTTTTCCGTACGCGTACGGTGCGATGTACAAATACGGTTAACGAAGTCGGAATTCAAGGAGGAATCTGTACGTGTACGACAAATTTTTTTGAACACAGGAATTCGCCGCCGCAAATCAGCGAAGCGATGCGAGCCGACGATCAAAGAGATCAGCAGTTGACGGGCGTTGCGGTCAGCGGCGGAATATCCTGCGCCTGCAATCCCGCCAGCGTGAAATCGCACATGCGCTTCACATAGGCCTGGGCGTCGCCGAACGGATAGAAGGGAAAGGTGATCAAGAGCGAGATCGTACCGTGGCCGACGGTCCACAGCATGGTGGCGATAGCGCGCGGGTCGCCCTTGAGCCTGCCGGCGGCAACGCAGGCCTCGACGCGTTTGATCAGCACCTTCATGGCCGGATTGCCTTCTTCCATGTCCGCGTAGCTGCGTCCTTCAGGCAGCTTGGTCTTCTCGGTCATGAAGACGGTGCGATATTCGTTGGGGTTGCCGAGCCCGAAAGCCGCGTATTCGGTCATCACCGCCTTGAGCGCCTCGATCGGATCGTCCGCGGGATGCTCCTCGATGCGCCGCGCGAGCGTTTCGAAGGCGTCTTCGGCGAGCGCGAACAGAATGTCCTGCTTGTCGGCGAAATAGGAATAGACCGACATCGGCGCGTAGCCGACCCGCTTGGCGAGCTTGCGGATGGTCAGGCCCTCATAGCCTTCTTGCTGGACCAGCTTGTGGGCCGCCGCGACCAGTTCGGAGCGAAGCTCCGCCTTCTGTTTTTCGCGGCGTTTCTGAACGCTCAGCGCCAATATACGCCTGCCTTTGTGATTGGTTGCCTGACGAAATTATATACGCTGTACGGAAACGGACAAGAGCGCCTCCGGTTCCCTTGCGTGCGCTCTCCGTTTTGACGCAATCCGGATGGAAACAGCTAAGGCCCTTTCCTGGAATCGCTCAGATCGCGCCAATGCCGCCGTCGAGCGCCAGAGCGTGGCCGGTCATGAAGGAATTGGCCGGGTCGGCGAGGAACAGGATGCCGGTGGTGATCTCGTCGACCTCGCCGACACGCTTCATCGGCACGCCGCGCGTGAGCTCGGCCAGCGCTTCAGCTTCGGGCGCTCCGGTGAAACGTACGAAGCCGTCGACCATCGCGGTTTGGGTGTGGGCCGGGCAGACCGCGTTGATGCGTATGCCCTTGCTGGCGTATTCCACGGCAGCCGAGCGCGTCAGCCCGACGACGCCGTGCTTGGCGGCGGCATAGACCGAAAGCTTCGGCGCGCCTGAGAGGCCGGCGACGGAGGCGATGTTGACGATGACGCCGCCCTTGCCGCTTTCCCTGAATTGCCGTTCCAACTGAGGAATCTGCTGTTTCATGGCATAGAAGACGCCGAGCAGGTCGACCTCCACCACGCGGCGCGCTTCCTCCGAGGTGACCTGCGGCAGGCGTACGAAGGAGTGGACGATGCCGGCATTGTTGACGGCAATGTCGAGCCGGCCTTTTGCACGGCCAGCTTCACCAGATCCTCCGAGAGCTTTTCGTCGGCGATGTTGCCGGCAAGGTGAGCCGTCTCGGCGTCGAGCGTTGCGGCGAAATCGCCAAGCGCAGACTCGTCGAGGTCGGACAGAACGAGCCGTGCCCCTTCCGCGGCGAAGGCCTTTGCCGCGCCGCTGCCGAGACCGCCGGTCGCGCCGGTGATCAGCACCGTCATCCTATCGAAACGGCCCATTGCCCGGCTTCTCCGCGTTCAGCTGTTCTCGTCAACCAGTTCCACCGCGAGCGCGGCGAGCAATTTTACCGCCTGGCCGTAGGTCCTTGCCTTTTCCGGATTGGAGGCGTTGCCGTCCAGCGCGCGGCGGTAGACGCCCTGGCAGATCGCCGCCAGCCGGAAGAAGGAGAAGGCGAGGAAGAAGGTCCAGTTGTCGATCTTCTCGATGCCGCGCCGTCTGCAGTAGGCCTCGACATAGGCTTCCTCGGAAGGCAGGCCGGCAGCGGCGCGGTCGATGCCGCCGAGGCCGCGAAAGCCCGAGGCGTGCGGCAGACGCCATTGCATGCATTGATAGGCAAGGTCGGCGAAGGGATGCCCGAGCGTCGACAGCTCCCAGTCGAGCAGCGCGATGATCTTCGGCGCGCCGGGCGCGAACATCATGTTGTCCAGCCGGTAGTCGCCATGGACAAGCGAGACCCGGCCGTCATCGGCCGGCATATGCCTTTCGAGCCACGCAATCAGCCTGTCCATGTCGGTTATGGTTTCGGTTTCGGAGGCCTTGTACTGGCTGGTCCAGCGCGCGAGCTGGCGCTCGAAATAGCTGCCGGGCCGGCCGAAATCGCCAAGACCGACGGCGTCCACATCGATATCGTGCAAGGCGGTGAGCGTCGCATTCATGGCATCGTAAATCGCGGCGCGCTCGTCATTGCCGGATGCGTCCGGCAGTGACGGATCCCAGAAGATGCGGCCGTCGAGATATTCCATGACGTAGAACATGCGGCCGATCGGGGAGTCCTCGCCGGACAGATGCAGCATGCGCGGCACCGGCACCGCCGTGCCGGCAAGCGCCTGCATCACCCGGAATTCCCGGTCGACCTGATGCGCGGATTTCAGCAACTGTCCCGGCGGCTTGGCGCGCAACACATAGCGGCCGCTGGCGGCGGTCAAAAGATAGGTCGGATTGGACTGCCCGGACTTGAATTTTTCAATCGCCGACAGGCCGGCAAAACCCGGGATATGCGCCTCGAGGTAGGGCGCAAGGGCCACCTGGTCTATGCCACCGGCCTCGCCGCTCATGCGTTCTCGGGTTGGCGCTCGATCAGCGTCAAGGTCAGCCAGCGCGCCGTCAGCGCCGGCTTCTTCGAGCCCTCGATCTCGATGGTCACGTCATGTGCCGTCTGCACCCAGCCGGACGGCCTGACCTTGACGTCCGCCAGCACGAAGCGGGTGCGGATGCGCGAGCCCGTCTTCACCGGCGCCAGGAAACGCAGCGTGTCGAAGCCGTGGTTGACGCCCATCTTGCTGTTTTCCAGCGGCGGCATGGTCTCGAAGGTCATTGCCGACAAAAGCGACAGCGACAGGAAGCCATGCGCGATGGTGCCGCCAAACGGCGTCTCGCGCGCGGCGCGCTCAGGATCGCAATGGATGAACTGATGGTCGTCGGTCGCATCGGCGAACTGGTCGATCATGCGCTGCGTCACCGTTCGCCAGGGCGAGACGCCGACCTCCTTGCCGACGCTTGCCAGAAGCGTATCGAGACTGATCGGTTCCACACTGATGTCCTCCGCAACCCGCCCGGATCGCGATTCCTCGAACCGGGCACCTTATTCCTTGAACAAAGTCATGCCATGCTGCACCGACTGGCCGCCGTCGATAGGCAGGATGGCGCCGGTGACATAGCTTCCGGCTCGGCTGCACAAATAAAGCGTTGCGCCGGCAATGTCATCCGCCACGCCGATGCGGCCGAGCGGAACATGGTTACCGACATGTTTCGCCTGCTCCTCGGTCGCGGTGGCAAAGGCCGTCATGCGGCTCTGGAAAGGACCGGGCGCAAAGGCGTTGACGGTGATGCGGCGGGCGGCGAACTCGATCGCCAGCGTGCGCGTCAAATGATGCACCGCCGCTTTCGAGGCGGCGTAGGAATAGGCGTCGTCGGCCAGCGGCTGGGTGCCCATCACCGAGCCGAGATTGATGACGCGGGCAGGATCCTCGTCGCTCGCGGCGGCATCGAGAAGCGGCAAGAGCTCCCGCGTCAAATGGAAGACGGCGGTGACGTTGACGCCGAACACCTTGGCCCAGGCATGGTAGGGGAAATCCTGCAGCGGCGCGCCCCAGGAAATGCCGGCATTGTTGACCAGGATGTGCAGGCGTTCCGTGCGTGCCTTGACCTCGGCGACCAGTGCCGCGATGCCAGCCTCGCTGGACACGTCGCCGGCAAAGCCCTCGGCATGGCCGGAGCCGCCGAGCGCGTTCAATTCGTTGGCGACTTTTGCGCAATCCTCGCCCTTGCGCGAGGCGATCATCACCTGAGCGCCGGCGCGCACCAGCCCGGTCGCCACCATGCGGCCGATGCCGGTCGCCGCACCCGTCACCAGCGCAGTCTTGCCGGCGACCGAGAACAGCTTGTCCAGATAGCTCATCGTGTTTCTCCGCATCCGGCCGGCCGGGACTCGCCCAAGGACTCGCGTTGACAAGGCTAGCCGAAGTACGGTCATCCTTGCCACGGGTAAAGGTTTATCTTCGGAAAGGCCGGAAGCGATGGCGGACATGAATCTCGGCATGACCGAGCGGCTGAAGCCGCTCCATCAGCGCGTGGCGGCGATGGTGCGCGACGAGATCGCGCCGCTCGGCGAAGAGTTCCTCGCCGAAGTCGGCAAGAATGGCGACCGCTGGGCCTATACGGCCAGGCAGACGGAAATCCTGGACGGCTTGAAGAAGACGGCGCGCGAGCGCGGCCTGTGGAACTTTTGGCTCACCGATTCCAAGCGCGGCTACGGCCTTTCCACCGTCGAATACGCCTATCTGGCGGAGGAGATGGGCAAGGCGCATCTCGGCGCTGAGACCTTCAACTGCTCGGCGCCCGACACCGGCAACATGGAGGTGCTGGAGCGATACGGCTCGGAAGCGCACAAGCGCGACTGGCTGGAGCCGCTGCTCGAAGGGAAAATACGCTCGGCCTATCTGATGACCGAGCCGGACGTGGCGTCCTCGGACGCCACCAACATTTCGATGCGCTGCGAGCGCCGCGGCGAGCACTATGTGCTCAATGGCGAGAAATGGTGGGCTTCCGGGGCGGGCGATCCGCGCTGCGCCATCTATATCGTCATGGTCAGGACCGGATCGGACGAGGAGCCGCAGCATCGCCGGCATTCGATGATCCTGGTGCCCTCGGACAGCAACGGCATCGCCAAGCTGCGGCCCATGCAGGTCTATGGCGATGACGACGCGCCGCATGGGCATATGCATCTGAGATTCGAGAATGTGCAGGTGCCGGCGGAGAATTTGATCCTCGGCGAGGGCAGGGGTTTCGAGATCGCGCAGGGGCGGCTCGGGCCTGGCCGCATCCATCATTGCATGCGCGCCATCGGCCAGGCCGAGATGGCGCTGGAGATGCTGTGCCAACGCTCGGTGCGGCGCGAGGCCTTCGGCCAGCCGCTGGCAAAGCTCGGCGCCAATTTCGACATCATCGCCGAATGCCGGATGGAGATCGAGATGGCGAGGCTCTTATGCCTCAAGGCTGCCTGGATGATCGATCAGGGGGACGCTCGCGCGGCCGCGCCCTGGATCAGCCAGATCAAGGTGGTGGCGCCGCGCGTCGCGCTGAAGGTCACCGACGAGGCAGTCCAGATGTTCGGTGCGCAAGGCATCAGCCAGGACACGCCGCTCGCCCGCTCGTGGACGCATTTGAGGACATTGCGGCTGGCCGACGGGCCGGACGCGGTGCACCGGCGGCAGGTGGCGCGCACGGAACTGAAGAAATACACGCAGGAGAAGGTCTGACGGCCATGACGCTTCCTTCGCAGATGCAGGGTCTGTTGCTTGTCGGCGAGGGTTACACCAGGACGCCGTCGGCGGCTGCGCTGGAAGCGATGGAGCCTTACCTCCAGCCCGGCAGCATCGAGGTGCCGGCGCCCGGTCCGTCGCAGGCGCTGATCAAGGTCAGCCTCGCCTCGATCAACCCGTCCGACATCGCCTTCATCAAGGGCCAGTACGGCCAGCCGCGGGTAAAGGGCCGGCCGGCGGGCTTCGAAGGTGTCGGCATCGTCGTCGCCACGGGCGACGATCCCTATGCAAGGAGCCTTGCAGGGAAACGCGTCGCCTTCGCCACCGGCGTGTCGAACTGGGGCGCATGGGCGGATTACGCGGTTGCCGAGGCCGCATCCTGCATTCCGCTTCTCGATACCGTGCGCGACGAGGACGGCGCAGCGATGATCGTCAATCCGCTGACCGCCTTGGCCATGTTCGACATCGTCAGAGAGGAGGGCGAGAAATCCTTCATCATGACCGCGGGCGCCAGCCAGCTCAGCAAGCTGATCATCGGGTTGACGAAGGAGGAAGGTTTCCGGCCGATCGTCACCGTGCGTCGCGACGAGCAGATCTCGCCGCTGAAGGAGCTCGGCGCCGCCCATGTGCTCAACGAGAAAGCGGCGGATTTCGAGGCGGCGTTGCGCGAGGCGATGAAGGCCGAGCAGCCGCGCATCTTCCTCGACGCGGTCACCGGCCCGCTGGCTTCGACCATCTTCAATGCCATGCCGAAACGCGCGCGCTGGATCGTCTATGGAAGGCTCGACGCCGAGCCGACGGTGATACGCGAGCCCGGCCAACTGATCTTCCAGCACAAGCGTGTCGAAGGGTTCTGGCTGGCCGAATGGATGCGCCAGTTCCGCGACAGGCTGGGCCCGGCGGTGCTGGAAGCGCAGAAGCGCTTTTCCGATGGACGCTGGTCGACCGATGTCACCGCGGTCGTGCCGCTCGAGGAAGCGATGGCGAGGCTGCCGGCCGAGCTCGCCAAGCCAAATGGAAAGGTGTTCATCAGGCCGTGAGGCAATCCGAGCGCCGATCGCAGCTGTTCAGACCAGACCAAAGCCTTGAACACAAAGCTGTGATCGACCCGACAGCGGCGGAAAAAAGCCTCTGTTGCGCCGTCATTGCCTCGCGCCGGTAACAGCCACGTTCGGATGTTTTATTCCATTCGATGTGATATCTCGCCGGCGGTAAAAAACCAGGCGGCGATGGGAAAGCCGTCCTGGTCGGAATTCGGGGTGCGCTATGATGGTAACCAAGCCGGTTTTCGACCGTTTGGGGCTTTGGCTTTGGGTCGGGTCGTTTCTACTTGTGCTTGGCCTGGCGCTATGGTCGCCCGATGCGCGTTCGGTGGTCCATATCTACAGGCATGGCAGTGAAGCTTTTCTGGATCGCCAACCGCTGTATCAGGTCGAAGTTGCCATGGGGTATCTATACGCTCCCGCCTTCGCCGTCCTCTATGTTCCCCTGCTGAAGCTCGGGCCGTATCTGGGCAATATTTTGTGGCACATGCTGGGCTTCAGCGTCCTGACCTTTGCCGCAATGCGTCAGGTGCGCAAGCTTGGCGGCCAGGAACAGACATGGCTGCTGTCCTTCGGTCTTTTTCTTGCCTTGCCGGTGGCGCTTGCAGCGCTTCGCAACGGCCAGGCGACGATCCTGCTCACAGGGGCATGCTGGTTTCTTACGTTGTCGACGCTTGAGGGGCGCCGGGCCGAAAGCTTCTTCTGGGCCATGCTTGCGATCATCGCCAAGCCGACCGCGATCATCATGCTGCTTCTGGCGGGAGCGCTGCGCCCCAGGCTGATACCGGCGCTGGTGCTGGCGGTGCTCGTCGCGCTCGCCATCCCCTATGGCTTTGCGTCGACCGACTACGTCAACGCGCAATATCACGATTTCGTCCGACTGCTGACTTCGATGACGGTCGACCCGACCGGCCCCTTCGTCCCGGCCGACTTCACGGCGCCTTTCATGCGATTTGGCATCCCGATTTCCAAGTTTGACGCGACGATCGTGCGCGTCGTCGCGGGTTTGCTCACGCTTTGGCTGGTGCTCCAGCTCGATCGCAGGCTGGACGCCAACATCAGCGGACTCGCCATCTTCCTCGCCGCGGCATTCTACATGTGCGTCTTCAATCCGCGGGTCGAGCAGAACACTTACGCCATGGTGGCGGTGCCTGCCGGTCTCTCCATCGCCTTGCTTTGGCGGGAGAAGGGAGCCGGGGCCATGTGCTGGTTCTTGGCGGCGTTCCTCTTCGTCACCGGACTGACCAGTGCCAACCTGCAACTGCACGATCTTTTCCACCCGTGGTTCCGGCCGATCAGCGTCAGCATAATCGCCTGCGTGCTCGTCGGCTGGTTCTGGACGCAAGACAGACAGAAGGTGCCTGCCGCCGGGGCCGTCGCGCATGGCTGAGATGCTCGACATCATCGCGCCGTTTTTCAACGAGGCCGAATCCGCCATCGCGTTTGTCGGGCTGCTCGACAGGCTGGAAGTGGCCGTGGCGGAGCGCTTCGGCATGACGGTCCGCAAGATACTCGTCGACGACGGCAGCCGCGACGGCAGCGCCGAGACGTTCGCGGCCGCGCTCTCCGGCTCCTGGGAGATCGTGCGGCTCAGCCGTAATTTCGGCAAGGAAGCGGCGGTGCTCGCCGGGCTCGATCATTCCCGTGGCGACATGGTCCTGATCATGGACTCGGACCTCCAGCATTCCATGGATATCAGCCTGAGGATGATCGGCGAGCTGGTCGAGCATCCGCAGATCGATGTCGTCTACGCGCAGAACGACCGGCGCGAGGGGAGCTGGCGGCGCAGCCAGCTGGCGCGGCTCTTCTACAGGCTGATCAACAGCAGCCAGCGCTTCGATATTCCCGAGAATGCCGGAGATTTCCGTGTCATGCGTGGCGCGGTGGCGCGTGCCTTGACCAGCGTGCGCGACAAGCGCCGCTTCAACAAGGGTCTGTTCGCCTGGGCCGGCTTCCGCCAGAAGGCTGTGCTTTACTCGCCGGAAAACCGCGGCGGCGGCACCTCGAAATGGACAAGGTTCAACCTGATCGCGTTCTCGCTTGAAGGGTTCACCTCGTTTTCCGTAATCCCGCTGCGCGTCATCAGCCTCATCGGATTGCTCGCGGCATTCGCGGGTCTGGCCTATGGCGTGAAGGTGCTGTTCGAAGTGCTGTTCTACGGCATCGCCGTGCCTGGCTACCCCAGCATCATGGTCGCCGTCGTGCTTTTTGGAGGCCTCAACCTGGCGCTGCTCGGCCTGATCGGCGAGTATGTCTGGGTCACGCTCAGCGAAAGCAAGGACCGGCCCGTCTACATCGTGCGCGACGTGCTGCATGGCAATGCCGCCGAGCAGGTTGTTGCCGGCAAATGACCCGGCCGATCCGCCTGATCGCCGACGATTACGGGCTTGCGCCGGGGGTATCGAGCGCGATCCTCGACCTCATCGAGCGCGGCCGCCTGACCGGGACCAGTTGCATGACCGGGTTTGCCGAATGGGAAGAGGCGGCGGCGCGCATCAGGCCGTTGCGTCAACGGGCCGCCATCGGGCTGCACCTGACCCTCACCGATCAGACCGCCGCAACCGGCTCGTCCAGCCTGGCGCCAGACGGCAAATTGCCTGGGCTCGCCTCTCTTGCGCTGCCCGTACGGCGCGGGCGCATCGACGAGCGGGACGTTCATGCCGAGCTCGACGCCCAGTACGACCGCTTCACCGAAGCGCTGGCTGGCCCGCCCGATCACATCGACGGGCACCAGCACGTGCATTTTCTTCCCGTGGTACGGAATTGGTTGCTCGCCCGGTTTGGAGGCAGCGCACACAAGCCGGCGCTGCGCGGCGCGCCCGGGCTTGCCGGCCTGGACGCGGCGGCAAAGATCGCGGCGATCGCCACGCTGGCCGCGGGCTTCAACAGGTCGATGCAGCGGGCCGGCTTTAACGTGATGACGCCGCTCTGCGGCATCTATGACTGGCGGCAGCCGCAAAAATTCGCTCCGACGCTGCGCGCCGCGGTCGACACCTTGCCCGAACAAGGGGTGTTCATGTGTCATCCGGGTCAAGTCGATGACATTTTACGGGCGCGAGACCCGATGCAGGGCGCGCGTGAGGTCGAGTTCACGATTCTCAGTTCTGAGGATTTCGGCGCCAGCCTCGAACGGGCCGGAGTGCGCGTCATGGACGGCAAAGCATGAGCGCCGGTCAGCCGCGGCGTTCGACCGGCAACAAGATCGTCCGCTTCGCCTTGGTCGGGCTGATCAACACCGGCATCGATCTCATTGCATTCTTCCTGCTGCTCAAGCTCGTGGTGCCGGCTCTGGCCGCCAATGTCGGTGCCTGGTTCGTCGCGGTGCTCTTCTCCTTCGTAGCGAACCGCTTCTGGTCGTTCGAGCGGGACCCGGACATCCGGCTGCATCGGTCCTTCCTGCGTTTCGTCTCGCTCGGGGCGCTGATTTCGCTCGGTGTTTCGAGCCTGTCGATCGCTGTACTGGCGGGGGTTGTCGGCGTCTGGCCGGCCAAGATCGTCGGCGTCGTCGTGGCCGCCGTGCTGAACTTTTTGGCGGCGCGCTGGTCGATCGAGGGCAGGATCGTAAAGTAGCTGCTCGGCCGGCTCCGCGTTGATATAGGCGGCTTGGAGACGGATTCAGATTTTAGGTCTGTCCGACCTGAAATCATCCGGCTCTACCGCAAGCTCTCCAGGTCGCGCATGCGCTTGGCGCCGGCGGCTTCCAATTGCCTCGTCACGGCGGCGATCAGCGTTTCTGCGACGACGAAGAGCGCGGCGGACGAATCCCAGGCCGAGGGCACGGCGGTGCGCCCGGCGATCACGTGGCGGGCGAAGCGGGCGATCGGCGAAAGCCACTGGTCGGTAAAGAGAATGATCTGCACGCCGCGGTGGTGAGCCTTCTCGGCAAAGCGCACGAGACTTTCCTGATAGCGGCGGATATCGAAGATCACCAGGACGTCGCGCTTGCCCATGTCGATCAGCCGGTCGCGCCAGATGCTCTCCTGGCCGGCGAGGTGATAGACATCCGGCTGGATGATGGCCAGGTGAGCGGCCATGTAGCGCGCCAGCGGATCGGTGAAACGGCCGCCGATGAGGAAGGTCTTGCCGCGCCGCTCGGCAAGTCTCGTGGCAATGTCTGCCAGCTGTCTGTCGGTGAGGTGCCGGAAGGTCTCGCGCATGTTGTCGAGCGTTGCCTCAAGCATCGGCGAGACGGCGCCGCCGGCCGAGCTTGGATCGAGCGTGCGCGAAGCGGGCGACTGCAATTGCGCCGCCAATTCATCCTGCAGCGCCGACTGGAATTCAGGGTAGTTCTGGAAGCCGAGCCTAGCGACGAAGCGCAGGATCGTCGGCGAGGACACACCGGCTGCGGCCGAGAATTCGGCGACCGTCTTCAGCCCGGTCAAGGGATAGTTGGCAATCAGCGTCTGGGCGGCGCGGCGCTCGCCGGCCGGCATCGTCCCGATGCGGTCCGAGATCAGTTCGGCAATGCTGGAAATCATGGTTTTCCCCCGCCTGTTCGCCCGTCGCCGCCGTTTTCCCGAATTCGCGTTTGACAAAGCCGGCCAAACTGTATGAAATCATTCATAGGGACGCAATGAGACAAAATACGTAACATTCGATACAGCGCTCCCCAGGGGACGGCAGTATGGAGAGAGCACGGCCCGCCAGCCTTGCACCGTCTGAAACCGTGAGGGTGACGAACCCCGGCGGCTCAAGCCCCTTTGTCTTCACCTGCGACCATGCCTCCAACGTCCTCCCCGCCGAGTTCGGGACGCTCGGCCTGCCGGCCGAGGACCTTTCGCGCCACATCGCCTGGGATCCGGGCGCGCTTCCCGTCGCCCGCCGCATGGCCGAGACGCTCGATGCCACCTTGATCGAGACCCGCGTGTCGCGGCTCGTCATCGATTGCAACCGGCCGCTCGACGCGCCGGACCTCGTGCCGCCGATTAGCGAGACGACGGCCATCCCGGGCAACACAGATCTTTCCGACAAGCAGCGCGCCGCGCGCGTCGACCTTGCCTGGCGCCCGTTCCACGACACAATCGCCCAGATCATCGACGAGCGGCTGGCGCGCGGCCAGGAGACGCGGCTGGTGTCGGTGCACTCCTTCACGCCGGTCTACAAGGGCAAGAGCCGGCCATGGCATATAGGCATCATCCATGACGAGGATCGCCGGTTGGCGGCGCCGCTGATATCGGCGCTGCAGCGGCTCTCCGGCGTCACCGTCGGCGTCAACGAACCCTATTCGCCGGCCGACCGCGTCTATTTCACGCTGGAACGGCACGCGCGTTCGCGCGGCCTTGCCTGCGCGATGATCGAAATCCGCAACGACGAAATCTCCGGCGAGACCGGGCAGCGGAAATGGGCGGACCTGCTCACCGGCATATTCTTGAATCTGGAGCCTGACGAGGCCAGGGGCTCCCGACAACGCGCAATGGGAAAGTCAGTGCAATCGGCCAGCTAAGAACCAGATAGGGGACTTCCAAAATGAGACCTGAAGAAATCGACAAGTCTGAGGACGTAAAAGTCCTTCACAGCATGGGATATGCCCAGGAATTGGCTCGCCGCATGAGCGGCTTCTCCAACTTTGCCATTTCCTTCTCGATCATTTGCATCCTGGCGGGTGGCATCACCTCGTTCCCGCTGGCCATGGCCACCGGCAGCGGTTTCGAAGCGACCATCGGCTGGGTTATAGGCGGTCTGTTCGCCCTTGTGGTCGCGGCTTCGCTCGGCCAGATCGGTTCGGCCTATCCGACCGCCGGCGGGCTTTACCATTGGTCGTCGATCTTGGGCGGGCGCGGCTGGGGCTGGGCGACGGCCTGGATCAACCTGCTTGGGCTGATCTTCGTTGTCGCTTCGGTCAATGTCGGCGTCTATGCGCTCTTCAAGGACCTCGTTTGGGCCGGCGTGTTCGGCCACGATGTGTCGGCTTGGGGGTATCAGGAGCAGGTGATCGGGGTCGTGATCATCACGGTGACGCAGGCGCTATTCAACCATTTCGGCATCAAGTTGACCACAGCGCTGACCGACTTTTCGGGCTATCTCATCCTGGTCGTTGCGGTGGTGTTGACCGCGATGTTCCTGATCTGGGGCGCGAGCTGGGATTTCTCGCGACTGACCACTTTCGTCAACAACACGGGCGATGCGGGTGGCGGCTATGTGCCGACGGCACGGACGGCGCTGGTCGCCTTCCTGATCGGTCTTCTCTATCCACTATACACCATCACCGGTTTTGACGCCTCCGCCCATACCTCGGAGGAGACCCACAACGCGCGGGTGGCAGTGCCGCGCGGCATGATCCATTCGGTCCTCTGGTCATTGGTCTTCGGCTTCGTCATGGCCGTCTCTTTCGTGCTGGCAAGCCCGGATCTGGCGGCGACTGCCAAGGACGGCGCGAACGCCTGGTTCAATCTCTTCAACAATCTGCCGGCGCCGTTTTGGTTGAAGAGCATCATCGCCATCGCGATCGTGGTAGCAAACTACATCTGCGCGCTGGCTGGACTGACCTCCACCTCGCGCATGATATTCGCCTTCGCGCGTGATGGCGGGCTGCCCGGCTCCTCCATGTGGAAAACCGTCAGCCCGACATGGCGCACGCCGGTGGCGGCGATCTGGCTTGGAGCCGTCCTCTCGGTCGCAGCGACGCTTTACTCGCCGGCTTTCGCGGCTTTGGCGGCCGGCTGTGCCCTGTTCCTCTATGTGTCCTATGCGATGCCGGTGGCGGCTGGCCTTCTTGCTGAAGGCAAAAGCTGGACCGAATTCGGCCCGTTCCGCCTGGGCGTGTGGTCCAAGCCGTTCGCCATCATCACCATCCTCGGCGTTCTGGTGTTGATGTACGCGGGTATCCAGCCGCCCTTCGATATCTTGATCAACTATGCCATAGGTTTGATCATCCTTCTCGCGGTGCTGTGGTTCGGCATAGAATCCAAGCGGTTCAAGGGCCCGCCGATCGGGGCCGATATTGCTCGCCGTCAGGCGGAAATTGCAGCAGCCGAAGTGGCGGTCGGCGAGACCGGCCACTGATACTTCGCTTCATGGCCATGGCCGGCGCAACGCCGACCATGGTTTTGTTTCTCCCTTTTCAATCGACAAGCGCTGGAGTGCCAAAGGAATGGCCGGGAATTTCTCGTTCGATCAGTTGAAGAAAGCGGTCTCTAACGGCGAGATCGACACGGTGCTGGCCTGCATCGTCGACATGCAGGGTCGGCTCTCGGGAAAACGCTTCCTGGCTCAGTATTTCGTCGATTCCGCGCATGGCGAGACGCATGGCTGCAACTATCTCTTGGCCTGCGACATCGATATGGAGCCGGTGCCGGGCTACAAGGCGGCGAGCTGGTCGAAGGGCTATGGCGACTTCGTCATGAAGCCGGACCTGTCGACGCTGCGGCGCATTCCCTGGCTGGAGAAGACGGCGCTGGTCATCTGCGACGTGCTCGACCATCACGACCATGAGGATTTGGCACACTCACCCCGCGCGATCCTGAAGAAGCAGGTCAAGCGCCTGCAGGAGCGCGGCTATATCGGCTATTTCGCCTCCGAGCTCGAATTCTATTTGTTCAGCGAAACCTACGATTCCGCGCGCAAGAAGCACTGGCAGGGGCTCGACAGCGCCTCGCCCTATATCGGCGACTACCAGATCGGCATCACCAGCAAGGAAGAGGGCGTCATGCGCCGGCTTCGCAACGAGATGGAAGCCGCTGGCATTCCGATCGAGAATTCCAAGGGCGAGTGGGGTCCCGGCCAGGAAGAGATCAATGTGCGCTATGCCGAAGCGCTCGAGATGGCCGACCGCCACGTCATCCTGAAGAACGGCGCCAAGGAGATCGCCGATTCCGAGGGCAAGGCGATCTCCTTCATGGCCAAGTACAATTACGGGCTGGCCGGCAATTCCAGCCATATCCACAATTCGCTGTGGAGCGCGGACGGCAAGACGCCGCTGTTCTTCGACAAGACGGCCGACTGGACGCTGTCGAGCCTCGGCCAGCAATGGGCGGCCGGGCAGCTCAAATACGCCAAGGAATTCACCTGGTTCCTAGCGCCCTACATCAACTCCTATAAGCGCTTCCAGGCCGGCACCTTCGCGCCGACCAAGATCATGTGGAGCGAGGACAACCGCACCGCCGGCTTCCGGCTGTGCGGCGAGGGCACCAAGGGCATCCGCATGGAATGCCGCATCGGCGGCGCCGATCTCAATCCGTATCTCGCCTTCGCCGCCCTGATCGCGTCCGGCCTTGCCGGCATCGACGAGAAGCTGGAGCTGCAGAAGCCGTTCGTCGGCGACGCCTATCAGGCCTCGCGTCTGCCCGAGATCCCGAAGACGCTGCGCGACGCCACCGAGACACTTTCGAAGTCGAAGATGCTGAAGCAGGCCTTCGGCGACGACGTGATCGAGCACTATGTGCACACCGCCCGCTGGGAGCAGTTCGAATATGACCGCCGCATCACGGATTGGGAGCTGCACAGGGGCTTTGAGAGGTACTAGAAAGATAGTAAGATACTATTGAAAACTTGACCGGAAGTGCGGACCGAACTAAATTTATCAGATGACCGAAGGAACCAAATATCATCCGCTGTTCGAGCATCTGCTGTTCTCGGGCCAGGGCCATTTGTCGATGAGCTTCGGCGAGATCGAACAGATAATAGGTGGCCGTTTGCCACCGTCGGCGCGACGGCGCGAGGAATGGTGGGCGAATAGCCCGAGCGGCCACAGCCAGGCGCGCGCCTGGCTGCGCGCAAATTACAGGGCGTCTCATATCGATCTCGCGAACGAACGGGTCGACTTCAATCTGGAGGGGTGGCCCGAGGGCTATCGAAAGCCGAATATGGCTATCGCGGATAAGGGTCGTCCGGGAATGGCGGAATCAACGCAGGCCAGCTACGAATCTCCGCGCGAAGCCACCGACCATCCGCTCTTCGGCATATGGACCGGCAAGGTTACACTCCGCGAAGGACATGATTATACCAGACCGGCCTTTGAGCCGGACGTGTTGCCGTGACGCATAGGCTGCTGCTCGACACCTGCGCGATCATATGGATCGCGCTGAACGAGCCGATAAGGCCGGAAGCCAAGATCGCCGTCAACGAAGCGGCCGCCGTTGACGAGAAGATCCGGGTCTCGCCGATTTCGGCCTGGGAGTTGGGCCTGCTGAGCTCCAAAGGCCGGCTGGCGGCGACAAAGTCGCCGGCAGCCATTTTCGGCGAAGTGATCGCCACGCCCGGCATCAAGGTAGAGGCTCTTTCGCCGGAGCTGTTGATTGAATCGTCTTTCCTGCCGGGATCGCTTCATGGCGATCCGGCGGACAGAATACTGATCGCAACAGCGCGGGCGTTCGATTTGACGCTCGTGACACGCGATCAGTCGATACTTGACTATGCAAGAGCGGGGCATCTTCGCGCCCTTGCCTGCTGATGCCTTACCTTTCGATAGCTGGAGAGCGTTTAATTGGAAACCGTAAAACTCAAATCCCCCATCGACGGCTCGATCTATGCCGAGCGGCCGGTCGCGAGCGACCAGGCGATCAACGCGGCGGTCGAGCGCGCCAGGGCGGCGCAAGAAAAATGGGCCGAGACGCCGGTCGTCGAGCGCGGCAAATACATGTTGGCAATGCTGGAAACCCTGGTTGCGATGACCGACGAGATAGTGCCCGAGATCGCCTGGCAGATGGGCCGGCCGGTGCGCTATGGTGGCGAGTTCGGCGGCGTCAAGGAACGCACGAACTACATGGTCGAAATCGCCGAAGCCGCGCTGAAGCCGGTGCTGGCCTCCAACCCGAAGGACGGCTTCCGACGCTATGTGAAGAAGGTGCCGCTCGGGGTCGTGCTGGTGATCGCGCCTTGGAACTATCCGTATCTCACAGCGATCAACACGATCGTGCCGGCGTTGATGGCGGGCAGTGCCGTTATCCTCAAGCATGCCGCGCAGACGCTGCTGGTCGGCGAGCGCTTCCAGCAGGCTTTCGACAAGGCCGGCCTGCCAAAGGGGCTGTTCCAGAACCTGGTCATGAACCACGCCCAGACCGAGAAGCTGCTCGGCTCCGGCAAGATCGACCATGTCAATTTCACCGGCTCGGTCGGCGGCGGCCGCGCCATCGAGAAGGCCGCGGCCGGCACCTTCATGACGCTCGGCCTCGAGCTCGGCGGCAAGGACCCTGCCTATGTGCTGCCCGACGCCAAGATGGATCATGCGGTCGCCAATCTGGTCGACGGCGCTTTCTTCAATTCCGGCCAGTGCTGCTGCGGCATCGAGCGCGTCTATGTGCACGAGAAGGTCTATGACGCGTTCGTCGAGGGTTTTGTCGCCGAGACCAGGAATTATGTCGTCGGCAATCCGCTGGAGCAGGCGACGACCATGGGGCCGATGGCGCAGCCACGCTTCGCCGATCTGATCCGCGAGCAAAAGGCCGAGGCGCTGCGCAAGGGCGCCAAGGCCCATATCGGCATGAAGGTCGAGAACGACAGGCCAGGCTCGCCCTATCTGGCGCCGGAAGTGCTGACCGGGGTCGACCACCAGATGAGCGTCATGCGCGAGGAAAGTTTCGGGCCGATCGTCGGCATCATGAAGGTGCGCAATGACGAGGAAGCGATCGCGCTGATGAACGACAGCCCCTACGGACTGACGGCGTCGATCTGGACGCGCGACACGGGGCGCGCGGTGGCCATCGGCGACCGCGTCGAGACCGGCACGGTGTTCATGAACCGCTGCGACTATCTCGACCCGGCGCTGGTCTGGACCGGCGTCAAGGACACCGGCAAGGGCGCCGCACTCTCGGCCATCGGCTATGACAATCTGACCCGGCCGAAATCCTATCACCTGCGCGAAGCAATCTGACTTTTTGAAAGACAAGACATGTCCAAGCTGATCTCCAAATGGAACTACCCCACCACCGTCCGTTTCGGCGCCGGGCGTATCAAGGAACTGCCGGACGTGCTGGCTGCCGCGGGCATCAAGCGCCCGCTCTTCGTCACCGACCCGGGCCTGGCAAAACTTCCGGTCGTCGCTTCGACGCTGAAGATCCTCGACGACGCCAAGGTCCCCTACGGCGTTTTTTCGGAGGTGAAGCCGAACCCCGTCGAGTCCAATCTCACGGCCGGCATCGCCGTGTTCAAGAAGGGCAAGCATGACGGTGTCATCGCCTTCGGCGGCGGCTCGGCGCTCGATCTCGGCAAGCTGATCGCCTTCCAGGCCGGGCAAACGCGCCCGGTATGGGATTTCGAGGATGTCGGTGACTGGTGGACCAGGGCCAACTCGGACGCGATCGCGCCGATCATCGCGGTACCGACCACGGCGGGAACCGGCTCAGAGGTCGGCCGCGCCGGCGTCATCACCAATGAGGAGACCCACACCAAGAAGGTCATCTTCCATCCGAAGCTTTTGCCGGCGATCGTCATTGCCGATCCGGAGCTGTCGGTCGGCATGCCGGCCTTCATCACCGCCGGCACCGGCATGGATGCGCTTGCACATTGTCTCGAGGCCTATTGCGCGCCGGGCTATCACCCGATGGCCGACGGCATCGCGGTGGAAGGTATCCGGCTGGTGTTTGAGAACCTGCCCAAGGCTTTCGTCAACGGCAAGGATCTGGTTGCCCGCGCCCATATGATGAGCGCCGCCGCCATGGGCGCTGCCGCCTTCCAGAAGGGGCTGGGCGCCATCCATTCGCTGTCGCATCCGATCGGCGCGCTCTACGACACTCATCACGGCATGACCAATGCCGTGTTCATGCCTTATGTGCTGGCCTTCAACCGCGAGGCGATCGACGAGCGTATCGCCAGGCTCGCCGCCTATTGCGGCATCAAGGGCGGCTTCGACGGCTTCGCCAAGGCGATCGTCAAGCTGCGCAAGGAACTCAAGGTGCCGCATGCGTTGCCCGGCCTGATCAAGGGCCTCGACATGGACAAGAAGCGCAAGACGCTGATCGCCAACATGGCGGTAGTCGACCCGACCGCCGGCGGCAACCCGGTCAAGCTCACCAAGAAGGCGGCGCTGACGCTGCTCGAAAATGCGATCGCCGGCTCCGTCTGAGAGCCGGCTTTCAATGCCGAAGAGTTGACTGAAGAGGCGTTCCAAAGGGGAAGGGAGAGGGCAAAGGGCAAGGTGAATAACCATTAGCCGGAAAATTAAGCGCGGGCTAATTGCTACAGTCCGTTAAAAAGAGTTAACTTTTTTCGCCGCGGGGATCGGGTTTCAAAAAGCCTTCATCCGGCTGTCACACGAAAACGATACCCGCATCGCAGGCGCTAAACGCGCCAGTTCAACGGAGAGAACACATGTTCAAGTTCACGGGGAAAGTGCTTTCCCTCTCGGCCGCGGCGCTCTTTGCGTCGACGGTGATTTCGTCCGCGGATTCGCTGGACGATCTCGTCAAGGCCGCGAAGGCTGAAGGCCAGCTCACCACCATCGCGCTTCCGCATGACTGGTGTGGCTACGGGGCAGTGATCGACGGTTTCAAGGCTAAGTATCCGGGGATCACCATCAACGAGCTCAATCCCGACGCCGGCTCGGGCGACGAGGTCGAGGCGATCAAGGCCAACAAGGACAACAAGGGCCCGCAGGCGCCTGACGTCATCGACGTCGGCCTGTCCTTCGGCCCGACCGCCAAGAAAGACGGCCTACTGATGCCCTACAAGGTGTCGACCTGGGACTCGATCCCGGACAGCGCCAAGGATGCCGATGGTGCCTGGTATGGCGATTATTACGGCGTGCTCGCCTTCGAGGTGAACAAGGATCTGGTCAAGGAATCGCCGACCGACTGGGCTGACCTGCAGAAGCCGGAATTCGCCAACTCGGTCGCGCTTGCCGGCGATCCGCGTGCTTCGAACCAAGCCATTCAGGCCGTTTATGCTGCAGGTCTTTCCGGTGGCGCCGCTGCTGGTGAAGCCGCGGGCACCGCCGGCCTCGAATACTTCAAGAAGCTCAATGCGGCCGGCAATTTCGTGCCGGTCATTGGCAAGACGGCGACGCTCGCCCAGGGCCAGACGCCGATCCTCGTCACTTGGGACTACAACGCGCTTTCGGGCCGCGACACGCTGAAGGGCAACCCGCCCGTCGACGTCATCGTGCCGAAGACCGGCGTCGTCGCCGGCGTCTATGTGCAGGCGATCAGCGCCTTTGCGCCGCATCCGAACGCCGCCAAGCTGTGGATGGAGTATCTCTATTCCGACGAAGGCCAGATCGGCTGGCTGAAGGGCTACTGCCATCCGATCCGCTTCAACGATCTCGCCAAGAACGGCAAGATTCCGGCGGACGTGCTGGCCAAGCTGCCGCCGGCGGAGTCGTACGCTTCCGCCGTGTTCCCGACGCTCGACGAGCAGGGGAAGGCCAAAGAAACCATCACCAAGAATTGGGACGCCACTGTCGGCGCCAATGTGAAGTAACAGGATGATATAGACCGGGCGGCCCTAGCCGCCCGGCCTCGTTTCAGAACGGTAACCGGCGCATGACCGATCTCTCGCTCTCCAATAAGGCTATTGCGGGAAAGACCGCGCCGCCGGCAGAGGCTCGGAGCCTGAGGCTGCCGACGCAGTGGCTTGGCGTCACGCCTTTCTTCATCTTCGCCGTGATGTTCCTGATCCTGCCCACGCTCTATCTGATGCTGGGCGCTTTCCAGAATGAGGCAGGCGAATTCACCTTCGCAAACATCGTCGCGCTCTTTTCAGCCAACATCGTTGCCGCTTATTGGATCTCGATAAAGGTCAGCCTGGCGTCATCACTCATCGGCGCCTTAGCCGGCCTTGCCATCGCCATCGCCATCGTGCGCGGCGGGCTGCCCGACTGGATACGTTCAGCGACACTGACCTTCTCGGGCGTCGCATCCAATTTCGCCGGCGTGCCGCTCGCGTTTGCTTTCATCGCGACGCTTGGGCGGGTCGGTCTCGTCACTGTCTTGCTCAACACGCTGGTCGGCCTGAACCTCTACGCGCATGGCTTCAACCTGCTATCGTTCTGGGGTCTGACGATCACCTATGTCTATTTCCAGATTCCGCTGATGGTGGTCATCATCGTGCCCGCGATCGACGGGCTGAAACGGGAATGGGGCGAGGCCGCCGCCACGCTCGGCGCCACCCAGGCGCAATATTGGCGCATGGTGGTCATTCCGGTGCTTTGGCCGAGCTTCCTGGGCACCGTCATTCTGCTCTTCGCCAATGCGTTCGGAGCAATCGCAACCGCCTATGCGCTGACCGGCTCGTCGCTTAACATTGTTCCGATCCTGCTCTATGCGCAGATCCGCGGCGACGTGCTGCACAATGCCCATCTCGGCTATGCGATCGCCTTCGGCATGATCTTCATCACCGGGCTTGCCAACATCTTCTACATCTGGTTTCGGACCCGCTCGGAGAGGTGGCTCAAATGAAGGCTGGCAAATTCTGGGCCTGGGCCGTCTTCATCCTCGGCGCGGCCTATTTCTTCATACCGCTGATCGCGACAGTCGAGTTCTCGCTGCGCATGCGGCGCGGTGTCTATTCCTTCGATGCCTACAAGGTCGTGCTGGGCGACAGCCAGTTTCAGGCTACCTTCATATTTTCCGTGGTCGTCGCCATCTTGACGATTCTCCTGGGTGTGCTGATCGTGGTGCCAACCGCCTATTGGATCCGCCTGCGCCTGCCCCAATTGCGCCCGGTGGTCGAGTTTATCACCTTGTTGCCGTTGGTTATCCCAGCCATCGTCATCGTTTTCGGCTATATCAGAATGTATGGCTCGAATTCGCCGCTGCCGTTTCTCGGGTCGAATTTGGGAGCGAACGCGCTGCTGGTCATCGGCTACGCGGCACTCGCGCTGCCCTATATGTACCGGGCCGTGGACACCGGTCTTCGCACCATCGACGTTCGCACGCTGACGGAGGCTGCGCAGATTCTGGGGGCAGGCTGGGGTACGATCATCACTCGGGTTATTCTGCCCAATGTGCTGATCGCGGTGCTGTCGGGCGCGTTCCTCACCTTCGCCATCGTCATTGGCGAATTCACCATGGCCAGTCTGCTCAATCGCCCTGCCTTCGGTCCGTATCTGCAGAACCTTGTGGCTAATCGCGCCTACGAACCGGCCGCGCTGTCCATCATCGCCTTCGTGATAACCTGGGGCTGCATGTCCCTGATCCAGATTCTGTCGCGTTTCGCGCCAAGATCGGCGAACCGCCCCAACTGAGCGAAGAGCATCGAAAGAAAAAAGCCATGGCCGAGCCGTTCCTCTCCATCCAGCATGTGCGAAAATCCTTCGGCGCCACAACAGTGGTCGAGGACTTCAATCTCGATGTCGCGCCGGGCGAATTCGTCTCCTTCCTGGGGCCGTCCGGCTGCGGCAAAACCACGGTGTTGCGTATGGTCGCCGGCTTCGAGGAGCCCTCGGCCGGCAAGATCGTCGTCGGCGGCAAGGACATAACCAGGCTGAAGCCCAACCAGCGCAATGTCGGCATGGTGTTCCAGGCCTACGCGCTGTTTCCGAACCTGACGGTGGCGCAGAACATCGCCTTCGGGCTGAAGGTCGGTGGCATGCCGAAGGCCGATGCCGACAGGCGCGTCGCCGAGATGCTCGACATCATCAAGCTGCCGCAGATGGCCGATCGCTATCCTTACCAGCTTTCCGGCGGCCAGCAGCAGCGCATCGCGCTCGCGCGGGCGATTGCGCCGAAGCCGAAGCTGCTTTTGCTCGACGAGCCGCTGTCGGCGCTCGACGCCAAGGTGCGCGTGTCGCTGCGCGAGGAAATCCGATCGATCCAGAAGAAGCTCGGCATCACCACCATCTTCGTCACGCATGACCAGGAAGAGGCGCTGTCGATCTCCGACCGCATCGCGGTGATGTATGGCGGCAAGGCCGAGCAGGTCGGCACGCCGTTCGAGATCTACAACCGGCCGGCCACCAAATTCGTCGCCAATTTCGTCGGCACGCTCAACGTGCTGGAAGGCAAGGTGACCGACGCCGCGTCCGGCAAGGTGCAAGTCAACGCCCAGGAAGTGTCGCTCAAGGGCAAGCTCAACGGCTCGAAGTCAGGCGACACGCTGTCGCTGGCGCTGCGGCCCGAAGCCATCTCGCTGGGGCGCCAGCCTGGCCACGACACCAGCCTGTCGGGCGAGATCGCCGAAGTGCATTTCCTCGGCTCCGTCATCCGCGTGCGCGTCGGCATTGGCGGCAACACGGTATCGCTCGATACCTTCAACAACTCGGCGACACCGCCCCCTGCCGTAGGCGACAAGGCGGACATCTCCTTCTCATCGGGCGACATGCTGGTTCTGCATTAGGGAAAGAGTGAATGGTGAATGGCGATCAGCACTTTACGTGCTCGAGATCTTCTGATGATTCACCATTCACCATCACTTTTGCAGTGCCAAACGCCTGGTTCCATCGTTACGATGAGCCATGGCGCTGTTCGAACTCACTCTTGTCCTGCTGCTCATCGCCGTCGCGCTGACGGCGGTATCGCGATGGCTGGAGGTACCTTACCCGTCGCTGCTGGCGCTTGCCGGCGTTGGGCTTGCCTTCGTGCCGGGCGCGCCGACGATCGAGATCGATCCGGAACTGGCGCTGGCGCTGTTCATCGCGCCGGTGCTGCTCGATGCCGCCTATGACACTTCACTGCGCGACCTGAAGCGCTACCGGCTGTCGCTTGCCCTGCTGGCGCTTGGAGCGGTCGTCTTCACCGCGGTGGTCGTTGCCTTTGTCGGCTGGAAGATGGCCGGCCTGCCGATCGCGGCGGCGATCGCGCTCGGCGCCATCGTCGCCCCGCCGGACGCAGTCGCGGCAAGCGCGGTGCTCAATCAGTTCAAGGTGCCGCACCGTCTGACTGCGATCCTGCAGGGCGAGAGCCTGCTCAACGATGCCACGGCGCTGCTGATCTACCGGATATCGGTTTCAGCCGCCATCGGCACACTCATGCTCAAAGACGCAGTGCCCGTCATCCTGCTTGCAACGGTCGGCAGCGTTATCGCCGGCTATCTGTTCGGCCGAGTGTCGCGGCTCACGCTGACACGCATCGAGGACGCGGCAAGCAGCACCGTGGTGCAGTTCGCCGGAACCTTCGCCGTCTGGATCATTGCCGACAAGCTCGGCCTCTCCGCCATCATCACCATCGTCGTCTATGCCATCACCATCGCGCGCACCACGCCGCGCCGCATGTCGGCCAGACGCCGCGTCAGCGCCTATTCGGTCTGGGAATCGGCGGTGTTCGTGCTCAATGTGCTGGCGTTCGTGCTGATGGGCCTGCAGGCACGGTCGATCATCGGCCGGCTGGCCGGCGATGGGCAAGGCGAGGCATTCGTCTTCGCCGCGACGGTTCTTACCGTCGTCATCGTGGCGCGCCTCGTCTGGGTGGCGGGGTATGTCGCGATCATCCGATGGTTTGCCCGCAACGACAGCGAGGAAGAAAAGCAGGATGCGCCGACATTTGCCGGTGCCGCGCTTGTCGGCTGGTGCGGCATGCGCGGGCTGGTGACGCTGGTCGCCGCCATTGCCTTGCCGGCCGGCTTTCCCGGGCGTGACCCGATCGTGCTTGCCGCTTTCGCGGTCGTGCTCGGCACGCTGGTGCTGCAAGGCATGAGCCTGAAGGTTCTGCTGCGCTGGCTCAATTTCCCGCGCGATACGACGATCGATCGCGAGGTGGCCGAAGCGCGCGTCGCCATCATGCAGGCCGCGCTCGATGTGCTGAGCCGCAAGACCTCGTCGGCTGCCGCCGTCGTGCGCGAGCAGTACGAGGCGCAGCGGCGGATCGCCGAAAATCCCGACGACGCGCAGGCCGCGACGGAATACGACCGGTTGCGCCTCTACGCCATCAAGCGGCAGCGCGACACGCTGGAGGAACTGCGCAGCAACGGCACGATCGGCGACGAAGCCTATCACCGGCTGGAGGAGGAGATCGACTGGTCGGAACTTGCGGCGTCGCCCGCCGGAAGCTTCCAGCCGCTGACGACTTATTAGAGCGCCGGTTCGCCGATTTCCACTGGACTATTCCGCTTGCCCCGCCGGTCCATTGCAACGCAAGGGGCGGGGCGCTACTGCGATCACCAGAAGTGAGCCGGTTAATCAATGAAGCTGATCAGCTACAATATCCAGTATGGCTACGGCAGCGACGGGCGCTACGATCTCAGCCGCTGCGCCAGGCTGGTGGACGGCGCCGACATCGTCGCGCTGCAGGAGGTGGAGCGGCATTGGCAGCGCAGCAACGAGGACGACCAGCCCGAGATCCTGTCCAGCTTGCTGCCCGGCTATTACTGGGCCTACGGCCCCGCCTTCGACATGGATGCCAGCGAGAAGCGTGATGGCCGCGTCGTCAACCGGCGGCGGCAGTTCGGCACGATGATGCTGTCGAAGCTGCCGATTGTCTGGTCGCGCCTGCACACTTTGCCGCTGCGGCGCACGCTGAGGCCGCTCAACACCCGCAATGCGGCGCTCGAATGCATGATCCGCACGCCGGCGGGGCCAGTGCGGGTGCTTTCGTTGCATCTGGCGCATATCGCGGCTGAAGAGCGGCTGGAGCAGATCGACTACCTGCTTGCCGAACATCGCCGCGCGCCGTCCGACGGCGGCCCCTGGAGCGGCGTCGACGACGAGCCGCAGCGCAACTGGGCGAACGGCCAGCCGGAACCGGAAAACCCGTTGGCGGCGATCTGGCTGGGCGACTTCAACATGGAGCTGGGCAGCGCCGAATACCGGCGCATCGTCGGCGATACGCCCTACCATCGCGGCGCTGCCTATATCGACGGATTCGTCGATGCCGCGGCCGTCGCCGGCGAGCCGGGGCCGGACTTCCATACGCACGAAAAGATCATCGACGGCAGGCTGGCGAAACGACGGCTCGATCATTGCTTCGTCGGCGGCATGCTGGCCGGGCGGGTGCGTTCTGTGAGCGCCGATATCGGCGAGGTGGCTTCCGACCATTTCCCGCTGAGGGTCGATATCGATCTTGAAATGCCGGGCATCGCCTCCAGCCCGGCGGTCAGGTGAGGCAGGCATGACGCTGTTCGTCGTCCTGGCGGTGCTTTCGGCGGCGGCCATGCATGCGATCTGGAACGCGTTGGTCAAGGTGCATCTCGACCGCTTCCTGTCGATCACACTGATGACGCTCGGTATGGGCTTTGCGGCGCTGGTCGCGCTTCCCTTCGTCGAGGTGCCAAAGGCCGAAGTTTGGCCCTACATCTTCGCCTCGTTGATCTTCCACATGGGCTACCGCACTTTCTTGATCGGCGCCTACAAGGCCGGCGATTTCGCCCAGACTTATCCGCTGGCGCGCGGCACCGCACCATTGCTCTCGGCGCTCGGCGGCATCGTCCTGATCGGCGAGGTCCCGGCGCCGTTCGCCATCCTCGGCATCGTGCTTCTGTCGGCGGGCACGCTGGTCATGTCGTTTCGGGGCGGGGCGCATCTGGAGAAGCTCAATTTGCGCGCGGTCGGCTTTGCGCTCGGCACATCGATCTTCATCGCCAGCTACACGCTCTCCGACGGCAGCGGCGCGCGGCTGGCGGCAACCGCGCAAAGCTATGCGGCCTGGCTGTTCGTCTGCGACGCGACGTGGGCGCTTTTGCTGTGCATCTTCTTTCGCGGGCTGCGGTCGCTGCCTGTGCTGGCGCGCGACTGGAAGGCCGGGCTGTTCACCGGCGTGCTCAGCGGCGCGGCCTATTGGATCGTGATGTGGGCAATGACCAAGGCGCCGATCGCCTCGGTCGCGTCGCTGCGCGAGACCTCGATCCTGTTTGCCATGCTGATCTCAGTGCTGGCGCTGGGCGAGAAGATGACCGTCTGGCGCGCGGCCGCGGCGCTCGGCATCGTTGCCGGCGTCGCGGCGCTCAGAATGGGTTGAAGACAGACCCTCAGCCGAGGACGGTCATTACCTGGCCGCGCTTTTCCGGACTGAAGCGGATGACGACGACGATGCAGACGGCGACCACGCCGGCAAACAGGGCCAGCGCATAGCCGTAGCTGCCTCCCGGCGCTTCGGCGATGCCGGCCTGATAGGGACCGCCATAGGAAGCGGCGAGGTTGCCGGCTTGATAGATGAAGCCGGGCAAGGTCGCCCGCACCGAGCCTGGCGACAATTCGTTGAGATGCACCGGGATGACGCCCCAGGCGCCCTGCACCGCGACCTGCATGATGAATGCGCCGATTGCCAGCATGAAGGGCGTGGTCGTGTAAGCCCAGAGCGGGATTGCCGGCAGGGCGATCACGCAAGCGAGCGTGATGGCGTTGATGCGGCCGATCCTTTCCGATAGCGCGCCGAAGGCCAGGCCGCCGACGATCGCGCCGATATTGGCGACGATGGTGATCCAGCTCACCGTGTGCGGATCAAAGCCGTGCTCCTTTTTCAGGAAGGTGGGATAGAGGTCCTGCGTGCCATGGCTGAAGAAGTTGAAGAACATCATCAGCACCACGGCATAGAGCGCAATGCCCCAGTGCTTCTGCAGCGTTTCGAGGAGGCCGGGTCGTGTCTGGGCGCGGCCCTCGACGAAGGCCGGCGATTCCGGCACATGCGAGCGGATGAAGAGCACGACCAGTGCCGGCACGAAGCTGAGCAGGAACATGGCGCGCCAACCGAAGGTGAAGTCGCCGATCTTCTGCCCGTAGAGCAGCCCGTAGACCACCGCGGCCAGCAGATAGCCGGCCGGATAGCCGCATTGCAGGATGCCCGAGACCGTGCCGCGCGCGCTTGGCGGAATGGATTCCATGGCGAGCGAGCTGCCCAGACCCCATTCGCCTCCCATGGCTATGCCGAACAGGGCACGCAGCGCCAGGAATATGCCGAGATTGGGCGAGAAGGCGGCCAAGGCGCCGATCACCGAATAGCTGACGATATTGAGCATCAGAATGGGCTTGCGGCCGTATCTGTCGGCAAGCACGCCGAAGAAGAACGCGCCGATGAAACGCGTCGCCAGCGTCAGGAACAGTGCTTTGGAGACCGCCGGCACGTCGGTCTGGAATTCAGCGGCAATATCGGTGAGCAGGAATGTCAGAAGGAAGAAATCAAAAGCGTCGAGCGTCCAGCCGAGGAACGATGCGGTTACGGTTTTCTTCTGCTCGGGGGTGAGGTTCAAGGCAGTGCTCCTTTTGCATCCCCCGAAAGCACGATATGTTCCAGGGCGGGCAAAAGAGAACGGGACGGCCGCCGGATTTGAGCCGGCGAGCGGTCACATTTGCGTCACCTCCAGATCGATGACCATCAGCCCGTCGGTGCCGCCTTCGAGCGCGGCGACCAGGCGCGCGCCGGCGCGCTGATGCGCCTCGTGAACGAGGTAGGCGTCGCGGGCGGCGGCATCGCGGAAGTCGATGGTGAAACCGTGACCGAAGCCGCGCCCGAACGGCTCCGGGCTGACATTGGCGCTGAATTGGACCCTGTCCATGCCGGCGATAACGGCGCGCAAGGCTTCGAGATCAGCGTGAATCGCCGCGCGCTCGATTTCAGGGACGTCGTCGCGAAAGCGGACAAAGACGCAATGCCGGATCATCGTTGATGCCTCATGCCGCCTGGTTGCCCTTGAACACGGCCGGCGGCAGCGGCTCGCGGCCGAGGATGAGGTCGGCGCCCTTTTCACCGACCATGATCGTCGGCGCATTGGTGTTGGAGGAGGGAACGCGCGGCATCACCGACGCATCGCAGACGCGGAGACCTTCGATGCCGCGCAGCCTCAAATCCGGCGTCACCACGGCCATCGCATCATGCCCCATGCGGCAGGTGCCGACGGGGTGGTGGTCGGTCTTCGACGTGCGGCAGGCGTAGTCGAAAAGGTCCGCGTCGCTTTGCAGGGCAGGGCCGGGCAGCACCTCGCGCAGCACATAGGGCTGCAGCGCCTTCTGCCGCATGATCTCGCGGGCCAGCCGCAGGCCCTTGATCGACATGTCGCGGTCGTAAGGATCGGACCAGTAGTTCGGATCGATCAGCGGGTGGTCGGCCGGGTCGGCGCTCTTCAGTCGCACCGTGCCGCGCGAGCGCGGGCGCAGGAAGGCGGAGTTCAGCGTCACACCCGGATTCTTCAGCTTCTCGACGCCGGCCTCGATGCCGGAGCCGAGGCCGAGATGGAACTGGATGTCGGGCGAGGCGGCGGTCGGGTCTGCGTACCAGAAGCCGCCGGTCTCGAACAGGCTCGAGGCGACGGGGCCCTTCTTGAGCAGCAGATATTGCAAGCCGGCCCACATCGTGCGGTGCAGCTTGGCGTAATTGTCATAGGTGTGGTCGCCGGTGCATTCGGCGATGACGAACAGGTCGAGATGGTCCTGCATGTTGGAGCCAACGCCGGGCAGGTCATGCACCGGCGTGACGCCGACCGATTTCAGATGGTCGGCCGGGCCGATGCCCGATTGCATGAGGAGCTTGGGCGAGCCGATCGCGCCCGACGAGACGATCACCTCGCGTTCGGCGCGCAGGATCGTCTTTTCGCCACCCGGCTTGCCGACGATCTCGACGCCGACGGCGCGACCCTTCTCGACGACGACCCGGGTGACGAGCACATCGGTCCTGACCGTCAGGTTCTTGCGCGTGCCGATCGGCTTCAGATAGGCCACGGAGGCTGATGAACGCCGCGCATCCTTCTGCGTCAGCTGATAGTAGCCGACGCCTTCCTGGCTGGCGCCGTTGAAGTCGGAGTTGAACGGAATGCCCATTTCCTGCCCGGCGCGAAAATAGGCCTCGCAGATCGGCAGCGGCGAGATCGGGTTGGAGACGCCAAGCGGACCCTGGTCGCCGTGATAGTCGTTGGCGAAGCGCTGGTTGTTCTCGGCGCGCTTGAAATAGGGCAGCACATCTCGATAGCCCCAGCCGGCCAGTCCCTCTTCCTTCTCCCAGGCATCATAGTCGCGGGCATTGCCGCGCGTGTAGATCTGGGCGTTGATCGATGAGCCGCCGCCGACCACCTTGGCCTGCGTGTACCAGAAGACGCGGTCCTTCATGTGCCTCTGCGGCACTGTCGACCAGCCCCAGGAGGCGATGCCCTTGGTCATCTTGGCAAAGCCCGCCGGCATATGGATCAGCGGATGCCAGTCCTTGCCGCCGGCCTCCAGAAGCAGAACGGAATTGGACGGATCCTCGCTCAGCCGGTTGGCGAGAACGCAGCCGGCCGGACCGGCGCCAACAATGATGTAATCAGCCATTGTTCCTCACAAGCGTGGCACGGAGAGCGCGCCGTCGACATCGATGACCGATCCGGTCGAAAAGGCGAACTTTCCGGAGGCAAGCGCGGCCACGACAGTGCCGATATCGCCTGCCTCGCCCCAGCGTTTTGCCGGCACCAGCCCACCCTCGATCAGCGCGTCATATTTGGCGGAAACGCCAGCCGTCATATCGGTTCGGATGATGCCCGGCCGGACCTCGAACACGCCGATATTTTCGGGTGCGAGCCGCAGCGCCAGGTTCTTCACCCACATCGAAAGCCCGGCCTTGGAGATGCAGTAGTCGGCACGTTCCGGCGAAGCCATGGCGGCGCTCACCGAGGTGATGGTGATGATCGATCGGACGGCGTTTGCGGGTGCCGCAAGCATGACCTTGGCGACGGCCTGGCTGAGGAACACTGTACCGCGCAGGTTGATATCCAGAGCGCGGTCGAAATTCTCCGGCTTCAGCTCCAACAGATCGCCGCGCACGACGGCGCCGACGCCGGCATTGTTGACCAGGCAATCGATGCCGGCGAAGGCGTTGATTGCAGCACCAAGGAGCGCAGGGTGGCTTGCGAGGTCAGCGATGTCGCATTGGGCGTAAGCGAACTTCGCGCCGCGCGTATTGATGTTTTCGGCGAGTCCGGCTGCAGGCTTCTTCGCAAGATCGGCGATCAAAATGTCGAAGCCGGCATCCGCCAGCGCTTCGGCGCAAGCGAGGCCGATGCCACGCGCGCCGCCGGTGACAATGGCCGCGGGGCGGGTCATTGGAGACTGGCCTTTTGGATGCCAGCGCCGCCCCTCATCGCCCTACCGGGCACTTCTCCCCGTATAGTGACGGGGAGAAGGAAGCCTTTGTCGCCGGCTTCGCCAATCGCCAGAGCTGCAGAGTGGGTGCCGGCGTTGCGGCCAGCCTTCTTCTCCCCGTTTACGGGGAGAAGGTGCCGGCAGGCGGATGAGGGGCGGCGCCGGCCTATCATGAAGAAAGCTCCGTCCTGCGGAGATAGTCGGCAACCCGCAGCGCCTGCGCGGCGATCGACAGCGCCGGGTTGACGGCGGCCGATGTCGGCAGGAAGCCGCCGTCGACGACGAACAGGTTTGGATGGTCCCAGGCACGGCAGAAGGGGTCGAGCGGCGATGTTGCGGGGTCGTTGCCCATCTTCACGGTGCCGCATTGGTGCGACGGCGTGCGCTTGTCGAAGGGCCGCGACAGCACGATCGGATAGCCGCAGGCGCGAAGGTTCTCGCGCATGACCTTGGTCAGGCCATCCAGCGACTGCATGTTGGAGCGCCGCCACTGCATGATGATCTCCTTGCCATCGACCATGATGCGGCTTTCGGGATCGGGCAGGTCCTCGCACATCAGATACCAGTCGACGGCGTGGCCGGCCATGAAGTCGAGCACGAATTTCGGCATCCTCTTCACATTGGCCTTCAGCATGTTGCCGTCGATCTTGCCGAGCAGCTGCACATTGCCGAGCGGCTTGCCGCCCTTGCCGTCCGACAGATAATAGTCGTTGAGCATCAGCGTCTTCTGGTAGACGCTATCGTTGCGGCGGCGCGGGTCGATCGCCAGCATCGCGCTCGAATTGTGGTTCATGAAATTGCGCCCGACCTGGTCGGAGCCGTTGGCGAGGCCGTTGCCGGCAGCGGAGGGCGAGCGCAGCAGGATGGCGGCCGAATTGATCGCGCCGGCGGACAGGATGACGAGCTTCGGCGACAGCGTCTTGTGCGCGCCGTTCTGGGTATAGTGGATGGCGGCGATCGACCTGCCGTCCGGCGCGGTTTCGAGCCAGTCGACATGCGCGCCGGTTTCGAGCCGCATGTTCTTGTCGGTGAGCGCCGCCGTCAGCGGTCCGGTCTGGGCGTCGATCTTGCCCTGGCCGGTGTTGGGGAAGGCGTCCCAGCCCGTCTTGCCTTCTTTCAGCCAGGCCTCGATGTCGACGCCGAGCGGCAGCGAAGCGGGGTGCAGTCCAAGGCTCTTCAGTTCGGCGCGGGCGCGCGCGATCGGCGGCTCGTCCGGCACCGGCTTGAAGGCATAGGGGATCGAATGGAACGGCTCGGTCGGGTCTTCGCCCAGCGCGCCGCGAACCCGAAACAACTGCTCGGCCTTCGAATACCATGGCTCGAATTCGTCATAGGAAAACGGCCAGGCCGGCGAGACGCCGCCGAAATGCTCGAGCTCGGAAAAATCCTCCTTGCGATAACGGATCAGGACCGCGCCGAAGAACTTCGAATTGCCGCCGACATAGTAGTAGTTGCCCGGGTTGAAGGCAGCGCCGCCGGCCTCGCGCCACATCTCCTTCGGCCGGTAGTGCTCGTCGATGAAGATGGAGCGCGTCGAGCGCGCATGCGGCGTCGCGGGCAGCGGCTCGCCACGCTCCAGGATCAGGATCGAGGCGCCGCTGCCGGCCAAGCCGGAGGCGATCGTGGCGCCGCCGATGCCGGAGCCGATGATGACGATATCCGGGTTTGCCATAGCTTTTAAAGAATGCGCTTCTCGGTCGCCGGGTCGAAGAACACCGCCTTGCTGAGGTTGAAGGCCAAAGGCGTGCTGGTGCCGGGCTGGATATTCGCATCAGCTCTCAGCCGCGCCACCACGCCCTTGCCGCCCAGATTGGTGACGGCGAAAGTGTCCGAACCCGCCGGCTCGACCACTTCGATGTGACAGTCGGCGGTGGCGATATTGGAGCCATTGCGCTCGGCGCCTTCCGGGTCGGTCAGCGCTTCGGGGCGCACGCCGAAGATCACCGGCTTGTCCTTGAAGGCCGCAAGGCCGGTGGGCGCGCCGGGCATCGGCAGCACGATCGGCTGGCGCGCTTCGCGGTCCAGAACCACCGACAGCCCGCTGCCGTTAGCATCGATCTTGGCCGGGATCAGGTTCATCGCCGGTGAGCCCATGAAGTCGGCGACAAAGATGTTGGTCGGGTTGTTGTAGATTTCGGCCGGCGTGCCGAATTGCTGCACCTCGCCGTCGCGCATGACGGCGATCTTGGTCGCCAGCGTCATCGCCTCGATCTGGTCATGCGTGACGTAGACAATGGTCGTGCCGGTCGTGGCGTGCAGGCGCTTGATCTCGATGCGCATGTCGACGCGCAGCTTGGCGTCGAGATTGGAGAGCGGCTCGTCGAACAGGAAGAGCTTTGGGTCGCGCACCAGCGCCCGGCCCATGGCGACGCGCTGCCGCTGGCCGCCGGAAAGCTGGCTGGGCTTGCGGTTGAGGAGATGGCCGATCTGCAGGATCTTCGCCACCTTGTCGATCGCCGCCTGGCGTTCCGCCGCCGGCACGCCGCGCATCTCCATGCCGAAGGCGATGTTGCCGGCAACCGTCATATTCGGGTAGAGCGCATAGCTCTGGAACACCATGGCGATGTCGCGCTTCGAAGGATGCAGGTCGTTGATCGCGCGGCCGTCGACGCGGATCTCGCCCTCGGTGATCTGCTCCAGACCGGCAATGGTGTTGAGCAGCGTAGACTTGCCGCAGCCGGAAGGGCCGACGAGCACCAGGAAGCCGCCCTTTTCGAGCTCGACATCGATGCCCTTCAGGATCTCGACATTCCCGAAGCGCTTCTTCAGCCCATCAATTTCCAGAAAAGCCATGGTCGTTCCTTCCGAATGTGGTCAGCCCTTGACCGCGCCCGCCATCAGCCCGCGCACGAAATAGCGGCCGGCGACGACATAGACGATCAGGGTGGGGAGCGCGGCAATCATCGCCGCCGCCATGTTGACGTTGTATTCGACCACGCCGGTCGAGGTGTTGACGACATTGTTCAGCGCCACCGTCATCGGCATCACGTCGCCGGAGCCGGCATAGGCGGAGGCGAACAGGAAGTCGTTCCATATGTTGGTGAACTGGTAGATCACCGTCACAACGATGATCGGCAGCGAATTGGGCAGCATGATGCGCCGAAATATCTGGAAGAAGGACGCGCCGTCGACCTGTGCCGCCTTCACCAACTCGGTCGGAAAGGCCTCGTAATAATTGCGGAAGAACAGCGTTGTGAAGCCGAGGCCGTAGACCACATGGACGAAGACCAGGTTCACGGTGGAATTGCCGAGACCGAAGTTGAACCCGGTCGCGTTCTGCAGGGTGACGCCAAAGCGGCCGAGGCTGCCGAGGATCGTGGCCATCGGCAACAGCACCGACTGGAACGGGATAAAGCAGGCGAACAGCATCATGGCAAAAACCAGCGTATGGCCGCGGAAGCGCCATTTGGTCAGCACATAGCCGTTGAGCGCGCCGAGCAGCGTCGAGATCGCCACCGCCGGCACGACCATCTTGATGGAGTTCCAGAAATAGCCCTTCATGCCGACGCAGGTCAGGCCCGAGCAGACTTCGCTCCACGCCTTTATCCATGGCGCGAAGGTCGGCGCATGCGGCAGCGACAGCATGTTGCCGTTCTGGATCTCGTCCATGGTCTTGAACGAGGTGACCAGCATGACGAAGAGCGGCATCAGATAGAAGATCGCGAACAGCGCCAGCAGGCCGTAGATGACGATGCGGTTGAGCGTCCTGGCGCGGGCGCCGCTTGCGGCTTGGCTGGCGGGTGAAGCGACGGCGCTCATCGCGACTTCTCCCTGAGCTCGGAATAGAGATACGGAACGATGATGGCGGTGATGGTCATCAGCATGATCACCGCGCTTGCCGAGCCGACTGCCATTTCGTTGCGCTTGAAGGTGAACTCATACATGAAGTTGGACGGCAGCCAGGCTGAGCCGCCGGGCCCGCCGCTGGTCAGCGCCACGACAAGGTCATAGGACTTGATGGCCAGGTGCGCGAGCACGATGAAGGCCGATAGGAAGACGGGCCTGAGCAGCGGGATGACGATGCGGCGGTAGAGCTGGAAGGTGGACGCGCCGTCGATCTGCGCGGCCTTCATGATCTCGCCGTCGATGCCGCGCAGGCCGGCCAGGAACATCGCCATGACGAAGCCGGACGCCTGCCAGACGCCGGCGATCACCACCGTGTAGATGACGAAATCCTTGTTCTTGATCCAGTCGAAATGAAAGCTCGTCCAGCCCCACTGATGCAGCGTCTGTTCCAGCCCGAGGCCGGGATCGAGGAACCATTTCCAGGCGACGCCGGTGACGATGAAGGAGAGCGCCATCGGGTAGAGGTAGATCGGCCTGAGCACGCCTTCGCCGCGGATCTTCTGGTCGAGCAGGATGGCCAGGAACAGGCCGAGCGCCAGGCAGATCAGGATGTAGAGGAAGCCGAATATGCCCATATTGGTGATCGAGGTGTACCAGCTCGACGGCGGGTCGCTCTCGAAGGTCCAGCGCCACAGCCGCTGATAGGCGCGGGCTCCGGTGACGGCATAGGACGGGAATGTCTTGGAATTGGTGAAGGACAGATAGATCGTCCACAGGATGAAGCCATAGACGAAGACGATCGTCGCCGCGAAACTCGGCGCCAAAACGATCTTCGGCAACAGGTCCTGCAGCCGCGACCGGACCGACGCGCCAGGACGGGCGTCATGCTCTGGTGTCAGCTTGATCTGGGTTTCGGCGACTGTGCTCATAGGCTCGTCCAGTACCGGTTGGTCGGAAACCGCCCGGCGCGAAACGCGCCAGGGTCTTTCCCGCACCTTTTGTCGACGGAGAACCTCCCCCGCCGAAGCGGGGGAGATCCGAGTTCAAGCAACGGCTTACTTGGCGTCGTCAATCGCCTTGACCAGCTCGGTCACGGCTTCGTCGGAGGTCTTGATCTGACCATGGACGAACTTCGACACGACATCCTTGTAAGCGTTGGCGACGGCCGGCGGGGCGCCGTAGCCCTGCGCCAGCGAGCCGAACAACGTGCCGCCCTCATTGGCCTTCTTCAGGTCGGCGATGCCCTTCTTGCCGCAAGCATCGAAGTCGGTATCAGGCACGTCGGTGCGGGCCGGGACCGAACCCTTCACGACGTTGAAAGCCGACTGGAAGCTCTTCGACAAAGTGGCGGTGGCGAGTGCCACCTGAGCGGCCTTGCGGTCCTCCGGCACGTTGAACATGCCGAACATGTCGGAGTTGTAGATCACCGAGCCGTCGGTGCCCGGGAAGCGGTAGCACAGGAAGTCGGTGCCCGGGGTCTTGTTGGCGGCGTGGAACTCGCCCTTGGCCCAGTCGCCCATGACCTGGACCAGCGCATCGCCCTTGATGACCATGGCGGTGGCGAGGTTCCAGTCGCGGCCCGAGAAGTTCGGGTCGACATATTTGACGAGCTTGGCGAGGTTGTCGAACGACTTCTTCATCGTGTCGGACTTGAGCGACTCTTCGTCGAGGTCGTTCATCGCCTTCTTGTAGAATTCCGGTCCGCCGGTCGACAGCACGACGGAATCGAACATGGTCGCTTCCTGCCAGTTCTGGCCGCCGAGTGCCAGCGGGATGACGCCCGCGGCCTTGGCCTTGTCGAGCAACGCCACGAAGTCGTCGAAGGTCTTCGGCTCGGTGCCGCCGATCTTCTCCATCACCGCCTTGTTGATCCACAGCCAGTTGACCGAGTGGACGTTGACCGGGGCGGCGACCCATTTGCCGTCATAGACGGAGAACTTCTGCAGGGCGGCCGGAACCGACTTGTCCCAGCCTTCCTTCTTGGCGGTCTCGGTGAGGTCGCCCATGACGCCGGCGGCGGCATAGTCGAGCACGGTGTAGCCGAGCATCTGCGAGGCGGTCGGATAGTTGCCGGCCGCGACCATCGCCTTCAGCGCGGTCATGGCGGCATCGCCGCCGCCGCCGGCCACCGGCACGTCCTTCCAGGCATAGCCTTCCTTGGCCAGATCCTGCTTCAGCACGTTCAGAGCAGCCGCTTCGCCGCCCGACGTCCACCAATGCAGCATCTGCACTTCCTTGACGTCCGCGGCGTGCGCCGAGAACGCAAAGCTCGTCGCAAGAGCCGTTCCGATAAGCAGTTTGCGCAACATGTACTACCTCCCTTGTTGCATTCACAGAACCGGCGGGTGTCCGCCGGGGTCTCCCAACTCAGCCGACCCACCATCCGGTGCGCTGGCCGCGATGAAACTGGATAGTCTTTTCCTCGGTATAATCCTCGACAGCGCGTTTGCCGAGTTCGCGTCCCAGACCCGACTGCTTGTAGCCGCCGAAGGGCAGTTCGGGATAACCTTCCATGAACGTATTCACCCAAACCGTCCCCGAACGCACGCCGCGCGCCACCGACATGCACGTGTCGATACCGGCGCTCCACACCCCTGCAGACAGACCATAGGGCGTGTTGTTGGCAATGCGCAATGCCTCTTCAATCGTTTCAAAAGTGAGCACGGACAGCACTGGTCCGAACACTTCCTCGCGCGCGATCGCCATATCCTCCGTGACGTCACGGATGATGGTCGGATCGAGATATTGACCGGCGTTTGATGGAAGCCGCGCGCCACCGGCGAAAACGCTGCCGCCGTCGGTCTTCGCCGCTGTCACATAGCCGGCTACCTTTTCCATATGGTCGGCCGAGATCATCGCGCCGACCTTGGTGCGGTCGTCGAGCGGATCGCCGACGCGGACCTTCTGGGACAGCGCCTTGACCGCGTTGAGGAAGTCGTCGGCGATCGCCTCATGCACGATCAGGCGGCTGCCGGCATTGCAGCATTCGCCGGCGTTGAAGAAGCCGCCGAACACTGCGGCATCCGCAGCGGCCTCGAGGTCGGCGTCAGGGAAGACGATCTGGCCGTTCTTGCCGCCGAGTTCCATCGAAACCTTCTTCAAGGAATCGGAAGCGGCGGCCATGGTTGTCTTGCCGACACGGGTCGAGCCGGTGAAGGAGACCATCTCGACCAGCGGATGGGCGACCATCGGCGCGCCGACATCGGCGCCGTAGCCTGCGAGAATGTTGACGACGCCGGCCGGCAGCCCGGCCTCGAGCAGGATGTCGCCGAGCACGAAAGTGGAAGCGGACGTCATCTCGCTCGGCTTCACCACCGCCGTGCAGCCGGCGGCGAGCGCGAAAGGCAGCTTTTGGCTGACGATCAGGAAAGGGAAATTCCACGGCGTGATGATCGAGACGACGCCGATCGGCTCGCGCAGCACCACGCCCAGCATGGAGTCGCCCAGATTGGCATAGCTTTCGCCATGCAGCGTGCGGGCAAGCGAGGCGGCATAGCGCCAGATGTCGATCGCGCCGCCGATCTCTGCGCGCGCCTGGGCGATCGGCTTGCCGGATTCCAGCGCGTCGAGCCGCGCGATCTGCTCCAGCCGCGCCTCGATCAGGTCGGCAGCCTTCAGCAGAACCGCTGCGCGTTCCGATGCCTTCATGCGCGGCCACGGACCGGTCTCGAAAGCCTTGTGCGCGGCCTGCACCGCCGCCTCGACTTCCGCCGCGCCCGCTTGGGCATAACGGGACACGACGAAGCCGTGGCCTGGGCTGGCGCGCTCTATGCTGCGGCCGTCGCAGGAATCGACATGCCTGCCGTCGATCAGCAGCTTGTAGGCCTTCGGCGCCCCAGACGCCTCGGCCGGCATGGCAATGTTGAGGGGTGCGTTCATCGTCTCTTCTCTAGGATCTCGAAAAGGCCGGCTTCTGCTTGGCCTTGAAAGCGCCGATGCCGGCTTTAAGGTCGGCGGTGAGCGCGATGAAGCCGCTGGCCAGCGCCTCGGTCGCGGCTGCGTTTTCCTCGCCCTCGGCGATGCCGATCATCAGCTTGGCGGCCTCCGTCGCCAGCGGACCGCGCTCGGCGATCTTTTCGGCCCAGGCTTTGGCTTCGTCGAAAGCCTTGCCTGTTTCGACCAGTCGGTCGACGACACCGTGCGCGAGCGCGTCGGATGCCAGGAAAATCTCGCCGCCGATCGCCATCCGGCGCACGATCTGTGCGCCGAAGCGGAGTACCGCGCGCTGCGTGCCCGACCAACCGGGAACGACGCCGATCGAGGTTTCGGGGAAGCCGAGCTTGACCTGCATTTCGGCGACGCGGAAATCGCAGGCCGCCGCCAGTTCCAGCCCACCGCCCAGCGCATGACCGGAGAGCACGGCGATGGTCGGCTGCCTGAGCCGCGCCAGCCGATCGAAGACGCGGTGGCCGTAGCGCACCCATTGCACCTGGAAGTCGGCGGCGCTCATGGCACCCCAGGCCTCGACGTCGCCGCCGGCGCAGAAGCCCTTGCCTTCGCCGCGGATGAGCACGGCGCGAACGCCCTCGGCCAGTTCCGCTTTGTCGAGCGCCGCTTCGAGCGCACGCAGCATCGGGATGTCGAGCGCGTTGAACTTTTCCGGCCGGCGCAGCGTGACGATGCCTATGGCGTCGTCCCGCTCGAAGGTGACAAGCTCAGCCATGCGCGCCTCCGAGCGAAGCGCCGCCATTGAGCGACAGGCCGATCGGCCGGTCCCGATAAAGCGCCGCAGGCGTGACCTTGAGGTCGTTCGCCACAGCGAGCGGGATCTCGGCCTGCGCCAGCACATCGCGTTCGAGGTCGATGCCGGGCGCCAGTTCCGTCACCATCAGCCCGTCCGGCGTCAGCTTCATCACGCAGCGCTCGGTGACATAGGTGATGTCCTGCCCCTGGGTGACCGCCCGCTTGCCGGAGAAGGAGATGTGCTCGACCTCCGCGACCACCTTCTTCACCTTGCCTTCCTGGTCGATGCGGATCGCGCCTCCAGCCAGCGACAGCTTGGCGCCGGCATTGAAGAAGCCGGAAAAGACGATCTTCTTCGCGCGCGCGGTGATGTCGACGAAGCCGCCGGCGCCGGCGGTCACATGCGGCCGCGCCGAGAGCTTCGAGACGTTGACCGAGCCGTGGCGGTCGATCTGCAGGAAGGACAGCAGCGAGGCGTCGAAGCCGCCGGCCTGGAAATAGATGAACTGGTGCGGCGAGGGCATGATCGCCTCGGCGTTGGAGGCACAGCCGAACTTGAAGTCGAGCAGCGGCACGCCGCCGACCGCGCCCTGCTCGATCACCCAGGTGACCTTGCCGTGCTGGCCTTCCTCGAGAAGGATGCGCGGCACATTGGCCGAGATGCCGAAGCCGATGTTGACGGCCATGCCGTCGCGCAATTCCATGGCGACGCGCCGCGCGATGACCTTCTGGATGTTCATCTCCGGCGTGCGGAAGGTCGACAGCGGCCGGAAGATCTCGCCCGAGATCGCCGGGTCGTAAGGCGTCTGCGTCGTCTGCAACTGGTCGGGCGCCACGACGATATGGTCGACCAGCACGCCGGGCACCCGCACATCGTGCGGCTTCAGGGTGCCGTTCTCGACGACGCGCTTGACCTGCGCAATGACGATGCCGCCATTGTTGCGGGCGGCCAGCGCCTGCTCCAGCCCGCCGAGATAGGCGCCCTCATGCTCGTAGGTGAGGTTGCCGCGCTCGTCGGCCGTCGTGGCGCGGATGATCGAGACGTTGGGCACGATGGCGCGGAAATAGAGCCATTCCTCGCCGTCGAACTGCTCAACCGAGACGATCGGCTCGCTGGCCGCGGCGTTCATGGCGCAACCCTGGTGGCGCGGATCGGCAAATGTGTCGAGGCCGACCTTGGTCAGCACGCCGGGACGTTTGGCGGCGGCCTCGCGATGCATGTCGAACAGGATGCCGGATGGCACGTTGTAGGCGGCGATCGAATTGTCGCCGATCATCTTCCAGATCTCCGGCGGCTCGGCTGAGGAGGGGCCGGACGGATAGGAGCCGCAGAGCGTGCGCTTGAGCAGGCCCGGCTTGGCGAGATGGTCGATGCCCTTGATGCCGTACATGTCGCCGGCGGCGATCGGATGCAGCGTGGTGATCGCCTGCGGATGGCCTTCCGCGTCGAAACGCTCGCCGATCGCGGTAAGCACGGCGTCGGGGCAGCCGAGCCCGCTCGACGACGACACCGACACGACCATGCCGTCCTTGATCAGGCTGGCGGCATAAGCCGCCGAGACGAGCTTGCTCACGCGATGCCCCCAAGTTGCGGGTCGATAGCGACGGCCTTGCCGGTGTTCGACGATTGCAGTGCTGCTTCGGCCGACGCCAGCGACCAGACGCCGTCCTCGCCGGTGGCGGCTGGCTGGCCTTCGCCGCGGATCGCGGCATGGAAGTGGCGCAGCGAGCGGGTGTAGAGATCCTCGCGGTCGAAGCTCAGCTCTTCTTCTCCGCTCGCCCTGCGCAGATGCACCGAGCCGACCGGCTTCTGCGTCATCACATTGGCGGCGATCAGCGAGCCTTCCGAGCCATGCACCTCGAAGCCGGTGCCAGCGAATTTCGTGGTGAAGCCCTCATGCGACTGCGCGATGATGCCGGACTTGAAGCGCCAGATGCACATAGCGCCATCCTCCAGTCCGCCGCCGGCCATGCCGGCGGCTTGCGTGAAGGCCGAAATCTCGACGGGGTCGTCGTCCAGCACGAAGCGCAGCGTGTCGGCATCATGCACGGTGATATCGAGCACAACGCCGCCGCCGGCCTCGGGCTTGGTTATGCGCCAACCCTGCAGGTTTTCCGGCAGATAGACGGAATGAAAGACGCGCGCCGCGATCGGCTTGCCGATGCGGCCGGCGGCGATTGCCTCCCGCATGGCGCGGTGGGCGCCGGCATTGCGCAAATGGTGGTTGGTGCCGAAGACGATGCCGGCAGCTTTCGCGGCGACAACCATCTCACGCGCATCGGCGCTGGTCAGCGCCAGCGGCTTCTCGCACAGCACATGCTTGCCGGCCTTGATCGCGGCAAGCCCCTGCTCGAGGTGCAATTCGTTGGTGGTCGAGATGTAGACGGCGTCGATGTCCGAGTTGAGCAGCGCGTCGAGAGACGAGACGGCACGTGCGATGCCGTTTTCCCTCGCATAGGTCTCGGCCCGTTCCGGGCTGGAGCTCATCACGGCGGCGACCTCGCCGTCGGCCTGCGCGCGGATGGCATCGATCATGAACTGTCTGGCGATCGTGCTGGCGCCGATCAGTCCCCATCGCACGCTCACGCCGCGTCTCCCACTTGGCTGTTGCGGTCCGGGCCGCTGCTTTCCCGCACGACCAGGCTGACGGCACCGATATGGTTCTCGGCGCGCGTGGTGCGCGACTGGATCATCTTCAGCATGACGTGCGCCGCGCGCTCGCCGAGGCCCGCGGTGTCGACGGCGACGCTGGTCAGCGCCGGGCTGTAGTGCTCGGCCTCGGCGACGTCGTCGAAGCCGACCACGGCAAAGTCTGCGCCCGCCTCGAGACCGCGTTTGCGCAATGCCAGCATGACGCCGAAGGCTACCGCATCGTTGAAGCATAGCGCCGCGGTCGGTGGCTGCGGCACGGCAAGGGCCGTCTCCAGGCAGGCCATGCCGCCCTTGCGGCTGGTCTCGCCCTCGACGATCAGCCGGTCGGAAGCTGGGATGCCGAGCGTTTCGCAGGCTTCAAGGAAGCCGCCCAGGCGCTCCTGATAGACAACGAGATCGGATGAACCGCCGAAGAAGGCCAGGCGGCGATGGCCCCTGCGGATCAGGTGTTCGGCGGCAAGCACCGCGCCGCGATGATTGTCCGGCGCGATCACCGGAATGCGGCTGTCCGGCAGCCTGCGCATGGTGAAGACGATCGGGACGCCGGCCGTCTCTATCCGGCGGAAGGTGCCGGGCGTGGTGCCGCGCGCCGGCGAGACGATCAGGCCGGCGATGCCCTGTTCCATCAGCGACTTCAGCACCTCTTCCTGACGCACCGGGTTTTCCGCCGTGTTGGCGATGAAGGGGACGACGCCCGCCGCCTGGAAGACGCGCTCCATGCCGACCGCCAACTCGGCGAAAAAGGGGTTGGTGAGATCGTTGATCACCATGCCGATGACATTGGAATGGGCCTTGCGCAGATTGGCGGCGCCGCGGTTGTAGACATAGCCGACATCCTCGATCGCCTTGCGCACCCTGGTCGCGGTTTCAGGCCGGATCAACCCGCTGCCCTGCAGCACGAGCGACACCGTCGATTTGGACACGCCGGCCTCGCGGGCGATGTCCAGGATCGTCGCCTTGGCCCGGCTGGCCATCCTCGTCATGTCCTCCAAGTTTCGAGAAGATCTATTGGAACGTTCTAATCATCGATCCAAATCCGAGTCAATCACGATTCCGCTGAGATTCGAAAAATTGATTGGAGCGGTTCAAAACCTCAATGAATGTAAGGGCTATTCCAAAGGAGACGCAATGTCTTCCGGCTTGGATGCCGTGAATCATAAAGGTTCTTGATTTATTGGAACGTTCCATTTATAGCGACCGCACGGGAGAGTTCCATGGACATCACCTTGCCTGCGGCAAACGGCGACCGCGTCAGCTACCGGCTTGTCGGCAAACCGGTCGAACCGATCGAGGGCGCACGCTTTTCGCGCATCGCCTATGCCGCCGCCCATGTCGTTGCCGATCCCATCGCCATGACCGATCCGTGGTCGCGGCCGGCGGTCGACTGGGACAGGACAATGGCGTTCCGTCATCATCTGTGGCGGCTCGGCTTTCGCATCGCCGAAGCCATGGACACGTCTCAGCGCGGGATGGGTTTCGACTGGCCGAGCGCGAAGGAACTGATCCGCCGCTCGATCGCGGAAGCCAAAACGGTGCCGGGCGCCGACCTCGCGTCGGGGGCGGGGACCGATCACCTGGCGCCGGCGGCGGCCAAGACGCTCGACGACGTCATCGGCGCCTACGAACAGCAATTCGCCTTCATCGAAGGCGGGGGCGGCAAGGCGATCATGATGGCGAGCCGCGCGCTGGCGGCGGTGGCAAAGGGGCCGGACGATTATGCCCGCGTCTATGACCGCATGCTGTCCCAGGCATCGGGCAAGGTCATCCTGCACTGGCTGGGCGACATGTTCGATCCGGCGCTCAAGGGCTATTGGGGCAGCAACGATTTCGATACCGCGCTCGACACGGTCGTCGCCATCATCGAGCGGCATGCGGGCAAGGTCGAAGGCATCAAGATATCGCTGCTCGACGCGGAGAAGGAGGTCTTTCTGCGCAACCGGCTGCCCGACGGGGTGGTGATGTTCACCGGCGACGATTTCAACTATCCCGAACTGATCGCCGGCGACGGCAGGAGACACTCGCACGCGCTGCTCGGCATCTTCGACGCCATCGCGCCGGTGGCAAATGCCGCGCTGGCGAAGCTGGCGGAAGGTGACAAGGCCGGCTATGACGCGCTGATGGCGCCGACCGTGCCGCTGTCGCGAAAAATCTTCGAGGCGCCGACCGAATACTACAAGGCCGGCATTGTCTTCATGGCCTGGCTGAACGGGCATCAGGACCACTTCACGATGGTGGGCGGCATGCAATCGGCGCGCGGCATATGCCACTACGCGGATGTCTTCCGGCTCTCCGACCAGGCCGGGCTGCTGGCCGACCCCGATCTTGCCATCGCCAGGATGAAGACCCTGCTGGCGGTCGCGGGCGTTTAAGCCGGTCCCCGTGCGGGGATTTGCGTTTCGGCGATAAATCGTATTCGCTTGCCGAAAAATAGGCGCGGGCGCACATGGCAATGGCGGAGAAAGTCGCCCCGGCAGACAAGGTCGCCCTGGCAGACAGGGTCGCGCTTGTCACCGGGGTTACCGGGCAGGACGGGGCTTATCTGGCTGAGCTGCTGCTCGGCAAGGGCTATGTGGTCCACGGCGTCAAACGCCGGTCGTCTTCCTTCAACACCGAGCGCGTCGACGACATCTATGTCGATCCGCATGAGGACGGGGCGCGCTTCTTTCTGCATCATGGCGATCTGACCGACGCGACCAATCTGATCCGCCTTGTGCAGGAGACGAAGCCCAGCGAGATCTATAATCTCGGCGCGCAAAGCCATGTCCAGGTGAGCTTCGAGACGCCGGAATACACTGCCAATGCCGATGCGCTGGGGACGCTCAGGCTTCTCGAAGCGATCCGCATTCTCGGCCTCGAGAAATCGGTGCGCTTCTACCAGGCCTCGACCTCGGAGCTCTATGGCGATGCGGTCGAAGCTCCGCAGAACGAGAGCACGCCGTTCCGGCCGCGCTCGCCCTATGCGGCAGCCAAGCTTTATGCTTACTGGATCACGGTCAATTACCGCCAGGCCTATGGCATGTTCGCCGCCAACGGCATCCTGTTCAATCACGAGAGCCCGACGCGTGGCGAAACCTTCGTCACCCGCAAGATCACGCGCGCCGTTGCCGCGATCCATCACGGCCTGCAGGACACGCTCTATCTCGGCAATATCGACGCACGTCGCGACTGGGGCCATGCGCGCGACTATGTCGAGGGCATGTGGCGCATCCTGCAGCATGACGAGCCGGACGATTTCGTGCTCGCGACCGGCGAGGCACATTCGGTGCGCGAATTCGTGGAACTCGCCTTCGCCGAGGCCGGACACCGCATTCGCTGGCAGGGCAGCGGCGCCGATGAAGTCGGCATCGACGCAGCCACTGGCGCCGCGCTTGTGCGGATCGATCCGCGCTACTTCCGGCCGACCGAAGTGGATACGCTGGTCGGCGACTCCGCCAAGGCAAGAAAGGTTTTGGGCTGGTCGCACACCATCGGCTTCAAGGACCTGGTGGCGGAAATGGTTCGGGCCGACCTGGTGCGCACCGCCGGCGCTGCTTGGCGCAACGGCAGTTCAACCTAGGACCTGCGCTTATGGACAAGAGTTTTGATCTCAAAGGAAAGCGCATTTTCATTGCCGGCCACCGCGGCATGGTCGGCTCGGCCCTGGTGCGCCGCCTGGCTGGCGAGGATTGCGAGATCGTGACCGTGGCGCGCAGCGAGCTCGACCTTCTCGACCAGGCCGGCGTGCGCCGCTGGATGGAGGCCCGGCGGCCGGACGCCGTGATCATGGCGGCCGCCAAGGTCGGCGGCATCCTGGCCAATGACAGCTTCCCGGTGGATTTCCTTTACGAAAACCTCGTCGTGCAGACCAATGTCGTCGAGGCCGCCTTTCGCAGCGGGGTGCAGAAGCTCCTGTTCCTGGGCTCGTCCTGCATCTATCCGAAGCTTGCGCCGCAGCCGATCCCGGAAGACGCGCTGCTCACCGGCCCGCTCGAACCCACAAACGAATGGTACGCCGTCGCCAAGATCGCCGGGTTGAAACTTTGCCAGGCCTACCGGCGGCAACATGGCGTCGACTACATCTCGGCCATGCCGACAAATCTCTACGGTCCGGGCGACAATTTCGACCTCGACAGCAGTCATGTCGTGCCTGCGCTGATGCGCAAGGCGCATATGGCGAAGCTAACCGGTCAAAAGACCCTGCAGGTGTGGGGTTCGGGCCGGCCGATGCGAGAATTCCTGCATGTCGACGACGCCGCCGACGCCTTTGTCTGGCTTTTGAAGACTTATTCCGGCGACGGCCACGTCAATGTCGGTAGCGGTGAGGACATCACCATCGCGGAGCTTGCCGGCACCGTCGTATCGGTCGTCGGCGCCGGCGCCGAGATCGCGTTCGATCCGACGAAGCCGGACGGGATGCCGCGCAAGCTGATGGACGTCTCGCGCCTGTTCAAGACCGGCTGGAGGCCGGCCTATTCGCTTCGAGATGGATTGGAACAGACCTATGCCTGGTTCCTCGACCATGTCGAGAAAGGCGATATCCGTCTTGGCACTGCATGATTCTCAATCGAAACTCATCGCGGCGACCAGGGAGGACGGCTTGGGCGGCCGGCTTCTGGCTATGGTCAACGCCAAGGCGCTTGCCGACACGCTCGGCTATCGCTTCGGCTTTGCCTGGAAGCCGATCCATGATGACAAATTTCACTCGGTCGAGAAAGTCGACAAGATATTCTCCGCCGATTTCATCGAGAAGCACTGGCTGGGGGAGACGGTCGAATCATTGGGTTTCGATGTTCTCGGAGAGGTAGCCTTTAGCCGTGCCAGTCTCGATGCCGCGGCGGCACGGCGAAGGTTCCGCGGCTGGATCTGCAACGAGTTTGAGATACTGGATCATTTTCACGGCGGACCCCAACTCGTCCAACGATCGGAGACATTGCGAGGTTTCGGTTTTTCCAAGACCGTGAATCAGGCGCTCGACGCCGCCGACAGGTGCCTGTTTCCGGGGCCGATCGCCGCTTTGCATCTTCGCAGCGGCGACATCGTGCGCGGCAAGTATCGCTTCATGCTGCATTTCAGCGACAAGGTAGTGGCCTCGACCTTGGTCAAGGCTGTCGCGTCGGAGCTTTCGTCAAAAGGCCTGACAACTCTTCTGATCGGTCAGGATCGTGAAACGCTCGAATATCTGCGGTCGGAAACGGGAGCCTTGCTGGGCGACGATCTGGGATCGGCGGAATTCGCAGATGAGACGCTCAAGGCATTCTTCGAGATGAGGCTGATGGCGCGGTGCCAGAAAATCTATGCAGGCGGCAGCGTCTATGCGTCCGTCGCATCGACGATGGGCGATGTCGGTCTCGTCCATCCGAAAACCTTGTTCGACGGTTCGAGAGCCGCGGAAATGATTCTGGCCGAACTCAGCCGACATCAGGGCGATTACCACCCGCTCGAGGCGGCCTTCGGCTATCAAACCGCGTTTCTCGATCTCGAGGATCAAATCAATCCCGCGCGAGCAAGAGACATCCTGGAAAAGGCTCACGCGCTGGATCCGCACAACGACGTCTATCCGCTCAAAATCGCGGCGGCCTTTTTTCGCGAACGCGACTATCGGTCCGGCGAAGCCGTTTTGAAGGCGCTCATGACAAGACAGTTCGAAGCCTCTCCCGCAATGCCGTTGCGCGCGATTGGCGTGCTGGTCTGCCGAACATGGCGCGGTGATGTCATGTCGAAGGATTTCGAGTCCTTCTTCGCGGCGGCCGCAGAGGGGCATCCCTACGCCGCGGCGTGTTCGGCGCATATTCTCCATGCAACATTCGGGAAGGTGAAGCCGGCTCTGCGGATGATTGCGAAGTCGCTGGAGGCGGAACCGGCCAATGCCTTGTTCAAGAGAATCAAACGGCACATACGGCCATTGACGACGCCTCAGTCCGGTCCTCTGGCGAAGGCGCGGCTGCGACTCTGGAAGGCGGGGATCCGAATATAGGGGACGGGCTCGCCGTCTTAGGCGAAAAGGCTTGTGCTCGGTCGAAGAGGTCTCGGGTAGTCGCTAATCGCAGTGCAGCCAGACAGTCAGCCGCAGGGTCTGTGCTCGCCAGATATCTAAGTTATTGGAAGGATGGTGGGCGTGACAAGGATTGAACTTGTGACCCCTGCAATGTCAATGCAGTGCTCTCCCGCTGAGCTACACGCCCATCCGAAGCCGCGCATACACCACTTTTGATCCGGCGCGTCAATAGCGGGAATGTGGAAAGACGGCTTCCGTTTGTCGCATCGGCGCGGCGCATCGTCGATGCCTGCCGAACTGGCTCAGGCCGCCTGCAGCATCTTCTCGACCTCATTGACGAGATCGCGCAGGTGGAAGGGCTTCGACAGCACCTTGGCGTCCTTGGGCGCCTTGGAATCCGGATTGAGCGCGACTGCGGCAAAGCCTGTGATGAACATCACCTTGAGGTCCGGATCGATCTCGGTGGCGCGGCGGGCAAGCTCGATCCCGTCCATCTCCGGCATGACGATGTCGGTCAGGAGCAGCGAAAAAGGCTCTTCGCGCAGCCGCTCATAGGCGCTGGCGCCATTGTCGAAATCGCTTACCTGGTAGCCGGCGCGTTCCAGCGCCTTGACGAGGAAGCGGCGCATATCGTCGTCGTCTTCCGCCAGCAGAATGCGTGCCATCATATCCCGTCCGAATCACCCGCCCCAAGCCTGCCGCCGGGCAAGGCTGTTAACCATGCTGTATATGAGGATGTGTCGGTAAACATCAAGTGAATGAAGGGCGTCCCGCATCCGGTTCAAGCTGCGGTTTCGTCGCCCGAAATGCTGGACATGCCGCACGCAAGGTGGCAAGTTTTACGTCATGATGCAGTGTTGTTTCCTGGTTCGTGCAAATTGAAAACGGCAGCCGAGGATTTTTCGGTCGTCCCACCCTTCGAAATCCGATCGGGCGCCGAGCAGCGCGTCCCTTTCCTGTTCAACTCACCGCATAGTGGCCGCCACTATCCGGAGCGCTTCCTGGCCATGGCGCGGCTTGACCGCAACGCCATCCGCCGGTCGGAGGACTGCTATGTCGAGGAGCTTTTCGGCGGCGCCGTGCCGCTCGGCGCGCCACTGCTGGCGGCCAATTTTCCGCGCGCCTATCTCGATGTCAACCGCGAGCCGTGGGAACTCGATCCGCGCATGTTCGCGGAGCCGGTCCCGTCCTTCTGCAACATTCGTTCGGCGCGTGTCGCCGGCGGGCTGGGCACGGTGCCGAAGCTTGTCGGCGAAGGCCTCGATATCTATCCCGGCCGCCTGCCACTGGCCGAGGCGGTGGCGCGCATCGAAGCAGTGTACAAGCCTTATCACGAGACGCTGAAGCGGCTCCTGACCAGAACGCATGCCAGGTTCGGCTATGCCGTGCTGATCGACTGCCACTCGATGCCGGCCAGTATACGCGTCGGCGACAACGGTGTGCGGCCCGACTTCATCATCGGCGATCGGTTCGGAATTTCGGCCTCGCCGGCGCTCACCGAGATGGCCATCGGCCTGCTTGTCCGCATGGGCTACACCGTCGCGCATAACAAGCCCTATGCGGGAGGGTTCATCACCGAACATTATGGCAGGCCGGCGCGGCATCTGCATGCGTTGCAGATCGAGGTCAATCGCGGGCTTTACATGGACGAGCGGACGTTCCAGAAATCGGCCGGCTTCGACGCCTTGGCCTGCGACCTGACCCGCTTCTCGGCCGACCTGATGTCGATGCCCGACCACCATTTCGTCGATTTGCCGCTTGCGGCGGAATGACGGCGCGGTTGGCGCGCCGAGTTCTTGTATAAGCAATTCCGGACGGAAAACCGCTTCACACTTTCCCGGAATTGCCTGAAAAAAAGACCGCATCGTTTTCACGACACGGTCGAAGTCTAGGGAGGAAACGCCCAAGGAGGGCATGGACAGGAAAACCTGTCCGATGACAAAATTATTGTGCGCCGCACAAATGTCAATCGACAGCGGGCTTTTTTAATTCAATATGATGTGGAAATTCCGCTTCGGCGGCTCACATGTGACATTCGGGCAACAGAAAACGGGCGTCTGACCGGTCTTCAGCGCGCCTGTTCCGCGAGAAACAGGCAGCCGGCAACGGCCGCGATGGGGGAGAGCGACTTGGATATCAGCACCGATTTCATGCGGCGCATCGCGCATGCCGCCGCCGCCGAAACCCTGCCGCGCTTCCGCAGCCAGGGGGCGGTCACCAACAAGCTTACGGGAAGCTTCGATCCGGTAACCGAGGCCGATCGCGAAGCCGAGCGCGCGATCCGGACGCTGATTTCGTCCGAATATCCCGAGCACGGCATCCTCGGCGAGGAGCATGGCAGCCAGAATCTCGCCAGCCGACATGTCTGGGTGATCGACCCGATCGACGGCACCCGCGCCTTCATTTCCGGCATCCCAGTGTGGGGAACGCTGGTCGGGCTGACCGTCGACGGCGAGGCGGTCGCCGGCATGATGTCGCAACCCTTCACCTGTGAGCTGTTCTACGCCAACGCTTCCGGGTCGCATTATGAAGGACCGGGCGGCCCGCGCCGGCTCGCGACCCGCAAGACGACCGAACTCGCGCAAGCGACGCTGTTCACGACTACGCCGGCATTGTTCCAGGGCGATGCGCGCAAGCGCTATGACCAGTTCGAGACAAAGGTGCAGCTCGCCCGCTACGGCACCGATTGCTACGCCTTCGCCATGCTGGCGGCCGGCAGCATCGACATCGTCGCCGACCCGGGCCTGAAGCCTTACGACATCGTCGCACTGATCCCGATCATCGAGAAGGCCGGCGGCGTCATCACCACTTTCGAAGGCGGGCCGGCGGAGAAGGGCGGCGACATACTGGCGGCCGCGACGCCCGAGCTTCACGCGGCAGCGATGGCGGCGCTGCGCGGCTGAGCACCAGGCGGGCCCAAGAGACCGTTTCATGCAAAGCCGGCGCAGACTGCGGCGCGCTCTAGCTCTCGGTTGACGAAGGGTCTGCAAGGCGCAAGCCCCACAGAATGAGCGCGAAAGCAATGAGGCCGGTTGGCGCCGACGAATATCCGATGCCTTTGATCGCCGTCTCCTGAAAGGCGCTGCCGTGGAAGGCTCCGGCCGCCAGGGGCATCGTCTCGTTGCCGGCACCCCAGACGCTCGCCATCACGTAGGCGGCCAGAATGGCAAGAGCCGAATAGATCAGAAGCCAGAACGCAACCCGCGATGCGGCGGCGCTGAGATTGAGCCTTTCCCAAAGGAGACCCAGCGCCAGCAGGAGAACGGCCTCCAGGCCGCTGAGCGTATGCGCCGACAGCCCCAGGCGCGGTGCGGCGAGGTACGGGATTGCAAATCCTTCGAACGACGAAAACAGCAGCAGGGCGACGCCGATTTGCAACAGGCGATGTCCCTGACGTGACAGCGATACGTTCATGTCCGTTCCTCCTCCCGGCAGTGTCGGCTGGCGATGGCGCCCGGAAGGTATCTAGCGCTCCGTGCCTTGGCGGAAACGAGGTGTCGCTCCCGCGCGGGCGCGCCTTCCAGTCAGCCGTTTGTGCCCGCGTTTGCCGCAGGATTGGGAATGACTATGCAGCTGACAACGCCGGCAACGCTGGCAGCTTTCAGCCGAGATTTGGCGGACGGAGCGCCGAGGTCGCGAACCCATTGGCCATGAAGCTCGTGTGCCGGCCGTAACGCGCCGCCAGCGGCGGCCCCCCACGACCGGGCGTCAAGTGGCATCGCCGGTGCCGGGAATGAAGGCGTCGAAAGCGGCCAGGAGCTGCTCGCGATATATGTCCTTCTCCTGCAGGATTTCGTGCTGAGCGCCGTCGATCATCAACAGCGAGCCGACGCGCAGTTTCCTGGCATAGGCCTCCACCGCCTTGGTCGAGACCACCCGGTCGGCGCCGGCGGCGACGATCAGCATCGGCACCTTCACCCTTGCCATGAAATCCGGATCGCTGACGGCTTTCGCGGCCGCGGCGGCGGCCCTCAGCCAGCGGATGGTCGGACCGCCGAGCGCGAGCTGCGGCCAGGCCTCGTAGATACCGACATTGCGCCGGTAGCGCGCAGCATCCGAGGTCACCTTGTTCACCTCGAAAGCGGGCGGCACTTTCGGGCGCGGACCGAGCGCGGCATAGAGCCGGCCGAGACCCAGCGCGCAGAAAACCGTGCAGACGCGCCGGACCGTGGCGATCGAGACCGGCAGGTCCGGCACCTCGAGAAAAGGAGCCAGCAGCACCATGCGTCGCACCCGGTTGACCATCGACGGCGAGGCAAGCAGCGCAATCACCGCGCCCGTGGAGTGCGCGAGGATGTAATAGGGGCCGCGGCAGTCGGGCAGCACGATTTCTTCGAAGAATTGCTCGAGATCGCGCGTATAGTCACGGAAGCTGCGGACATAGCCGCGCTGGCGGTCACGCAGCAGGCGGCTGGAATCGCCCTGGCCGCGCCAGTCGAGGATGGCGACGCCGAAGCCGCGATCGGCGAGATCGCGGATGGTCTCGAAATATTTCTCGATGCATTCGTTGCGCCCGGTCAGCAGAACCACCGAGCCCTGCAGCGGGCGGCTGACAGCGGCAAAGACGCCATAGCGGATCTTCTTGCCGTCGCGTGTGGTGAAGAAGCCGCCCGCGGCATTCTGCGGCGCGGGATTGTCCTCGGTCAGATGGAAAAGATCCGTCATGCGGCGTCGTTGCTTGTTCTTTGCCCGGACGGGCGAGGCGTCGGCATGGTGATAGACGGCCAGGCGGCAAAAGCAAAGGCGTTGCGAGTATTTACGCGGTTGCCGCGCATGACCCCGAAAATCGGAATCGATTTCGGAAAGGATCATGCGCGAAATCAAAAGTGCTACTGCGTCCTTAGCGCGTCCAGAGGGCGCGCGGCGCTGCAGTGCGGGGAAGGCCGGAAGTGCCTGCGGTGCACTTCCGGCCTCTGTCGATCCGGGAGGAAGGGACGTTGCACCCGGTTCGGCCTCGTCGCGGCGCAGGGAAGGGGGCGCCGCTTGTCTCTCTGTCTTGACGCAATTCCAGACGGAAAACCGCTTCACACTTTTCCTGGAATTGCTCGAACTTGACCGAAGCCTAATGCCGCATGACTGAACGGATGCCGAAGCCGTGGTTCATCCACCGTTCATGAACGTGGCTGCATTGCGACCAAGGAAAACCTTGAAATGGCTTTTTGAGCTTCCCAAATGAATGCTGTGGCCGCCGATGTCGGGGCCGCTGGCCTATCCGGAACGCCTTTCGAGGGTTTCGCACCGGGTCATACGCAAACCATGTTGCTCAAAAGGAGAACACTCATGCGTCACGTCGATTTTTCCCCGCTTTATCGTTCGACCGTCGGCTTCGACCGGCTGTTCACCATGCTCGATTCGCTCGGCCAGCCCGAGACCGCGCAGACCTATCCGCCCTATAATATCGAGCGCACGGGCGAGAACGCCTATCGCATCTCGATGGCCGTTGCCGGCTTCTCGGAAGACGAGATTTCGATCGAAGCCCACCGCAACGTGCTGACCGTCAAGGGCGAGCGCAAGGAAGAGAACAACAGCGAGGGTTCCGAGCTGCTTTACCGCGGCATCGCCTCGCGGTCCTTCGAGCGCCGCTTCCAGCTCGCCGACCACGTCGAAGTGGAAGGCGCCACGCTGAAGAACGGCCTGCTCTTCGTCGACCTCAAGCGCAACATTCCCGAGGAGCTGAAGCCGCGCAAGATCGCGATCACCTCGTCCGCGGACAAGGCCAAGCAGATCGAAACCAAGGCCGCCGCGTAACCCGCGGGGCCCGTAGTAGACAACGTCTCCCTCCCGAGACGAAAGCGGCGCCGCGAGGCGCCGCTTTTTATTGTGCCACCGGCAACGCGCGGTTCTGGCTCTTTTGAAGCATGCAGCGGCGGATCATGAAGGGCGATGTCCGATTTTTCCCTGCTGCTGACACTCACCGTTGCAATCACTTTCCTGCTTGCCGGTATCGTCAAGGGCGTCACCGGCATGGGCCTGCCGACGCTGGCCATGGGATTGCTTGGCACAATCATGCCGCCGGTGATCGCGGCGTCGCTGCTGATCGTGCCGTCCTTCGTCACCAATGTCTGGCAGCTTTTCGCCGGCCCGAGTTTTTCGGCGGTCCTGCGCCGGCTTTGGCTGATGATGGCGGGCATTCTGATCGGCACGATCATCGGCGCACGGCTGCTCGCCAGCGACAATGTCAAATGGACGACCGCCGGCCTCGGCGCGGCATTGATCGTCTATGCCGCCTATAGTCTGCTCGCGCGGCAGCCTGTCGTTCCCGAGAAAAGCGAGCGCTGGTTTTCGCCGGCCGTGGGCTTCCTCACCGGCGTCGTCACGGGCGGCACTGGCGTCTTCGTAGTGCCTGCCGTGCCTTACATCCAGGCGCTGGGGTTGAGCCGGGACGATCTGATCCAGGCGCTCGGTCTTTCCTTCACGATGTCGACGATCACCCTGGCGCTGGGCCTTGCCTCGCATGGCGTCTTCGAGGCGGGACATCTGGCGATGTCCTCGCTTGCCGTGCTGCCGGCCCTGCTCGGCATGTGGCTGGGGCAAATCCTGCGCCGGAAGATCAGCCCGGCAACTTTTCGCCGTTGGTTCCTGATTTTTCTGGTCCTGCTCGGCGTCGAGTTGTTGCTGCGGCCCTTTGTGGCCTAGCTGCAGGGGCCTACTTATTATTTGCCGCAAGAACGGCTTCGACATTCCGCCGGTGAACGGCTTCATATGGCGCGAAATACTCGGTCGCCGTGGTGGCGAAAATCTCGGCGCCGAAGGTCCGCAGATCCTGCTTGGCCAGGTCGGGGTCTTGCCGGCAGGCAAGCAGCTTTTGGACGTAAGTCTCGGTGGCGTCGATGAAGCTTCTGTCATAGCCGCCGGCTTCGATCGCCTCAAAGGAACCGTGGTTGGGCAGAATTCGATCGAACTGCCAGCTGGACATGCGCCCAAGGTCGACCAGATGCTCGCTCAGGCGCTCCGGCTCCGACACATAGGTGACGGAGTCTTCCAGCGTGTCGCCTGCCAAAAGCAGGCCGGCGTCGGGCATCAGCAGCACCGTGCCGTCATGGCTGTGGATCTCGACCTGGCGCAGTTCGATGGGGACCGCCCCGACCGTCAGGCTGAGGCTGTTGTCGAAAACTCTGTTGGGCAGCACGAGCGGCTTGATCGGCGGATTACCGCCCTCGATGTCGGCCCGGCCGCGTTCGAGCGCCAAGGCGGTGAGGCGGTTGGCGATGATCTCGCAATCCTCAAACACCTCGTTGCCGGCGATATGATCGTCATGCCAGTGGCTGAGCACGACGCGCATCGAGGTTACGCCCATCTCCTCAAGGGTTTTCCGGATGAAGCGGGCATGGGGCAGGGATATGTGCGTGTCATAGACAAGCGCCTGCGAGCCGTCGACGATCGCATGGGTGCAGATGCCAAGCGTGTAAGCGCCGTCGTCAAGCCAGTTCGGCTCGTGCGACCAGATGCGAACGCCTTCGATGCGGCCGTCATAGAAGCCCAGCACGTTCGGCGCCGGACGAACCAGCCGCATCGTCGAGCCGAGAGGCGGCTTGGTCATCTGGCTGCTCCCGAGTGCCGCAAGCTCAGCCAAGCAACTGGCCGAGACGGTCGATCTCTTGCGTCGTGGTGGCGAAGCTGGCGACGAAGCGGTAGATCGCTTCATTGTCGCCGAGGTGGCCATCGAACCCCTGCGGCACGCCCCACTCGTAGAATTTGGCGCCAGCCGCTTGCAGCTTTTCCGCGGTGGCCCGACCGAGGATGGCAAACACTTCGTTGGCCTGCGGCAGCCAGGCGAGCTTGCCGGCCGGCGCATCCTCGATAGTCTCGGCCAGATGCGCGGCCATCGCATTGGCGTGGCCTGCCATCCTCAACCACAGATCGTCGGTGAAATAGGCCTCGAACTGGGCCGAGATGAAGCGGGCCTTGGAAAAAGTCTGTCCGGCGCGCTGGCGCAGCAGGCGCAGATCCTTGCCGACATCCGGATTGAGAACCACGACCGCATCGGCCATCCAGCAGCCATTCTTGGTGCCGCCGAAGGATATAAGATCGACGCCGCTCTTCCAGGTCATTTCGGCCGGGCTGACGCCGGTCGCTGCAATCGCATTGGCGAAGCGCGCGCCGTCCATGTGCAGCGGCAGCTTGTGGCGGCGGCTGACCTCGGCGATCGCCTTGACATCGTCGACGCTGTAGACCGTGCCGACCTCGGTCGCCTGGGTCACGGTGACCGCCATCGGCTGGCCGGCGGGGGCCAGGTCCTGCGAATATCGCTTGATGGTCCGGTCGAGGGCCTCCGGGGTCATGCGCCCCAGCGGTCCCGCCACCGGCGCCATGCGCGCGCCGCCGGTGTAGAAACCCATCGCGCCGAACTCGTCGACATTCATATGCGCTTCGAAATGGCAAAGCGCGATGCCGCCGATGCGGTTCAACGCAGCCATCGAAAGCGCGTTGGCCGCCGTGCCGGTCGCGACGAAGAAGACCTGCACCTCACGCTCGAAGATCTCGTTGAAGCGACGATAGACGGCGCGGTCAAGATCGCCGTCGCCATAGGCGGTCGCGATGCCTGCGGCGTGGCGCGACAGGTTGGCCGAAATGTCGGGATGGACGCCCGCCCAGTTGTCGGATGCAAAGAACATCGAGAAATCCGTATCGTGATCGGCGAAAGTGGCGGGACTTGACCGCTTCGGCAGTCGAAGCGCAAGGGCCAATCGTCGGCGAAGCGGTGAAGCCAGCAATCGACGCCAAAATGCCTGGACCAAAGCTTGCGTTTCCGACGCCTTTCACGAAATTTTGTGTCGTGGCACGCCCAAGTTTTTTGTGAATCGGTCTTGTGCGGCTGTCTGATTTCTGCCATAAAAAATTTAGGACAGTAGTGCTGTCTTATTTTGTCGCACAAAACAGGCCGGACTGGCGTATCATCGCTGCCATTCCGGCCATTGTCGCGAGCGGCGGGTAGACGGCCCGGCTCTGGCCTGTACGATACCGGATGCGAACCGGGCGTATAGCCGTTTGGTTCGGTGGATTTCGCGAGACGTGCAGCAACATGAAGGGGAAGCATCATGCTTCCCAAGGTAAACCAGCGTCCTGAGACAGTCGGGGCCAAGGTGGAGAACGGAGGATAGGACGATGACGGAACTGACGCCATCTGCGATCAACGGCCAGGCCGCGCAGACGAAAGCGGCAGCCGTTAAAAATACCGTCCTGACCAAAGGGCTGCGAACCGCCAACGGCATGACCGCGCAGGGCCTCTATGATCCGCGCAACGAGCACGACGCCTGCGGCGTCGGCTTCATCGCCAACATGAAGGGCGTGAAATCGCACGGGATCGTCGAGGACGGCCTGGCGATGCTGGAAAACCTCACCCATCGCGGCGCCGTCGGCGCCGATCCGCTGGTCGGCGACGGCGCCGGCGTGCTGGTGCAGATCCCGGACGCTTTCTTCCGCGAAGAAATGGCGGTCGTGGGAGTCGAACTGCCGCCGGCCGGCCAATATGGCGTCGGCCACTGGTTCATGCCGCAGGACGCGGCGCTGCGCGCCCATATCGAAGAGATCATCGCCGAATCGGCGCAGTCGGAAGGGCTGCCGCTCATCGGCTTCCGCGACGTGCCGGTCGACAATTCGTCGCTGTCGAAGGCGCCGGATATCGTGGCGTCCGAGCCGTTCCATCGGCAGGTGTTCATCGGCCGCACGGCCGACATCCCGGACGACGAGGAATATGAGGCGCGGCTTTACCTGCTGCGCAAGGTGATCTCGGGCCGCATCTATGCCGAGAACGACAACAAGGATGTCGGCGCCTATTGCGTGTCGCTGTCGGCGCGCACCATCGTCTACAAGGGCATGTTCCTGGCCTATCAGGTCGGCGCCTATTACAAGGACCTCAAGGATCCGCGCTTCGAAACGGCGCTGATCCTGGTTCACCAGCGCTTCTCGACCAACACCTTCCCGTCATGGAAGCTGGCGCATCCCTATCGCATGGTCGCGCATAACGGCGAGATCAACACCGTGCGCGGCAACAACAACTGGATGGCGGCGCGCCAGGCCTCGGTCGATTCCGAGCTGTTCGGCAACAACATCTCGAAGCTCTGGCCGATCTCCTATGAAGGCCAGTCGGACACGGCGTGCTTCGACAACGCGCTCGAGTTCCTGTTCCAGGGCGGTTACTCGCTCACCCACGCCATGATGATGCTGATCCCGGAAGCCTGGGCCGGCAACAAGCTCATGGACGCCGACCGCAAGGCTTTTTACGAGTACCATGCGGCGCTGATGGAGCCGTGGGATGGACCGGCGGCGGTGGTCTTTACCGACGGCCGCCAGATCGGCGCTACGCTCGACCGCAACGGCCTGCGCCCGGCGCGCTATATCGTCACCGACGACGACCGCGTCATCATGGCGTCGGAGGCCGGCGCGCTGCCGGTGCCGGAGGAAAAGATCGTGCAGAAGTGGCGGCTGCAGCCCGGCCGCATGCTGCTCATCGATCTCGCCAAGGGCCGCATCGTCTCCGACGAGGAGATCAAGTCGGAGATCGCGACCAGGCACCCCTACAAGACCTGGCTCGCCAACACGCAGCTGATCCTGGAAGATCTGAAGCCGGTCGAGCCGCGCGCGCTGCGCAAGGATGTCAGCCTGCTCGATCGCCAGCAGTCCTTCGGCTACACGCAGGAAGACACCAAGCTTCTGATGGCGCCGATGGCCACCACCGGCCAGGAAGCGGTGGGTTCGATGGGCACCGACACGCCGATCTCGGCGATGTCGGACAAGTCGAAGCTGCTCTACACCTATTTCAAGCAGAACTTCGCCCAGGTCACCAACCCGCCGATCGACCCGATCCGCGAGGAGCTAGTGATGAGCCTGGTGTCGTTCATCGGGCCGCGGCCGAACATCTTCGATCTCGTCGGCACGTCGCGCCGCAAGCGGCTCGAAGTGCGCCAGCCGATCCTGACCAATGGCGATCTGGAGAAGATCCGCTCGATCGGCCACACCGAGGACCGTTTCGACACCAAGACGATCGACATCACCTATGGCTCGAACGAGGGCGCCGCCGGCATGCAAGGCGCCATCGACCGGCTCTGCGAGCGCGCGGAGGCGGCGGTCGCCGGCGGCTACAACATCATCATCCTGTCCGACCGCCAGGTCGGCCCGGACCGCATCGCGATCCCATCGCTGCTGGCGACGGCGGCCGTGCACCATCACCTGATCCGCAAGGGCCTGCGCACCGCGGTCGGCCTCGTGGTGGAATCCGGCGAGCCGCGCGAGGTGCATCATTTCTGCTGCCTGGCAGGTTACGGCGCCGAGGCGATCAATCCCTATCTCGCCTTCGACACGCTGCTCGACATGCACAAGCGTGGCGAGCTGCCGGAAGAGGTCGACGAGTACGAGGTGGTCTCGCGCTACATCAAGTCGATCGGCAAGGGCATCCTCAAGGTGATGTCCAAGATGGGCATCTCGACCTACCAGTCCTATTGCGGCGCGCAGATCTTCGACGCTATCGGGCTGAAGTCAGACTTCGTCGAGAAGTATTTCACCGGCACAGCGACGCTGATCGAAGGCGTCGGCCTGGACGAGATCGCCACCGAGACGCTTAGCCGCCACAGCGATGCCTTCGGCAGCGATCCGGTGCTGCGCAACAGTCTCGAGGTCGGCGGCGAATACATGTTCCGCATGCGCGGCGAGGCGCATATGTGGTCGCCCGATGCCGTCGCCAGCCTGCAGCACGCCGTGCGGCAGGGTTCCTGGGACACGTTCAAGGACTATTCGGCGCAGATCGACAGCGCGACCGCTCGCGCCCAGACCATTCGCGGCCTGTTCAAGATCAGAACAGCGGAAGAGACCGGCCGCAAGAAGGTCGCGATCGAGGACGTCATGCCGGCGGCCGAGATCGTCAAGCGCTTCTCGACCGGGGCGATGTCGTTCGGCTCGATCTCCAGGGAAGCGCACACCACGCTGGCGCGTGCCATGAACGCCATCGGCGGCAAGTCGAACACCGGCGAGGGCGGCGAAGAGGCTGACCGCTATCTGCCGCTGCCCGGCGGCGGCAAGAATCCGGAACGCTCGGCGATCAAGCAGGTCGCGTCGGGCCGCTTCGGCGTCACGGCGGAATATCTGGTCAATTCCGACGTCATGCAGATCAAAGTGGCGCAGGGTGCCAAGCCCGGCGAGGGCGGCCAGCTGCCCGGACACAAGGTCGACGCGACCATCGCCAAGGTCAGGCACTCGACGCCCGGTGTCGGCCTGATCTCGCCGCCGCCGCATCACGACATCTATTCGATCGAGGATCTGGCGCAGCTGATCTACGATCTGAAGAACGTCAATCCGGCGGCCGATGTCTCGGTCAAGCTGGTGTCGGAGGTCGGCGTTGGCACGGTCGCGGCGGGCGTCGCCAAGGCGCGCGCCGACCACATCACCATCTCCGGTTATGACGGCGGTACCGGCGCTTCGCCGCTGACCTCGCTCAAGCATGCCGGCAGCCCGTGGGAAATGGGCCTTGCCGAAACGCATCAGACGCTGGTGCTCAACGGGTTGCGCTCGCGCGTCGCGCTGCAGGTCGATGGCGGCTTGCGCACCGGGCGCGACGTCATCATCGGCGCGCTGCTCGGCGCCGACGAGTTCGGCTTCTCGACCGCGCCGCTGATCGCGGCCGGCTGCATCATGATGCGCAAGTGCCACCTCAACACCTGCCCGGTCGGCGTGGCGACGCAGGACCCGGTGTTGCGCAAGCGCTTCAAGGGCACGCCCGAGCACGTCATCAACTTCTTCTTCTACGTGGCCGAAGAGGTGCGGGCGCTGCTTGCCGAGATGGGCTTCACCCATATCGACCAGATCATCGGCGACACCGATCTCCTGGAAAAGCGCGACGTCATCCAACACTGGAAGGCGCGCGGGCTCGATTTCTCGAAGATGTTCTTCAAGCCGCACGCGCCGCATGAGGCGCTGCACTGGACCGAGCGGCAGAAGCATCCGATTGACGACGTGCTCGACCGCAAGCTGATCGAGCTGGCGAAGCCGGCGCTGGACGCCAAGCAGCCGGTCACCATCGAGCTGCCGATCCGCAATGTCGACCGCTCTGTCGGCGCCATGCTGTCGGGTGAAGTCGCCAAGCGTTTCAAGCACAAGGGCCTGCGCGAGGACACGATCAAGGTGAAGCTGACCGGCACCGCCGGCCAGTCCTTCGCCGCCTTCCTGGCGCGCGGCGTCTCCTTCGAGCTGGTCGGCGCCGGCAACGACTATGTCGGCAAGGGCCTGTCGGGCGGCCGCATCGTCATCCGGCCGCCGCAAGAGGCCAAGATCGTCGCGGCGGACTCGATCATCGTCGGCAACACGGTGCTCTACGGCGCCACCGAAGGCGAGGCGTATTTCGCCGGCGTCGCCGGCGAGCGTTTCGCGGTGCGCAATTCCGGCGTGGCGGCCGTCGTCGAGGGCGTCGGCGACCACGGCTGCGAATACATGACCGGCGGCATCGTCGTCGTGCTCGGCAAGACCGGGCGCAACTTCGCGGCCGGCATGTCGGGCGGCGTCGCCTATGTGCTGGACGAGAAGGGCGATTTCGCCGAGCGCTGCAACATGGCGATGGTCGAGCTCGAGCCTGTCCCGGAAGAGGACGACCTGATGGAGAAGCTGCTCCATCACGGCGGCGACCTCGACCACAAGGGCCGCGTCGACGTCTCCGGCGACATGACCAGTCATGACGAGGAACGGCTCTATCAGCTGATCTCGAACCACGTGCATTTCACCGGTTCGGTGCGCGGTCGCGAGATTCTCGACAACTGGCAGAACTTCCGGCCGAAATTCCGGAAAATCATGCCGGTGGAGTATCGCCGCGCGCTGATCGAGATGGAACGCATGCGCATGAGCGTGGCGGCGGAATAGTTTCGGGCACGGCCGGAAAGATGACTTTCCGGCCGGCATCCTCACCAACAATCCTGACCTCGGAACGAAGGTTGCCATGGCAGCCTTATGGGGTTAACGGGTGCGCTGCAAAAGCGTGCCTTCGGACAGCAGGGACTGGACTATGGGCAAGGTAACAGGCTTTCTCGAGATCGACCGGCAGGTGCACAAGTACCAGCCGGCCTCCGACCGCATCCGGCATTTCCGTGAATTCACGCTGCCGATGTCGGACAAGGAAGTCGAGAAACAGGCCGCGCGCTGCATGGATTGCGGCATTCCGTTCTGCCATGGGCCGACCGGCTGCCCGATCCACAACCAGATCCCGGACTGGAACGACCTCGTCTACAATGGCGACTGGGACAGCGCGATCCGCAACCTGCACTCGACCAACAATTTCCCGGAGTTCACCGGCCGCATCTGCCCCGCGCCTTGCGAGGAAGCCTGCACGCTGAACCTCGAGGACATTCCGGTCGCCATCAAGACGGTCGAGCAGGCGATCGCGGATAAGGCCTATGAGACCGGCCACATCCGGCCCTATCCGCCGGAAAGGAAGACCGGCAAGCGCGTTGCCGTCATCGGCTCAGGCCCGGCCGGCATGGCAGCGGCGCAGCAGCTCGGCCGCGCCGGTCATGACGTGCATGTCTATGAGCGCGAAAGCCGCCCCGGCGGGCTGATGCGCTACGGCATACCGGACTTCAAGATCGAGAAGCACTATATCGACCGGCGCATCGAGCAGATGCAGGGCGAGGGGGTGACCTTCCATTGCGGCGTCAATGTCGGCGTCGACATCAAAGCGGCCGATCTGCTCGGGGAATTCGACGCCGTGCTCTATTGCGGCGGTTCGGAGACGCCGCGTCCGGCCGGCATTCCAGGCAGCGACCTCAGCGGCGTCTATGACGCGATGCCCTATCTGGTGCAGCAGAACCGTCGCGTCGGCGGCGAGCCGATCCAGTCGGTGGCCTGGCCCTCGCACCCGATCATTGCCGGTGGCCAGCATGTCGTGGTCGTCGGCGGCGGCGACACCGCGTCCGACTGCATCGGCACCGCCTTCCGCCAGGGCGCGGTGCGCGTGACGCAGCTCGACATCCGCCCGCAGCCGCCGGAGAAGGAAGACAAGCTTGCCGTCTGGCCCTACTGGGCGACGAAAATGCGCACGTCCTCTTCGCAGGCCGAGGGCGCCGAGCGCGAATTCCAGGTGGCGACGCTCGAGTTCATCGGCGAGGAAGGCCAGCTGACCGGTGTGCGCTGCTGCGAGGTCGACGACAAGCGCAAGCCGATCGCCGGCAGCGAGTTCGTCATCCGCGCCGATCTCGCCTTCATCGCCATCGGCTTCGCCGGTCCGGCGGGCGACAGCCTGATGAAGGAGCTCGACGGCAAGATCAAAGTCGTCACCGACAGCCGCCGCTCGAACAATGTCGAGGCCAACGATCGCGACTACAGGACCAGCGTCGACAAGCTCTATGCGGCGGGCGACGTGCGCCGCGGCCAGTCGCTAGTGGTGTGGGCCATCCGCGAGGGCCGCCAGGCGGCGCGCTCGATCGACGAGGCGCTGATGGGATCGACGGTGCTGCCGCGGTAAGGCTTCAAAGCACTCACTGACCCGTAAGCTTCTTGAAGCGCCTAACCGGCCAGCAGCTTTACCGCCCAGTAGAGGCCGATGGCCATCTGGATCGCGAACGCGGAAAATCGAGCCTTGACCGCGTTTGGACTTGTCGACGCCAGATGAATGGCCGACTGGATTAGCCGCGCGGCGATAAACCAGTATGCAAGGGGGTCGGTGATCCCCGTCCGCGAAGTCATCATGGCCACGCCCATGAGGCCACCGAATATCGGGAGTCCCTCAATGCAATTGGCGTGGGCTCGCGCAAGCCGCTGCAAAAAGGGCGAAAGACTTGCGTTATCCGGCGTGAAGCCATTTGCCGGGATGCGGCCGCTCACCACAAGATGGGTGCGCAGGATCTCCATCCATACAAGCAGGAGGAGGGTCCAAGTTACGAAGCCAAGCAAGGCATAGCCCGTCGCCGACATGTTCGCCCCCCTGTAATCCCAGCGGGATAGAACAATGCCATTGTTCGGCCTGGCGTGAAATCGCTTTCGCGCAGGACGATCAAAGGGTGATCTCATCCCGACGAATCCGATGGACGTCGATTAAGGGCTGGCGGGCGTGGAGTCCGACTCGACGGCTGCTGTCGCCGGCTGCGTCTTCGGCGGCCACGAAAAATCGTCGGCGCGGCCGGGCGAGGCGGCGGGCGCCTTGCCTTCGACGATCAGTTTTTCGCCTGGCAGGTTCGGATCGGCCCTGGCCGGCTGCGCGGCGCCGAGCAGCTCGGTGCCGCCGTCGAGCGCCGGGTCGCCGAGAAGCATCGGCGCGGTGCGGTCGACGATGACGGGCGCCGCGGCCGGCTTCGGCGCCTCAACCGGAGCTCCGGCCGGCGCCGACACGGTCGTGACGCTTCCCGGCGCCGCCAAGCCCAGGATCTTCGCCAGCGGCTTTTCCGTATAGAAGGCGAGCTTGCGCTTGCCGGCCTTTGTGACGTTGATGCCGTCATCGGAACGCAGGCGAACAGGCTGGCCGTTGATGTCCGGGCCGGAGGTGACGAAAGCGCCGTTCTCGTCGACGAAGCCGTCCCAGACGTCGACGAATTCGCCGCCATGCTTTTCGGCGACCGAATGGTAGATGTCGTTGAAGGCGAGCATGTCCGAGTTCATCTTCGACATACCGAAAGCCGGCATGCCGACCCACAGGAACGGCACCTTGGTGTCCTGGATGGCCTTGCCGAGCGCATCGGCGCGGCGCTCGTATTCCTTGGTCCAGTTCTCCGAGCGCGGCTGCTCGCGCACTTCGCCGACCCGCATCTGCTGGCGGTCATTGGAGCCCAGCATGACGATCACGGCCGACGGTTTCTCGGTTTCGATCAGCGATTTTATCTGGGCTGGCCAATTGTAGACATCGTCACGAACGAAACCGGACGAACCGTTGGCGCGGGTGACGATCCTGACGGCGGGATTGTCGGCAAAGGCGGTGTCCAGGCCCTCGGCCAGCCCGCCCGCCAGAAAATCGCCGACCACCAGCACGACATGGGCGTCGTTCGTCTTCTCGACGATCGGCGTTTCCGGCTCGGCCGGCGGGCGCGGCTTGGATTTCTTCTTCGGTTTCGGCCTTGATTTCTGGATTTCGAACGGTGGCTCGACGCGTTCGCTGCGGCGCGGGAACAGAAGGTCACGCAACGACCAGCCGCGGCTTTCCTCCTGCGCGAATGCCGGTGCGTGGAAGGCGCCGACGGCGGTGACGACGAGCACGGCCAGGGCGAGAAACAGGATCGGCGCCCGGCGAATGCCCTGCCTGATACGCGCAACCGAAACCAAACACCTCTCCATCCCTTGGCGCATGACCGGAAGACGTGGGAAAGTCATGCGCAAGCCGAAGCGCTACAGCATCCTTGCCGTCTTTGAGAGGATGCTGGCGCTTCCCCAGGCTTTACTGCTTGCGGAGCCATTTGAGCACTTCCAGGCTCGGATAGCCATCCTGGTTCAAGCCGACCTTGGCCTGGTAGGCCATGATGGCGGCTTTCGAGCCGTCGCCGATCTTGCCGTCGAACTTGCCGTCATAGTAGCCGTGATCTGAAAGCCGCTTCTGCAGTTCCTGCCGTTCCTCGAAGCTGAGCTTGGTGAAAGGCCGCTGCCAGTCCTGAACCAGGCCGGTGCCGCCGGCGATCTCGTCGGCCAGAAGGCCCACGGCCAGAGCGTATTTGTCGGCGTTGTTGTAGGCCTTGATGACAGAGAAATTCCTGATCATCAGGAAGGCGGGTCCACCTCGGCCGTCCGGCACTTTCAACGTCGCCTTGTCGGTCAGGTTCTTGAACGGCTTGCCGCTGGCCCTGACGACGCCGAGCGCCTGCCATTGGGCGATCGTCTTTGCGCCGCCGGGCAATTTGCCGGCTGGTATGGAGACCTCATAGCCCCAGGTCTTGCCGGCCTGCCAGCCGTTCTTCTTGAGCAGATTGGCGGAGGTCGCCAGCGCGTCGGGGATCGAACTCCAGATGTCGCGCTTGCCATTGCCGTCCATGTCGACCGCATAGCGCTGGTAGCTGGTCGGGATGAATTGCGTCTGGCCCATCGCGCCTGCCCAGGAGCCCATCAGATGGCTTTCGTCGATGTCGCCGGTCTGCAGGATCTTCAAGGCCGCGATCAGTTGGGTGCGGGCATATTTCGAGCGCTTCGGATCGCCATAGGCAAGCGTCGCCAGCGAGCGGACGACGTTGCGCATGATGTCGTCGCGCTTGAGCGTCTCGCCATAGTTCGATTCCATCGACCAGATGGCTAAAAGGATGTTGCGGTCGACACCGAACCGCGCCTCGATGCGATCGAGCCACGGCCTCCATTTCTTCGCCATCGCCTGGCCGTTGGCGACTGCCTGGTCGTGCACGCGGTTGTCGAAATAGTCCCAGGCGGGCGCGGTGAATTCCGGCTGGGTGCGGGCCTTTTCCAGCACGACCGGGTCGGGCTCGATGCCTCTCATGGACTGGTCGTAGACCGCGCCCGAAACGCCGCCCGCCACAGCGGTGGCGCGGAAACCCGAGACCCACTGCCGGAATCCGGCATCGGCGAAAGCGGGTCCGGCGGGCATCAGCAAGGCCAGCGTGAGGCCGGCGGCCGTCGCCAGTGCCGTCAGGCGCCTCGCGGTGTTGCGAACGGACATCATTTCCTCCTTCGTCAAATCAGGAAGATCATTCAACGCCGAACCGGGTTAGCATTTGGTTTACCATAGGTCCCGCGCGGAACGAAAAGAGGTGTCGCGGCTTTTAGTTCTCACGTTCACTGCTCGCCCTTAATCCAACATTCCGGCGTGAAAATGATTTCCGTCGGGAAATGTTTGGGGGATTGCGGAGCGTGCCGCCGAGCGGATAATTGGCTGAAACGCAGGGGGTGTCAGCATGAAGCGCGTTCGCAAGGCAGTTTTCCCGGTCGCCGGCCTCGGCACGCGGTTTCTTCCGGCCACCAAGGCCATCCCGAAGGAAATGCTCACCGTCGTCGACCGGCCGGTCATCCAATATGTGGTCGATGAGGCACGTGAGGCCGGCATCGAGCATTTCATCTTCGTGACCGGACGCAACAAGGCGGTCATCGAGGACCATTTCGACGTCCAGTTCGAGCTGTATGACACGCTTGCCCAGCGCGGCAAGGACGATCAGCTCGCCCGCCTGCAGCGGCTTCAGCCGGCGCCGGGACAGACGAGCTTCACGCGCCAGCAGGTGCCGATGGGCCTTGGCCACGCCGTCTGGTGCGCCCGCGAGCTGGTCGGCGAGGAGCCGTTCGCCTTGCTTTTGCCGGACATGATCATGCAGTCGGAAAAGAGCTGCACGAGGAGTATGGTCGAACTCTATGCCGAGACCGGCAACAATATCGTCGCCGTGCAGGAATGCGATCCGGCGGAAGCCCATAAATACGGCATCGTCGGCCGCGGCGAGGACGCGCATCACGGCTTCCGCATCACCGGCATGGTGGAGAAGCCGAAACAGGGGACCGCGCCCTCCAATCTTTACATCAACGGCCGCTACATCCTGCAGCCGGAAATCTTCGGCATCCTGGAGAGCCAGGAGCGTGGCGCCGGCAACGAGATTCAGCTGACCGACGCAATGCTGAAGCTGGAGAAAGAGCAGCCCTTCTACGGCTATCACTACAAGGGGCGCACGTTCGATTGCGGCTCGCCGGAAGGTTTCGTCGAGGCCAATGTCGCCTTCGCGCTCTGGCGTAGCGACATGAACGGAAGCATGGCCGGCGTTATTCGCACGCTGCTGGACGAGGTGCGGCCAGTAGAGCGGCGCGGCGCCGCGTCTTAGCCTATGCCGATATTCAGGTGAGGCCGGTCTGCGAACGGCAGTTTCCTGCGCTTCCGGTGCTCACGTACTTTGAGTACGCTCCGCTCCGGTTCTCGGAAGCCACCGTTCTCGACTCGGCTGACCTGAATCTCGGCATAGGCTTGGGCCGTTGCTGCTCTTCAGCGCTGGACCTTCAGGCCGAGATAGACGCTGTTGGTCGTATAGTCGCGGCCAGGCAGGTTGCTGGTCAGCTTCTCCGTCCTCACCCTGGTGGTGACCCCGGCATAGCGGTTCAACCACCAGGTCAGCCCGGCCTCGGCGCTCAGGATCAGATCATGGCCGTCGGAGCCGGTGTAATCGCGCCAGTCGAGGCCGAGCGCCGAGTTCGCCGTCAGATTGGCGCGGATCTGGCGCTCGCCGGTCAGACGGCCGGAGTAGAGGATATCGCCGCTCTCATTAGCCGTCGTGGTTGTTTCGACCCTGGTCTTGCCGGTCAGGCCTATAGTGGTGCCGCGCTCGGGCGACCATTTGAGGTCGGCATCGATGCTCGGACCCGCTACCGCCGGAAGGCGGTTGTCGTCGATCGCCTCGCGCAGCCAGCCGACGGAAAATTCGCCGGACAGCTTCTCGCCCATGTCGAGCTCGAGCCCGGCGCGCGCGCCAAGCCTGGTCGAGGATCGCTCGAAGCCGTCGGTGTCGACGCGCAGGTCATAGAGGCGCCGCCCGGCCTCGACTTCCGTGAACGGCGTCAGCGCCGGCGAAATCTCGTAACCGGTGCGCAAGGTTGCGGTGTAGAGCGTGGAGTCGCGATCCTTCTGCGAAACGGTGGTGCCGTCGGAGAGCTCGGCATCGCCGTAGAAATCATGCGAGACCGCGCCGGTCAGCGCGTAGCGCATCTTGCCGACACTCTTTTCGAGACCGAGGCTGCCGTCGACGGTCTGGCGCAGCGGCTGTTGGGTGACACCGGCGATCGCATCCGGCGAGGAGGCCGATTCCGGCGCGGCCTCGTAGCCCAGCTTGGCGATGGCGCGCAGCTCGTTGTCGAGGTCGACATTGAGCTGGCCCTCGATACGGCCCTGCGCGTCGTTGATCTTCTGGCCAGAGACGGTGTTGCGGAACTGGCCGTAGCCGGTAATCAAAGCCGAATTCTCGCGCCAGTCGGAGGTCGCGGTGAAGCGCAGCGCCGTCTCGGACAGAACCGCCGATTTGCCGGTGCTGCTGGAATCGGCGTTGGAGGTCGCGGTGAAGCCCTGCTCGAGCGTCGGCCGGAAGAGAAAGGTGCCGACCTTGACGCCCGGCGCGGCGAAGGGATCCTCCTCCGGTTTGACTTTCAGGCCTTCGATGGAGGCGGTGCGCTCCTGACCGGGGTCTAGCTTCTGCTTGTCGACGCTATCGATGGTGACGGCACGGCGGTTGCTGCCGTCTTCATCGCCGGTGGCGGTGGCGTCGGTCCGGTTGCCTGTGCCGACGGTCGCGGCGGTGGTCGTGCTGTCCGTCGCTTCGCCGGTTTTCTTCTTGGCCTTTTTCTTGTCGGCGGTCTTGGCGCCGGCCTTGGCGTCCTGAGCACGCTGCTTTGCCGTCGACGGTCGGCGGGGTTTTGCCGGAGCCTTCGTGACGGCCAATGGATCGTCCGTTGCCTGCGGCTGATCGAAGATGCTGTCCGTCGCGCCCGCCGTCTGATCATCATCGGGAACGGCGCCGGGGCTTGACGGTTGGTAGGTCGTCGATGCCGTGTCCTGGACGGCGGCGGCGGGCGGCGTCTGGCCCTGCGATCCCTGCGCCCGCCTGGCCTTGCGCTGCTGGTCGGCGAGTATGGCCGACTCGGAGACCTCGCCGCGCAGCTCGGTTTCCTGCGAGAATGCCGGCGCGGGACGCAGCAGGGCTAGCGCGCCTGCCGTCAGCAGCAGTGCTGCAACGGCAAGGCCGCTTCGGCCGATTTTCATTTCAGATTGGCCCCCGGACATCGTCACCACTGCTTGCGCGGCGCGGTTGCGCCATACTTACCGAACCGTAAATGCGGATGGTTAACGGAGGGTTGAGAGAGCCGCCTCTGGGCCCCCAATCGGAGGTTGAAGGCAATTCCGTTGGACAGGGGCGCGGCAAAGCGCTAATCGCTTGCGCCATGCATGCGGGGTCCCCAGAAAGAAAGCAGCCGGACAGGCAGGCCGCGATCGAATCGGCGCTGAGAACGGTGGCGACGGAGCAGACCGGCGTGGCGGCCCTGGCCGCCGCGCTCGCAAACGGGCTGACCGAGCCTTTTGCCGCCGCGATCGACCTGATCTCACGGATCGAGGGCCGCGTCATCGTCACCGGCGTCGGCAAGAGCGGCCATATCGGCGCCAAGATCGCCGCGACGCTTGCTTCGACCGGCACGCCAGCCTTTTTCGTCCATCCCGCCGAGGCCAATCACGGCGATCTCGGCATGATCGCCAAGGACGACGCCATCATCGCCATGTCGTGGTCGGGCGAAAGCAAGGAATTGATGGGCATCGTCGCCTATTCGAGGCGTTTTTCCATCCCGCTGATCGCCATTACTTCCGGCGAGAGCTCGGCGCTGGCGCGTGCGGCCGATGTGGTCTTGCTGCTGCCGGTCGTGCCCGAGGCTTGTCCGCACGGGCTGGCACCGACGACGTCGACGCTTCTCCAGCTCGTATTGGGCGACGCATTGGCTATCGCTCTGCTCGAAGCGCGGGGCTTCACGCCGGATCACTTCCGAACCTTGCACCCCGGCGGGCAGCTTGGCGCCAACCTGACCCTGGTGTCGGAGATCATGCGGACCGGCGATCAGGTGCCGCTCGCCCTGCTCGGCACCAAGATGCCGGAAGCGGTGATGACGCTGTCGCAGAAGAAAGTCGGGTGCGTCTGCATCGTCGATGCGAGCGGCAAACTGGTCGGGATCGTGACCGACGGCGACGTTGCACGCAATCTGCATCGCAATCTGGCCGACGTGACCGTCGACGAGGTCATGACCCGCACGCCCAAGACGATCGATCCGCAGACGCTGGCGGGCACGGCGATCGCCATGCTCAACGAGCACAATATCGGCGCGCTGGTCGTGACCAAAGACAAAATGCCGGTGGGCGTGGTTCACTTCCACGACCTGCTGCGCATTGGCGCAGCTTAGCCACGCCCTTTCCTGGAATTGCCTTAGTCTCAGCCCGTCCGATACCTGTCTCGGGTCAGGCCGCCTCGACCGTCAGCTCCAGGTCGGTGTCGGCGGCGCCGACAACGCGCACTTGCGTGCCGGCAGGGAGGTCAGGACCGGAAACGCGCCACAGCGTGTCGCCGAGCTTGATGCGGCCGCGGCCGTCCTTGATCGGCTCGGCCAGCGTCGCCAGCTTGCCCACCATCTGCGCGCCGCGGCGGTTGAGCAGCGGCTGGTCGGCATCGTCGTGGCGGCCGGCCATCAGTTTCTTGCCGACGAAAGCCGAGATCAGCGACAGGATCAGGAACGCCAGCACCTGCACCTGCCAGGTCCAGAAAGCGGCGTCCCATATCGCCAGCGACACGGCGCCGACGATGAGCGCGGCGATGCCGATCCACAGCATGAAGACGCCCGGCGCGACGATCTCCATCACCAGGAGCACGAAGCCCAGAACCATCCAGTTCCACGGGCCGAGTTCGGAAACGATACGGTCGAACATGGGAGCAGCCTCCTATGATCTCAGTTTTCGTTCGGCCGAACCAGCGGCGGGCGTGCGGCCTGCCGCTGCGCGCCGGCCGTACCTTCACTCCTGAAAACTTCCTTGGCGATCTCGCCGATGCCGCCGAGCGTTCCGATCAGCGACGAGGCTTCAAGCGGCATCAGCACGATCTTGCTGTTCGTGGCCGAACCGATCCTGGTCAACGCCTCGGTGTATTTCTGGGCGATGAAGTAGTTGAGCGCCTGGACGTCGCCCTTGGCGATGGCCTCCGACACGACCTGCGTCGCCTTGGCCTCCGCTTCGGCCGAGCGCTCGCGCGCCTCGGCGTCGCGGAAGGCTGCTTCCCTGCGGCCCTCAGCCTCGAGGATCTGCGACTGCTTGAGGCCTTCGGCGGCCAGGATCTGGGCGCGCTTGTTGCGCTCGGCCGTCATCTGGCGGCCCATAGATTCGATCAGATTGGCCGGCGGATTGATGTCCTTGATCTCGACGCGGGTGATCTTGATGCCCCACGGATGCGCCGCCTCGTCGACGACGCGCAACAGGCGCTCGTTGATGGCGTCGCGGTTGGACAGCAATTCGTCGAGGTCCATCGAACCCATGACGGTACGGATATTGGTCATGGTCAGGTTGAGAATGGCGTTCTGCAGCCCCGCCACCTGATAAGCGGCCTGCGCGGCATTGAGGATCTGGTAGAAGGCGATGCCGTCGACACCGACGATGGCGTTGTCGCGGGTGATGATCTCCTGCGTCGGCACGTCGAGCACCTGCTCCATCATATTCATCTTGGCGCCGACGCGCTCGAAGATGGGGTTGATGATGTTCAGGCCAGGCGTCAGCGTCTTGGTGTACCGGCCGAAGCGTTCCACCGTGTAATTATAACCTTGCGGCACCGTCTTGATGCCTTTGAAAAGAAGGATGATGACCAAGAAGACAAGAACAATGATGGCAATATCGAAACCGCTGAAGCCCATTTCGTTTCTCCCTCAAAAGGCGGCGACCTCACGGAATCACTTAAGTGTGTTTCCGCAGCGTTACAATCAGGTGATCGGGAATATTGGTTAGCGAAGGCTTTTGCGCACCGGTTTCGAGCTAAAAGCGCGTCGCGCTGAAAGGGGGTCGGTCGACGCGCTTTAAGTCTTTGTCTTGATGCATGTCGTTGTCCCAGAACCGCTGCACACTTCTGGGCGACATGCTTCAGCCGGTGAAACCGGTCACACCCAGCCGGAAAGCTCGCGCCGCGCCAGCGCTTCGATGACCGCCATGCCCTCGGCGCTGTCGTTGAGGCAGGGGATGTGCGCAAAATTCTCGCCGCCGGCGTGATGGAAGGTTTCAGCCGCCTCGCGGCCGATCTCGTCCAGCGTCTCGATGCAGTCGACGGAGAAACCGGGATTGACGATGGCGATCGATTTCACGCCATTCTTGGCCAGTTTCTCGACGGTGACATCGGTGTAAGGCTGCAGCCATTCCTGCGCGCCGAAACGCGACTGGAAGGTGGTGATGAGCTTGTTCTCGCCCCAGCCGAGCCTTGCCCGCAGCAGCCGCGTGGTCTCCAGGCAATGCATCCCGTAGGGATCGCCCTTGTCGGAATAGGGCTTGGGGATGCCGTGATAGGAGGCGATCACCACCTCCGGCACGAAATCGAGGGTCGCCAGGTGCTGCTCGATCGAACGCGCAAGCGCGTCGATATAGACCGGTTCGTCATAATAGGGCGGCACGCTGCGGATCGCCGGCGCGCGCCTGATCTTCATCAACGCGCGAAACAGCTGGTCGTTCGCGGTCGCCGTCGTCGTCGCCGAATATTGCGGATAGAGCGGAAAGGTGAGGATGCGGTCGCAGCCCTGGTCGACCAGCTTCTGAGTGACGCTTGCCGTCGAGGGATTGCCGTAACGCATCGCCCAGTCGACCACCACATCGGGCAGGTCGGTAAGTGCGGCGGCCAACTTCTGACCTTGAGCGCGGGTGAAAGTGCGCAGCGGCGACTCGTTCATCTCCCGGTTCCAGATACGGGCGTAGTTGGCACCGGATTTTTTCGGCCGGGTCGTCAGCACCAGTCCATACAGGATCGGATACCAGATCGCCTTGTTGAGCTCGATGACGCGCGGATCGGAGAGGAATTCGCGCAGGTAGCGCCACATCGGCCTGAAGTCTGTGCCGTCGGGCGTGCCGAGGTTGACCAGCATGATGCCGATCTTGCCCGGCCTGACCGGCGCGGCATGCGCCGGCGGCAGGCCGACGGCCTTTGCGGCTTTGGCATCGGTGGGGTTGGCAACGGTCATCAACAGTCTCCGGTAGCGCCGCGGAACCTAGCGATGCCCTGCCGGTTTTCAATGCTGCGTCTGGCCGCACCTTATCGCGTCAGGACCTCAAAAAGGAACACCCGCCCGGTTGCCCGAGCGGGTGCCATGCTTTCCGGATGACCGGTTACTTCGCGGCCGGCGGGATGGTCAGCGTCGCGCCGAGCGGCAGGCGGCGCGGCTTATAATCCTTGTTTGCTTCGGAGATGAGCTTCCACTTGGTTGCGTCGCCGTAGGCTTTCTTGGCCAGGTCCCAATAGGTATCGCCGGCGGCGATGGTGTGGCTGGTCTCGGCCGGTTTCGCTTCGGCCTGCGTTGCCTGCGCCGGTTTGGCCGGCTCGGCTGCGGGAGGAGGCGTTGCCGGGGCGGTCTCGGCGGGCTTTGCCGGTTCCGCGGCCGGCGCCGCGGGCGCGCTCTCTGCCGGCTTCGCGGTCTCGGTGGGCGCGGCCGGAGCGGTTTCAGTAGAAACCGCCGGCGGCGTGCCAGCTATGTCGCTGGAACTGGAAGGCGGAGCCGGCATGGCGGGCTCGCCGCTTGCCGGCGACGTCTCGGCTGGTTTTGCTGCCCCGTTCGCAGGTGCCTGGGTGGCGGGGGCCGTCTCGGCAGGCTTCGCCGGTTCCGCAGGCTTGGCCGGCTCGGCCGCCGCCGTCGTTGCCGCAATCTCGGTGATGCGGCCGTCGAGCTTGGGCGTGTAGGGACGGTGGGCGCCGAGGTAGTCGGCCACCACTTGCTCCAGGCCGGGGCCGTAGTCATAGGCGTCGGTCGCCTTGTCGGCGAAAACCTTGTAGCCGTCGCCGCCCTGGCGGACGTAGTTGTTGGTGGCGACGAGGTACTGCTTGTCCGGGCTGATCGGCGTCCAGGCGCCGTTCTCCATCACCTCGACCGATTTGACGCGGCCGGCATTGGGCGCGACGGATCTGTCGAAGGAATATTTGATGCCGGCAACCTGCGGGAAGCGGCCGGCGCCGTCCTCGATCTGGCTGAGGCCGTTTTCAAGGCCCGCAACCAGGTCCTTGCCCGAGATCTTGAAAGTGGCCAGCGTGTTCTGGAACGGCAGCACGGTCAGCACCTCGCCCATAGTCACCGTGCCCTGGTCGATCGAGGCGCGCAGGCCGCCGCCATTCGAGATGACGATTTCGACGCCCTGGCCCTTGGTGCGCTCGAGAATGGCGTCGGAGACGAGATTGCCCATCTCGCATTCGCGCGCGCGGCAATTCTCGCGGCTGCCGTCGATGGCCTTGGTGGTCTCGGCCACCTCCTTGTTCTTCAGCGCCTCGATCGGTGCGCCGAGCTCCTTGATGCGGGCAAGAACGGCGGGATCGGGGGTGATCGACTTGTCGAGATAGATCGGCGCGCCGCTCGCCTCCTTGACGACGCCGTTGTCGTCGAACACGACCTTGAACTCGCCGAGATATTTCGAATAGGACGCCGCCTGCACCACCGGCACCTTGTAACCGTCGGGGTTGTCGACCATCGTCGGGTACGGTCCCTCGGCCTTCGGATCGGTGTTCGACAGAAGGGTGTGGCTGTGGCCGCCGACCACCACGTCGACACCCGGGATTTTCGCTATGACTTCGCGCTCGCGCCTGTAGCCGATATGGGTGACCGCGATGATCTTGTTGATGCCTTGTGCCTTGAGCTTCTCGACCTCGGCCGTGACAGACTTGACATCGTCGGCGATGGCGATGTTCGGGCCGGGCGAGGCGAGTTCCGGCGTGTCGTTGGTGACGGCGCCGACGATGCCGATCTTCTGGCCACCGACCTCGACGACGATCGAAGGCTTGATCTTGTCCTTGGCGCCGGACTTGTCGTTGGGCACGACATTGGCGCTGACGATCGGGAATTTCGCCTTGTCGAGATAGGGAACCAGCGCGGTCTCGCCGTCGTCGAACTCGTGGTTGCCGAGCGTTACCGCGTCGGGCTTGATCTGATTGAGGAATTCCTCTTCCGCCGCACCCTTGTAGGTGATGTAGAACAGCGATCCCTGGAAGCTGTCGCCGGCATTGAGCAGCAGCAGGTTCTGGCCTTCGAGCTTCTTGCGCTCCTGAGCGATCGCCGTGATCAGCCGGCCGGCGCCGCCGATGCATTCGCCCTTGGTCTCTTCATCGGCGGAGCAGGTCGACTCGTATTTGTTGTTGCCTTCGATGCGGCTGTGCCAATCGTTGAAATGCAGGATGTTCAGCGTGTAGTCGGCAAAAGACGCGCCTGCCGACAGGCCGAGCGCCGAGGCCGACAGGGCTAGGATCGCGGCAATCTTCTTCATCTTCGTCTCCCGGATAAGCTGACTTGGAATATGCTTAGCGCCCTCGCTTGACTGGAAAATAACAGTCAGCTCCGGTCATGTTCACATCGGGTTCCGGTCGATGCAAGCACAAATCAGGGAGATGTTTGCCGGCACAAAAAAGGACGGCGGCTTGCGCCGCCGGCCCTGTCGGCTGACGATTTGCGAACGCTCAAGCTCGGCGCGTCAGCACGAAATTCTGGCCGCTGGCGCTGGTGCAATTGAGTTGGCTGATGGAGACCATCAGGCAGTTGAAGCTGACCGGCGTCTGGCGGATCAGCGAGGTGCCGTGGATCTCGACCGAGGTCGCTCCGGTCATGGTGTAGCTGCCTTCCGACAGCTTCTGGCCGGTGTCGGTGGCGACGGTGGTGAAGCTGCCCGCCGCGAAGGTCGACAGGCCGGTGCCCTTGGCGTCGATCCAGTTGCCCTCGACGCCCTTCGGCGCCGCCATCGAAGGCTGGTCCGCGGGGCCGGTGGTGGTGCAGGCGGCCGCAGCCAGAAGGCTTGCCGCGGCGCCTGCCGAAAGCAGTTTGCGCGCAATGGTCATTTTGAAAATCCTCTCCTCAGTCCGCCGATACTCAATCGCCCGATTTCCGGGCGATTGCAAGGCGCAGAGGGAGAGCGTCTCCACCGTTTCGCGGAAACAGCGAACCGCTCTATCCCCTTGTTTTCACGCAAATCCGGACGGAAAACCGTTTCACACTTTTCCTCGAATTGCTCCGGTAGGTCCGGCTGCTATCGGACCAGAATGTTGCGGAACTGCCACGGGTCGTCCTTGTCCAGGTCCTCGGGGAAGAGACCCGGCCGGTTATCCAGCGGCGTCCAGTCGGTGTAGTAGCCCCTGACCGGCCCGAGATAGGGAAGTTGCACTTCGAGGCAGCGCCGGTAGTCCATCTCGTCGGCCTCGACGATGCCGGCGGTCGGGTTCTCCAGCGCCCAGACCATGCCGGCGAGCACAGCCGAGGTCACCTGCAGGCCGGTTGCGTTCTGGTAGGGGGCGAGCTTGCGCGCCTCGGCCAGCGACAGCTGCGAGCCATACCAGTAGGCGTTCTTGTCGTGGCCGTAGAGCAGCACGCCGAGCTCGTCGACGCCGTCGACCAATTCGTTCTCGTCGAGCACGTGGTGGACGGGCTGCGACTTGCCGGCGGCGCCGAACATCTCGTCCAGCGACAGCATGGCGTCGTTGCAAGGATGGTAGGCGTAGTGGCAGGTCGGGCGATACTGGACCTTGCCCTTTTTCGAGCGCACGGTGAAGAAGTCGGCGATCGAGATCGACTCGTTATGCGTCACCAGCAGGCCGTATTGCGCGCCGGGCGTCGGGCACCAGCTGCGCACGCGCGTGTTGGCGCCGGGCTGTTCCAGATAGATCGCCGCTTTGGAGCCGTGCTTGTGCTTCTTGCCGTTCTTAGGCATCCAGTTTTCATGCGTGCCCCAGCCGAGCTCGGCCGGCTGCAGGCCCTCCGAGATGAAGCCTTCGACCGACCAGGTGTTCCAGAACACGTTCATCGGCTTCGGCTTCTTCGTGCGCTGGGTGTCGCGCTCGGCGATATGGATGCCCTTGACGCCGGCCTTCTTCATCAGCCTGGCCCAGGCCTCGCGCTCCTCCTGCGCGGGCTCGGAAAACTCGAGACCGAGATCGGTGGCGAGGTTGACCAGCGCCTTCTTGACGAACCACGAGACCATGCCGGGATTGGCGCCGCAGGTGGAGACCGCCGTCGGGCCGCCGGGCTTGTCTTGCTTTTCCTTGATCATCGCCTCGCGCAGCGCATAGTTGGTGCGGCTGGCATTGTCGGCCTCGGTGTCGAAATAGAAGCCGAGCCACGGCTCGACGACGGTGTCGATGTAGAGCACACCGAGTTTGCGGCACAATTTCATCAGGTCCACCGAGCCGGTGTCGACCGACAGGTTGACGCAAAAGCCCTGGCCGCCGCCATTGGTCAGAAGCGGCGTCAGCAGCTTCTTGTAATTCTTCTCGGTCACCGCGTCCTGCATGAAGGTGATGCCGCGCTCGTCGAGCAGCTTGCGGTCGGTGTCGCGCGGGTCGATGACCGTCATACGCGACTTGTCGAACTTGAAATGGCGCTCGATCAGCGGCAGCGTTCCCCGCCCGATCGAGCCGAAGCCGATCATCACGACGGGACCGGTGATTTCACCGTAAACGGGCCAGTTTTCGTTCGCCATTTTTTCGCACACTCCTTCAAACACGCGCAAAGCCGGGCCCTTTGCCCGACGGCCAAGCGCTACAACCACAGATCATTGTCATAAACCAGCGAAAAGCACCAATCGCCGGCCAGGCCAGCCTGGAACCTTGGTTAAGGCGTGCAGGCCATGCCGCTGAGGAATTCGACCAGCCGGTCACGGTCGGCGGTCAGGCCCTTATAGTCGAGTTGTTGCTGGTCGAGGGCCAGGAGCTGCTCCGCGAAGGAGACGGCGAGGGCTGCCCGGTCAGGATGGCGAATGAGCAGCTTGAGCGGATCGAGATGGATGCGGATGGTGAAGAGGATGTCGCGCGACAGGGGAAGCTTGCGCAGCGTCTGGCGTTCGACGCGGATGAAGGCGTGGGCGTCGACATCGCCGTCGGCGAAGCGGCTCGGGCGGTTCGTGGCGCGGTCGATGCGTTCGACATTGGAGAGCGGATGATAGAGCGCATCGCCGGCCTGGATCGACCAGTTGAAGCGCTCGACCGCCTGGCCCTGCAGGCCGTCGAACATGCGGTTGATGAGCTCGGCCGGCCGCGTGCCGGGCCCGAATCCAGGCACCGGTTTGTGAATCTCCTGCAATGGCTTGCCGAATTTTTCCTGCAGCGACCAAGACGAAGGGAAGCAGAGCGAGCCGGCGGCGAGCCGCCAGCCGTGCTCGCCGCGGCGCATCAGGATCAGATCTTCCTGGACGAGCAGCGAAGCGTTGGCCAGCGGCGCCTCGCGCAGGGCAGGAGGCAGCCTGTCGCTTGCCGTCTCGAAACCGATCGGCTCGACATCCTCTCCGTTGCGACGATGCGTGCCGGGATGCGCGGCTTCGAGATGCGCGACGAGCAGGTCCAGCACTTCGCGCTGAGCCTCGCTTGTGTGGTCTTCCTCGACAAAGACCTTTTCCGGGATTTCCGCATAGAGCCGTTGCTTCTCGGCCAGATGCGGCAGCAGCAATTCGTCGACCTCGATCCAGAGGTCGAAGTCGAGCGGCTTCAGCCCGATGGTGAAGAGCTTCGAGGACCCGTCATAGGGTGTATGGGTCGGCTGGCGGATGGTCATGCCTGTTTGGGTGCTATCCAGTTTATGTCTCCGGCGCGGTCAGCCAAGCCGCGCCGGGATCAGCCCGCGTAGCGAGTTGCCGACGAAGATCGCCTTCGCCGCCTTCAGATCGTCGAAGCTGTAGATCGCTTCCACGGCGCGGCCTTCGTCCAGAAGCGCGCCGCGCAATATTCCAGGCAAAAGGCCGCAGTCGAGCCGAGGCGTGGCAAGCGGGCCGTCGCCGAAGTCGGCGAAGAGATTGGTGATCGTGCCCTCGCAGAGCTCGCCGCGCTCGTTGGCCAAAAGCACTTCGTCGGCGCGGGTGGCGAGATATTCGGCGCGCGCCTGCGCGTAGACCTGGCGCAGGCTTGTCTTGTGACGCAACAGCGTGTTGGCCGAATCGATCCGTATTCGCGCCAGCTGCAGCCGCCAGACCTTGTCGGCGGGCAGGGGTTCATAGGCTTGAGCGGCGGCTGCGGCTTCGCCATTGCGCTGCAAGGCAAGGCGTACGCGCATGGCAACTCCGTGTCCGCCGACGGCGCCGGAAAGCACCTCGCCGATCCGCGCCGGATCGCAGGCGAAGCCGAGTTCGGCGGCGGACGCATAGAGCCTCGCAAGGTGGCGCTCGAAGCGCAGGAAGCCCGAGCCAGGCTCCCAGCGCATGGTCTCGATCAGCTCGAAGCCGGCACCGTTCCCGTCGCGAAGCGCGCTTTCAACAGGCACTCCCGATACTCCTCCTCGGCGGTGGAATCGAAGACGACGCCGCCGCCGACATTGTAGACGGCCTCGCGGTCGGCAAAGAGCGAGATGGTGCGGATCGCCACCGAAAAACGCATCCTGCCGCCCGGCGCGATCCAGCCGATAGCGCCGCAATAGACATCTCGCGGTACGTCTTCCAGCTCATGCAGGATTTCCATGGCACGGATTTTCGGCGCACCGGTGATCGAGCCGCAAGGGAAGAGCGCGGCGAAGACCTGGCGGATGCCGATGTCCGGCAAAAGCCTTGCCCGCACGCGGCTCACCATCTGGTGCACCGTCGGATAGGTCTCGATGCGGAACAGTTCCGGCACCTCGAGCGTGCCGACTTCGCTGATCAGTGAGATGTCGTTGCGCAGAAGGTCGACGATCATCCGGTTCTCGGCCTGGTTCTTCTCGTCGTTGCGCAGGAAGGCTTTCAGCCGGGCGTCTTCGGCCTTGTTCGCGCCGCGTGGCGCGGTGCCTTTCATCGGATGCGTCTCGATCATGCGGTCGGCATCGATCTCGAAGAACAATTCGGGCGAGCGCGACAGGACGATCGGATCGCCGAGCGAGACCAGCGCGCCATATTTCACCGGCTGGCGTTCCGTCAGCGCGTCGAAGGCCGCAAGCGGATCGCCGGACCACTGCGCGCGGACCGGGAAGGTGAGGTTGCCCTGATAGCAGTCGCCCTTGCGGATGTGATTGTGAAGACGCGCGAAGCGGCCGGCATAGTCCTCGGCCGACCAGGCTGCGCGGGCATCGAAGATCGGGCCGTTGCTGGCAGGCCCGGTGTTCGGCGACACAGCCTGGTCCACAGGCGCATCGAACACGCCAAGACAGACCAACGGCGCGCGGCGGCCTTCGGGCAGCAGCGGCACCAGCTTGGGCTCGAGCAGGTAACCGGCTTCGTAGGAGAAATAGCCCGCCAGCCATTTGCCGGAATCGGAGGCTGCCTGCGCCCTTTCAAGCGCGGGCGTGAACTCTTCCGCCTCGTGCGCGACGATGATCTCACGCGGCCTATCGAAGACCAGCTGACGAGCGGTCGCGTCGTTGCGGAAGATGGCTGCGGGCAGAGACATGAACCCTTGGGTGCGGACAATTCAGTCGACCGCTCTATATGGGGGTTCGGCGAGGCGCAATCGAGGGAACGGCGTGGGGCGGCGCAAAGGCGGCTGGCCCAAAACAAAGACGGCGCCCGTGAGAACGCCGCCTTACGCCAACAGGCGGATTGTTCAGCTGTTGCTTGCGGTTCCAGCAGAGGGGAACTGGCGGGCGAATTCGGCCTCGTCGCCGGCGGCCAGCAATTTCGCCTGCTCAATCCATTTTTCGCGCGCGATGCGGCCGTCGAAATTGAGCACCTCCTCAATGCGTTTGACGTCGGCGGCGGTCCAGGCGGCGATCTGGGCGTAGGTGGTGACGCCCTGGCCTTTGAGCAGCCTTTCATTGATCGGCCCGATGCCGATGAGGCGGCGCAGATTGTCTGCCTTGCCGGACGCGGCCTGCGGCGCTGCCGCCTTCTTTGCCGCGGGTGCTGCCGTCTTCTTCGGCGCGGCGGCTTTGGCCGCCGGCTTCGGTGCCGCTGCAGTCTTCGTTGCGGCCGGCTTCTTTGCAGCGGCGGGCTTTGCGGGCCCGGCCTTTGCCGCCGCCGATGTCGTCGGCATCAGCGCCGACGGCGCCGGCGTGGCGGCCTTGTCGGCGCCGGCCTTGGCGGAAGGCGTGTCGCGCAGCCGGCTTTCGAGATCGGCGCGGGCACGGCCGCTGGCGTCGAGCTCGCCCTTCAACCGATCGCTGTCGGCGCGCAGCCTGTCGCGCTCGCTTCGCGTGCGGTCGAGATCGCCACGCAGACTGTCGAGCTCGCCGCGCAGACGGCCCCAGATGAACCAGCCGACCAGGATACCCACAACGAACGCCAGGAGCATGTAGAAAAAAGTGCTCATTTCCCTCTCCAGTCCGATCTGTCGGCCGAGGCCCGGAAAGGCGAGCTCACGCCAGGGATCGTCAAAGGTTCCGTGATCGGCGCAATCGCCGACTTCAATCGAGCCATCGGCGTTGGCCTTGTCCGAAGCCGACGGCCGTCATCGCATTCGCCGTAGCGGCGCGACCAGCCATCTCTGGCCTGCGCGATGCGTCCGGCTGAGCTTGAGGCCGGACGCTATCATATGGCTTGTCGAAAGCCAGTTGAAAAATGCGCCGGAGAGTTATTCAAGAACAGCTATTTAGGGCAAGAATAGATTCTTGCTAATATGCGTCTTGGCTAAACTATAGCTGCCGATGCGCCCTTCGTTGCTGTTCACCTCTCGAGCGCTTCCAACTCGTCGATCAGCGAACCGATCACGCCAAGGCCGATCTGCCAGAAAGCGGGATCGGTGGCGTCGAGGCCGAAGGGCGCCAGAAGCTCCGAATGATGCTTCGTGCCGCCGGCGCGCAGCATCTCGAAATACTTCTCCTGAAATCCGCGCTCGGCATTCTGGTAAACGGCGTAGAGCGAATTCACCAGGCAATCGCCGAAGGCATAGGCATAGACGTAGAAAGGCGAGTGGATGAAGTGCGGGATGTAGGTCCAGAAGACCTCGTAGCCCTCGCGCAGCTTGATCGCGGGCCCCAGGCTCTCGGCCTGCACCTCCAGCCAGAATTCGCCGAGCCTGTCCGAGGTCAGCTCGCCGTTCTTGCGCTCGGCATGCACCTTGCGCTCGAACTCGTAGAAGGCGATCTGGCGCACGACGGTGTTGATCATGTCCTCGACCTTTTGGGCGAGCATGGCCTTGCGCTCGCGGCGGTCAGCGGTCTGCTCGAGCAGCGAACGGAAGGTCAGCATCTCGCCGAAGACGGAGGCGGTCTCGGCCAGCGTCAGCGGCGTCGAGGCCATCAGCGCGCCCTGGCCGGCGGCCAGCACCTGGTGCACGCCATGGCCGAGCTCATGCGCCAGCGTCATCACATCGCGCGGCTTGCCCATGTAGTTCAGCAGCACATAAGGATGCGCCGACGGCACCGTCGGATGGGCGAAGGCGCCGGGCGACTTGCCCGGCCGCACCGGCGCGTCGATCCATCTGCGATCGAAAAAGCCGCGGGCGATCTCGGCCATGTCGGGCGAGAAGCGCTGATAGGCGGAAAGCACCGTGTCCCTGGCGTCGTCCCAGCGGATCACCGCCTGCGGCGTCTCCGGCAACGGCGCGTTGCGGTCCCAATGGTTCATCACCTCCATGCCGAGCCAGCGCGCCTTCATCGCGTAATAGCGATGCGACAGCCGCGGATAGGCTTCGCGCACGGCCGCGGCCAGCGCGTCGACGACATCGCGCTCGACGCGGTTGGCGAGGTGGCGCGAGTCGGCAATATCCTGGAAGCCGCGCCAGCGGTCGGAGATTTCCTTGTCCTTGGCTAAGGTATTGGTGATGAGGGTGAAGGTGCGCAGGTTCTTGCGGAAGGTCGCCGCGAGCGCCTCGGAGGCACGGCGGCGCACCTCGCCATTGGCATCCTGCAGTCGGTTCAGCGCCGGCTCGAGCGTCAGCTCCTCGCCGTCGACGTCGAAGCGCAGGTCGGTCATCGTCTCGTCGAACAGGCGGTTCCAGGCGCCCCGCCCAGTGACAGACTTTTCGTGGAACAACTGCTCGATGCGATCCTCGAGTTGGTAGGGCTTGTCCTTCCTGAGGTCGAGCACCCAAGGCCGGTAGTGGCCGAAGTCCTTGTCGGCGGCCAAGGCGTTCTCGATCGCCGCATCGTCGATCAGGTTCAGCTCGAGCGCGAAGAACAAGAGATGGGCGCTGGCGTCCGTCATCTTTTCCTGGACGTCGCCATAGAGCTTGGCGCGCTGCGGATCGGCGGTGTTGCCGGCATAAACGAGCCCGGCATAGGAGACGATGCGGCCGATCAGTTCCTCGAGCGCCTCATAGGTTTTCAGCGCCTCGCCAAGCCGGCCGGCGCCGCCGCGCCCGGCCTCGGTGGCCAAAGTGCCCTTCCAGCGGGATTCGAAGGCGATGGCGTCGCTGGCCGCCTTGGCGATGTCGCGCTTCAACTCGGGCGCTTCCATGCCCGAATAGAGATCGGCGAGATTCCACTCCGGCAAGTCGCCAAGCTCCGCCGCGCCCTGGCCCGACGCTGGGGCCGCAAGCCGCCGACCAAACATCATGCGCATCGACAATACCTTCTTTGAACCAAGGCCAGAATCAAAGGGAAAGGAGAAGCCGGTCAAATCCTAAGGAATTCGTTCACCGGGTTTTTTGAAACCTTATTTAGAACCCTGTGCCAAGATGATCCATGGGATTTTCTCGGGCGGACAACTCAAACAGTCATGACAGGTTCCATACTCATAGTCGATGACGATCCGGTGCAGCGCAGGCTGGTCGAGGCCGCATTGACCAAGTTCGGCCACACCGCGATCGTCACGGATAGCGGCGCCGCCGGCCTCGACGTGCTCGACGGGCCGAATGCGCGCGAGGTCTCGGTCGTCATTCTCGATCTCGTCATGCCCGGTCTCGACGGCATCGGCGTGCTGAAGGCGATGCGCGAGCGTGCCATCAACATTCCCGTCATCGTGCAGACCGCCCAGGGCGGCATCGAAACCGTCGTCTCGGCGATGCGGCACGGCGCCTTCGACTTCGTTGTCAAGCCGGCGTCGCCCGACAGGCTGCAGACCGCGATCTCCAACGCGCTCAAGGTGGAAGCCGTCGAGGACGAGATGAAGCGCGCTTCGCGGCGGCGGGGCGGCGGCCACCTCACCTTCAGGGACATGATCACGCGCAGCCCGGCAATGGACCGCGTGATACGCCTCGGGCAGAAGGCGGCGGCCTCCAACATCCCGATCCTGATTGAGGGCGAATCCGGCGTCGGCAAGGAGCTGGTGGCGCGGGCCATTCAGGGCAGCGGCGATCGTCGCTCGAAGCCCTTCGTCACCGTCAATTGCGGCGCTATCCCCGACAATCTGGTCGAATCGATCCTGTTCGGCCATGAGAAGGGCTCCTTCACCGGCGCAACGGACAAGCACATCGGCAAGTTCGTCGAGGCGAATTCCGGCACGCTGTTCCTCGACGAGATCGGCGACCTGCCGCTCGACGTCCAGGTCAAGCTTTTGCGCGCCGTGCAGGAAGGCGAGGTCGATCCTGTCGGCGGCCGCTCGACCGTCAAGGTCGATATAAGGCTGATCTCGGCCACGCACCGCAACCTTCTACAGCAGGTCAAGGACGGCAAGTTCCGCGAGGACCTGTTCTACCGGCTGAACGTCTACCCGATCTTCGTGCCGCCGCTGCGCGACCGCCGCGACGACATTCCCTACCTGGTCCGGCATTTCATGGAGAAGGTCGCTCCGACAGATCCGCGCCGCCGCCTTGCCGGCATATCGGCCACGGCGCTTGCGATGCTGCAGGCCTATGACTGGCCGGGCAACATCCGCCAGCTGGAGAATGCGGTCTTCCGGGCGTCGGTGCTTGCCGAGGGCGACGTGCTGACCGAGGAGGAATTCCCGCAGATCCGTGCGCAGGTGGAAGGAACGGTCAATCTCGGAGCGGAACCGGCATCCGCCATCGCCGATACGGTTGCGGACGCGACTCGGCAAGGGGATGAGACTGTCGCAGATGCAATGGGAGCCGGCTTGTCCGACGGCGAGGCGTCAGCCAGGCCGCAGCCGCGTTTCGGAACGCTCCGTGCGCTCGATGAGCGCGGCAATGTGCGGGCGCTGGCCGACGTCGAGCTCGAGATGATCAAGCTTGCGATCGACCATTACAACGGCCAGATGAGCGAAGTCGCCCGGCGATTGGGCATCGGCCGCTCGACACTCTACCGCAAGTTGAAGGAATATGGCATTGATCCCGAAGCTGGTCGCGTCGACCGGCTTGCCTCATGAGGGGCAAGCCTCGAACCAGCTTGCCTGCCTAAAATCCGAATCAAATTGTCGCTTTTGACCTGAAAACGCTTGGTTTTCAGCGGTTGGCGTTGCCGAGGATCACGCATTAACGCTAACGGTAACAGATCGTGTTCTCGGCGAGGCCGGATTCTTGATATAAACCAGCGGTTTACCACGAAATGCCGTGCATCATTTTTGACGGGATATCGCCACGGTGTTACCGCATTTCGGCTTCAATAAACGATGATTAACCATTAGGATCGATATTCGGATGTGAAAACGACGCATCCGTTTGGTCAAATCCGGGGACAAACGGCAGCCTGCAAGGCCATTTGATTTGAACAAAGTCGAACGACACAACAACGGGCGGCATTTTCACATGAGCGTCTGGCCGAGGTGGCTGGCGTTCGTGATTTTGGCCGTCGGTTTTCTGTCCGCGGCGACGTCGGGCGCCCGGGCCGAGGTTCGTACGCTCAAGCTCTATCACCTGCACACCCACGAGAAGGCCGAGATCGTCTACAAGCGCAACGGCCGCTACGATCCCGAAGGCCTGCGCAAGATCAACATCATCCTGCGCGACTGGCGCCGCAACGAGCCGACCAAGATGGACCCGCGGCTGCTCGACCTCGTCTGGGAAGCCTATCGCGAAAGCGGCGCGACCGACTATATCCAGGTCGTCTGCGGCTATCGCTCGCCGTCGACCAACGCGCTGTTGCGCTCGCGCAGCCGCGGCGTCGCCGAGAAGAGCCAGCACATGCTGGGCAAGGCGATGGATTTCTACATCCCCGGCGTGCCGTTGAAGAAACTGCGCAACATCGGCCTCAAGATGCAGGGCGGCGGCGTCGGCTATTACCCGACTTCCGGTTCGCCCTTCGTGCATATGGATGTCGGCAACGTGCGCCATTGGCCGGGCATCAGCCGCCAGGAACTGGTCAGCCTGTTCCCCAACGGCAAGACGCTGCATGTGCCGAGCGACGGACGCCCGCTGCCCGGCTATGAGCAAGCAGTGGCAGCGTATCAGGCCCGCAAGGGGGCCGGCACCCCGAACATCGAACTGGCCAGCGCCGGCGGCTCGACCAAGCGCTCCGGCGGCCTGCTTGCGGCCCTGTTCGGCGGCGGTGCCGACGAGGCCGACGACGCCGCCGACGAAAGTGCCCCGGCGCCCCAGCGGAAGGCCGTGAAGCAGGTTCAGGTCGCGAGCGCCGCCACGGCACGCGACAGCAATCTTCCGGGCATCGCGATTGTTTCGCCGAAGGATGCCAAGCGCGCCAGCATCCCGCAGATCGCGGATGACGGCGCCGACGAGCAACAGCAGGATACGCCGGAGACGATCATCGCCGCCCTGCCGCCCAAGGAAATCCCGCTGCCCGATTTCGCCCCGCGTCCGAAGGTTGATGTCGGCCAGCAGACGCCGCAGAACGTGCCGTTCGCCATGGCGGATGCCTCGGCGACGACGGAGCAGGCGGTTTCGACTGCGCAGGCGCCGGTGCCGGACAAAGTTCCGTTCGCCACGGCCAACGCCGCCGAGGCCGCGAGCACCGATCCGGCCCAGGTAGCGGTCAACAACATCCCGCTGCCGACCTGGCGTCCCGACCGCTCGGCGACGCCGGCCGATCTGGCGCCGAAGGACAAGAGCGTGCTTCTGGCGCTGGCCGAAACGGCTTCGCAGGACAAGAGCGCGACCGACGCGTTCTCCGTGCTGCCGACCGCACGGCCGCAGCCCGGCAAGCAGGACGAGGTCAAAGCCGTTCTCGAACAGGCCAATGCCACCGTCGAGGCCGATGGCGTCGGCGGCGCCGAATATCAGCTTGCGTCGCTGACCGAGCCGGAGCCGCGCTCCGCATTCAACGATCCGTCGGGCGTCGATGCGGCCTCGCCGCGCCAGGCCATTGCCGCGCTCCCGGCCGGGAGCGATCCGGCGCAGGCAATTGGCGCCGGCGTGAAGACGACGGCCAAGGAAGCCAGGGCGTCTGCCCACGATCTGAAGCCCGGGCCCAAGGCCATGGTGGTGGCGACGCCGCCGCAAGCCGCGCGCTGGGCGTTGGGCAGCGGCGTCAACATTGCCACGGTATCCGACCCGACGACAGCGCCGCGCTATGCCTATAACATCGTGCATACGCCGCCGAGCGAAGTGTATACGGCCGGCTTCCAGGCGGATGGCGGGGTGCCGGACGCAAGCCGGTTCACGGGCAACGCGGTGAAGTTCCTCTCAATCGCGCGCTTCCAAACGAAATAGGCGAGCCAGCGTGGCCGCTGAAAAGCCGCGTTGGCCCGCCAGCGCGGCTTTTGCTTTATGGGGCGGACCGATTACTTCTTGAGCTTGCTCGCCTCACGCGCCAGCGCCTCGATCTCGTCCCACTTGCCGGCCTTGATGAGATCGTCGGGCGCGACCCAGGAACCGCCGACGCAGATGACGTTGGGGAGGCTCAGATAGTCGGCGGCATTCTTGGCCGTGATGCCGCCGGTCGGGCAGAATTTCACGTCGGCGAGCGGCGAGGCGAAAGCCTTCAGCGAAGCGATGCCGCCGGACTGCTCGGCCGGGAAGAATTTCAGGAAGCGCAGGCCGGCTTCGCGCGCGGCCATGATCTCGCCGGGCGTGATGGCGCCGGGCAGCAGCGGAACGGGGCTGTCCTTGGCCGCGTCGAGAAGCTGGCTGGTAATGCCGGGGCTGACGATGAATTTCGAACCGGCGCGGGCTGCTTCGTCGAACTGCTTCGCGTCTAGAATGGTGCCGGCGCCGACCAAGGCTTCCTCGACCTCGGCGGCCACACGGCGGATCGCTTCCAGCGCGTCGGCGGTGCGCAGCGTGATCTCGATCGCAGGCAGGCCGCCGCGCGACAAGGCACGGGCGAGCGGCACCGCGTCCGCGACATTGGCGATCTTCAGCACCGGGATGACCGGTTGACCGTTGAGAAGCGACAGGAGCTTTTCGGTCTTGCTGGTCATGTGCTGGTCTCCATCTCGATCATTTTAAACCGATTAGCAGAAGGCATTTGCCAAGTCCACGAAGGCAGGCGTGTCGCGATGCCGCGCAGCGGATCGCCGACGGCCTTTGAGCCTCCTCCGCCTTGAAACCGCTTTCACCACGGTCTAGTGGCATGACCATGACAACAGCCATGGAAGTTCAGCCAGTCCGCGTCGCCGCGCTCTACAAATTCGCGCGGATAGACGGATGCGAGGCCCTGCGCGCGCCGCTCGCCGCCTTCTGCTGCGGCCGCGGCATCAAGGGCACGCTGCTTCTGGCGCATGAAGGCATCAACGGCACCGTTGCCGGCAGCGAGGACGCGATTGCCGCGCTGATCGACCATCTGCAAGCCATCGAAGGCCTTGCCGGTCTCGAAGTCAAATACAGCGCCGCCGCCGAAATGCCGTTCCACCGCATGAAGGTGCGGCTGAAGCGCGAGATCGTCACCATGGGCGTCGAGGACATCGATCCGGCGGCGAGCGCCGGCACCTATGTCGCGCCGGCCGACTGGAACGCGCTGATATCGGATGCCGACACGCTCGTCATCGACACGCGCAACGCCTACGAAGTCTCGCTCGGCACTTTCCAGGGCGCGGTCGATCCCAAGACCACCAGCTTCCGCGAGTTCCCCGCCTGGGTCGAGCAGCATCGTGGAGAGCTCGAAGGCCGCAAGGTGGCGATGTTCTGCACCGGCGGCATACGCTGCGAGAAGGCGACGGCCTATGTGAAGTCGCTCGGCCTCAAAAACGTCTTCCATCTCAAGGGGGGCATCCTGAAATATCTGGAGGACGTGCCGGCCGAAGAGAGCCTCTGGCAAGGCGAATGTTTCGTGTTCGACGAGCGGGTCTCCGTCTCGCATGGTCTGGCCGTGGGGGAGGCGGAGCTCTGCCGGGCTTGCCGGCATCCGCTGACGGTCGAGGACCGCCTGTCGCCGAAATATGCAATCGGCGTTTCATGTCCGCATTGCTTTGAAGCGCGCTCCGACGAGGATCGCGAGCGCTATGCCGAACGCCACCGCCAGGTCGAGCTGGCGCAAGCGCGCGGCGGCAAGCGCCATATCGGCAATTAGAGCGGCCAGCTCTGCGAGCGAAAAGCTGTCCCCGTCATTGTAATGTCGATGCACGGGGCCTACCTCTTGCCGGTCCGAAACCCTGCCCGGGCGCGTTCGGCCGGGCCCATTCTGGAGGCATTGATGCTCGATCCCAAGAAGCTGCTCGACGACCTTCTCGGCTCGCAAATCCCCGGGACCGGCTCGACTGTCCGCGACAAGGCGGGGCAGGCGGTGCAGATGGCAAAGGACAATCCGCTCGCCGCCGGCGCGCTGGCAGCCGTGCTGCTCGGCACCGGCACTGGCCGGCAGGTGACGGGCGCGGCCGTCAAGCTCGGCGGCCTGGCTGCGATCGGAGGCCTCGCCTACAAGGCTTATCAGAACTACAAGGCCGGCAAGGAGCCGGCGCAGGCACCGGCCGCCGGCGAGCCGGAGCTGCTGCCGCCGCCGGCCGACACCGCCTTCCATCCCTCGCAGGCGCCGCAGGGCGAGGCCGAGTTCACGCTGACGCTGGTCAGGGCGATGATCTCGGCGGCGAAGGCAGACGGCCATGTCGACGATGACGAGCGCAAGAAGATCGCCGACAAGCTCAAGCTCGCGGGCATCGGCGCCGAAGCGGAAAAATTCCTGCTTGCCGAGCTCGAAAGCCCGCTCGATCTCGACGCGCTGGTCGCCGGCGCCAAGACCGATGCGCAGAAGCTCGAACTCTACACCGCATCGCGGCTCACCATCGATCCCGACACGCGCACCGAGCGCGGTTATCTCGACCTGCTCGCCGGCCGCCTCGGCCTGCCGGACGCCCTGGTCGATCATGTCGAGGCGACGGTTTCGGCGGCCAAGGTGCCGGCGGGAACGGCGCCCAATTCACCGTGGTGATTCGGCGTGGTAAACGTCCTTCGGGGACGCCTTGCCGGTCGTTAATCTTCCGTTAACCCAGCAAGCGCATCATTCTAATCAGTCGGACCGGCTTTTCCTCCTCCCAAGCGCGGTTCAGATCGGGGCGGTCGCCAATGGCGGCCCTTTTTGTTGGCCTTTTCTTTATTGCCAACAGCGGCTTGCCATGACCCCAGGCATTTGCGATGCCACGTCTTTCCATCCATGACCGGAGGACGGCGATGACAGCCATAGCAGAGAAGACCGCCATCGTTACCGGCGCCGGCACCGGCATCGGCAAGAGCGTCGCGACGGCGCTGCTCAAGGCAGGCTGGAACACGGTGTTCTGCGGCCGCCGCAAGACGCTGCTGGAAGAGGCGATCGCAGAGGCGGGCAAGACGCAAGCCAAAGCATTGGCCGTCGCTTGCGATATCAGCAAGGCCGAGGAAGTGGACGACATGTTCGAGACCGTGCTCGAAGGCTTCGGCCGCGTCGACCTGCTCTTCAACAATGCCGGCATGGGCTACAAGTCGACGCTGATCGACGAGATCCCGGTCGAGGTGTGGAACGATGTCGTGGGCGTCAATCTCACCGGATCGTTCCTGTGCGCCCGCGCGGCCTTCGGCGCGATGCGAAGGCAAAAGCCGATGGGCGGCCGGATCATCAACAACGGCTCGGTGTCGGCCTATGCGCCACGCCCGGGCTCCACGCCCTACACGGCGACCAAGCACGCGATCACCGGGCTCACCAAGACGCTGGCACTTGACGGCCGGCCCTTCGATATCGCCTGCGGCCAGATCGACATCGGCAATGCGCTGACCGAGATGGCGCAGCCGATGACGGTGGGCGTGCCGCAGGCCAATGGCTCGATCGCCGCCGAAGCGGTGATGGATGTGCAGCGCGTCGCCGACGCGGTGCTGCATATGGCCAGCCTGCCACTCGACGCCAATGTGTTGTTCATGACGGTGATGGCGACGAAGATGCCATTCGTCGGGCGCGGATGAGCGCTTGATCGATCACTTGTTCAGGAACGCCTCGATCCGCTCCAGCGCGCGCAGGATGTTCTCCTCCGAATTGGCATAGGAAAGCCGGATATAGCCTTCGCCGAGAACGCCGAAATCGGGGCCGCCGATCAAAGCGACGCCGGCATTCTCGAGCAGCGCCGAGGCAAGCTTCTTCGCCTTCCATCCGGTCTTCGAGACATTGGGGAAGGCATAGAAGGCACCTTTAGGCGTGATGCAGGAAATGCCGGGGAGCGCGTTCAGCCCTTCGACCACGATCTTCCTGCGATTGTCGAAGGCGCGCATCATCTTCTCGACATCGTCCTGCGGACCGTCGATCGCGGCGATGCCGGCATACTGGCTCGGCGCGTTGACGCAGGACCAGCAGTTCACCGCCAGCTTGCGAACCTTGTCGTAGAGATGCGCGCCCTTGTGGCCGTTCGGCCAGATCGACCAGCCCATGCGCCAGCCGGTCATCGCCCAGGTCTTCGACCAGCCGTTGAGCACGATCAGCCGGTCGCGGATCTCGGGGAAATTGAGTAGCGAGCAGTGGGTCTCGCCGTCATAGGTCATGACGTCGTAGATCTCGTCTGACATGATGGCGACCTCAGGATGTTTCTCCAGGCCCTTGACCAGCTTCTCGATCTCGGCCCGCGGGGTGACGCCGCCGGTCGGATTGGCGGGCGAGTTGAGGATCAGCAGCCTCGTCTTCGGCGTGATCAGCGCCAGCGTCTCGTCGGCCGAGAAGGCAAAGCCGTTTTCCTCGCGGATCGGCACCGGCACCGGAGTGGCGCCGGTGAACTCGATCATCGAGCGGTAGATCGGAAAGCCGGGATCGGGGTAGAGGATCTCGGTGCCGGCCTCGCCGAACATCAGGATCGCCGCGAACATGGTCGGCTTGCCGCCGGGCAGGATCATCACGTTCTCGGGCGACACCTCGACGCCGGTGGTGGTCAGCGTGCGGCGCACGACGGCCTCGCGGGTGGCCAAGAGGCCGTTTGCCGGCGTGTAGCCATGGTGGCCGTCGCGCAGCGCCTTGATCGCCGCCTCGACGATGTGCTGCGGCGTCTTGAAGTCGGGCTGGCCGATGCCGAGGTTGACGATGTCGCGACCCTGATGGGCAAGCGCGGTGGCCCTCGCCAGCACCGCGAAGGCATTTTCCTCGCCGAGACGGTCGAAGGCCGCGATCGTGTGGAGCATTTTTCCCGTTCCTGTGGTTCTTTCTGTGGGCGAGCGTTTTTGTGACCGTCCGCAGGCAAAAGTCAAACGGATTGGAATGGCCGTGTCGGAAGATCTGAAGAATTGGCAGCCGCGCCCGCGGCCGGAACGCAAGCCGATCGAGGGACGCACGGTCAGGCTCGAGCCGCTGAGCGCAGCAAGGCATGGCGATGGTCTTTACGAAGCGTCGTCGGTGCCCGACGCCGGCGGACGTTTCGCCTGGCTGCCGGACTATCCGCCGGAGACCCGCGCGGCCTTCCAGCCTTGGCTGGACAAGGCCGAAGCGAGCGAGGACCCGCTGTTCTTCACCGTCATCGACAAGGCGAGCGGCAAGATCGCCGGGCGTCAGACGCTGATGCGCATCGACGCCGCCAACGGCGTCGGCGAAATCGGCAACATCTATTGGGGTCCGCTGATCTCGCGCAAGCCGGCCGCGACCGAGGCGCAGTTCCTGTTTGCGAAATATCTCTTCGACGATCTCGGCTACCGCCGTTACGAGTGGAAGTGCAACAACCGCAACGAGCCCTCGAAGCGCGCCGCCGAGCGCTTCGGCTTCAGGTTCGAAGGCATCTTCCGGCAACACCTTGTCGTCAAGGGTGAAAACCGCGACACGGCGTGGTATTCGATCATCGACAAGGAATGGCCGGCCTTGCGCAAAGCCTATGAGGGCTGGCTCGATCCGGCGAATTTCGATGGCGAAGGCGGCCAGAGGCGGCGGCTTGAGGATTTCCGCGCTGATTTCGGCGCGTGACAGGAGTTCAGCGATGGCGCATGACCACGCTTCGCACCATCACGGCCCGGCCGGTGCCGGCCATGTGCATGGCTCGACCGACAAGAAACGGGTGCTGATCGCGACCTGCCTGACCGCGGGCTTCATGGTCGCCGAGGCACTGGGCGGCTGGCTGACCGGGTCGCTGGCGCTGGTCGCCGATGCCGGGCACATGCTGGCGGACGCCATCGCGCTCGGTCTTGCCTGGTATGCCTTCCACCTGACAGGCCGTCCGGCCACCGGCCGCCTCACCTATGGCTTCGCCCGGGTGAAGACGCTCGTCGCCTACACCAACGGCATCGCCATCTTCGTCATCGCGCTCTGGATCGTCTATGAGGCCTGGGGGCGGCTGATGAACCCGGCGCCGGTGCTCGGCGGGCCGATGCTGGTAGTGGCGGTGGCAGGCCTTCTGGTCAACATCGCTTCCTTCATCGCGCTGCATGGCGGCGATCGGGAAAGCCTCAACATGCGCGGCGCCATCCTACATGTGCTGGGCGACCTGCTTGGCTCGGCCGCGGCAATCGCGGCAGCCCTCATCATCCTGGCAACCGGCTGGACGCCCATCGATCCGATCCTGTCGGTGCTGGTGTCGCTGCTCATTCTGTCGACGGCATGGTCGCTGATGCGCCAGGCGGCCCACGTCCTGCTCGAAGGCGTGCCGGCCAGCCTCGATCGCGACCTGATCGCCAAGGACATCGAAGGCGCTGTCAAGGGCGTGCGCGAGGTGCACCATATGCATGTCTGGTCTCTCGACGGGACCTCCAACATGGCGACGCTGCATGCTTGCCTGAATGACGGCGTCGATGCGCATGTGGCGGTGAGCGCCATCAAGAAACGGCTTGCGGCCGAGCATGGCATCGAGCATGCCACTGTCGAACCCGAATTCGGCCAATGCGCGGACAGCCATGACGAGCACGACCACCATCATGATCACGACCATGCGCATGAGGCGCCGCGCGATCGCCGGCACTATCACTGATCGCGGCGTGATGATGAACCCGAACAGCCTCGAACTGAAGAACGCCAGCTGATGGATCGTGACACCCGCAACGCGGCGACGGCCGCGGCCGTGATACTGCTCGTGTTCGGCCTCGCCGCCTATTTCCTGCCGGCCATCATGCTGGCCGCCGGCAAGGTGTCGACGGTGCTCGCGGCCGTCATCGCCGCGATCTTCATGGTCGGTCTGTTCGTCGTCCTGTGGCTGCGCGGACGCAGCCAGCGCAAGAAAGGTCTCTGAAGATGAGAATACTGATCACGGGCGCGGCCGGCATGGTCGGCCGCAAGCTTATCGCGCGGCTCGCCAAGGACGGCGCCTTGCGCGGGCGAAAGATCACGGCGCTCGACCTGCATGACATCGTGGCGCCGCAGGCGCCGGCGCTCGCCGGCGTCGATGTCTCGATCCATACCGGCGATCTTTCCGCGCCCGGCGCCATGTCCGCTCTCGTGGCTCCGCGCCCGGATGTGATATTCCATCTGGCGGGCATCGTCTCGGGCGAGGCAGAGGCTAATTTCGACCTCGGCTACCGCGTCAATCTCGACGGTACGCGCACCCTGTTCGACGCCGTGCGGCTGGCGGCGTTCGCGCCGCGCCTCGTCTTCACCTCGTCGATCGCCGTGTTCGGCGCGCCGTTTCCGGACGTCATCCCGGACGAATTCCATCCGACGCCGCTCACCTCCTACGGCACGCAGAAGCAGATAAGCGAAGCGCTGCTCGCCGACTATACGCGGCGCGGCTTCTTCGACGGCATCGGCATCCGGCTGCCGACGATCTGCGTTCGCCCCGGCAAGCCGAACAAGGCGGCGTCGAGCTTCTTCTCAGGCATCATCCGCGAGCCGCTCGCCGGCCAGGAGGCGATCCTGCCGGTGCCGCGATCGGTGCTGCATACTCATGCCAGCCCGCGTTCGGCGGTGAATTTCCTCATCCATGCAGCCGAGATCGACGGCGACAAGGTTGGTCCGCGCCGCAACCTCACAATGCCGGGCGTCGCCGTCACGGTCGGCGAGCAGATCGAGGCGCTGGAACGCATCGCCGGCGCCGAAGTCGCGAAACGGATCCGCGAGCAGCCCGACGAGATCGTCTGGGCGATCGTCAAAGGCTGGCCGACGCGGTTCGAGGCCAGGCGGGCGAGGGAACTCGGTTTCGCCGCCGAAAGCAGTTTCGACGAAATCATCCGCGCGCATATCGAGGATGAGCTCGGCGGGAAGATCCAGGGTCAAACCCAATCACTCTGAACGACCGGGATCGAACCCTAACCGGCCATCGACCAAGGCGAAGACCTTCGTTCGCGCAGTGTGACGGTCAAGGTCCGGAGCGGACATTCACACTGTTGAAAGTCTCCTGATGCACGATCGCAATAGCGGACGAGAATATCGCGAATCGATAGCGCGCAGGGCGACGCGGCCATGAAAGAAAAAGAAAGAATTAAAAATAGAAATCGAGGTTCCTTGTCGACAGCGTATTGGCAACCCAAGCCCAAATGCATTCGGCGTGACTCGCGTACGCGCTGTGTTCATCCCCACCGAGCACCATCCCGTACCACTGGTTGATAAGTTCATGGGGGCCGTTTTCGGACAGGCCGAAGCGAACTGCAGAGCCAGAGTCGCCGGGACGACTGACCGGTTGTACGATGTACATCCGCTCACGGTGGCCCAACATCAGAACGTCGCCTACGGAATGGAGACTGCCATCATTAAATAGATCGATCGACTTCCGGACCGTCACGGCAGATATCCTAGCAGGCGTCGACCTGTGGCGGCTTGCTCCGCGGAACTGCACCGGTTCTTCCTGAAATACCGACGAAATCGGCTTCAGGAATGCCTGCCCGATCACCGCCTCATTGCGCGAGCGCTCAACCCGCTTGTTGCAGGCTACTAGCGCTGCGTCGAGTTGAGTGGTGACTCTTCCGATCTTCATCTCCGGACCACACATCGTATGATGCCTGGTCGACCCGAACGAACTGAAGGTAGATCCAAATGCGAATCTCCAAAAGCGACGGGGATGTTCGACGAGAACCTCTCCTCGGTCCCGAGTGACATGTCCGCATGTCAGCCCGAATGCCAATCCATCGTCGGTCTCGAAGAGGCCACAAAGAGTGCCGTATCCACCTCGCTTCTGAAACTTGTCAACAAGCCGATCTCCTGCGCTGAAATTTGCACGAGCCGGAGCACTGCGACGATAGATTATAGGGGTTTCCTCGTAGGACCGGGGCTCGGAATATCTCTCACTCCAATACTTCGGATCGATGTCGATAATTATTTCTAAGCGGGGAAAGCCGTCATCTTTGTATTTATAAGTGGGAGGCCTTTCACCTAAGACGACATCCGAATGCATCAGTGGATCGGGATATCTCGTGAGGCCAAGTCGGTCTAGAACCCTGGTCATGGCATGGTTTCGACTATGTCGACCGTCGTAGAACCCTTCAATAAGATCGTAACCAAAGAAACCCCAATGAGAATCGATCCAGTCTGGAGCGAAGCGCAAATGCTGGCCTGTCGACTGCTGCGGATCGACGTAGTTGTACAGCCCCTCCTCAAAGAACCCCTGAAGACGGCCTGAAAATGCTTGGTACCTCAAATAGTCGATGAGCATAGGGGTTTATCCGGCAACAGCCGTTGTCGCAGACGTAAAAAGGGACTGCCAGCCGATGCCTAGCGGGAACAGGGCGGCAAGCTGAACCAGCACCGGCTTCTTTGGGTCAAATGATGACTTATAAATTCCAGGCAAGATTACTATTCCGACTATCAAACCAAAAAATACGCGTCCCCAGAGCGTAGAGAACCCTACACTCCACGACGCGTTGTCGATGTAGTGCCTAAGAAATGGCTCAACAATAACCCCCAGGGAGACCGAAAGATACTGCGGAAGCACAGGCGCGGGGGACGTACCTGCCCTGTGACCGGCCGCAGTCGCCGAGCGTTGAGCGGACTGCAGGTCAAAGTAGCGAACTACTCTATTCAGCATTTTTTTGCGCCCCCGAAAGTTCTCTCTATGGCGGTGGCAGGCTTCCACCCTCCCGCAACTCAGAAGTGCACAAAAATAGCATAATATTCAAGGAAAGAATTGCCGGCGTTCCGCCGATCGGTGGAACTCGCCACGAATGGCCGATTCGAGACCGCGCGAAGCAGAAGTGATTTGGAAGATCAATCGATTTCACGACGAACGACCGCTTCCCACCCATCCCGGTCATTGGCGGCAGCCTGCCGATTGAATTTTTGACTTAGCCTGACAGGCTGGCCGACAACAGCAGCAGGCCGACCAGGAAGATGAAGGCGGCGCCGCCGATCTCGACAATCGAATGGATGCGGTTGCCGAGGCGTCCGTCGCCGGCGAAATAGACCGCCCAGTTCTTCGCCAGCACTGCGATCGTCGCCAACGCCGAGACGGTGATCGCGGTGCCGATCGACATCGCCAGCACCGACAGCAGTCCGCCGACCCACAGGCCGTTGAGCAGCGCGAAGCTCAGCACGATCAGCGCGCCGGAGCAGGGGCGGATGCCGACGGCGGCCACCGCCGACCAGGCCGTGCGCCAGTCGAAGCGGTCGCCCGAAAGCATCGCCGGGTCCGGCGCATGCGAATGACCGCAGGCGTCGCAGACTTCGCCTGGGCCATGGTCGTGGTGGTCGTGACCGGCGTGATCGTGACCGTGCGAATGATCATGATCGTCATGCACGTGCAGTGCATGCGTATGAGCATGCGAGTGGCCCGCATGCCCGCCATGCGAATGGCCGGCATGAGCGGCCGACAGGCTGTAGGCAGGCGTCCTGCCGAACAGGCGCAGGATCGACGGACCGAGCTTGCGCCACAACAGCCAGGCGCCGAACAGCGTCACCAGCACGTAGCTCGAGATTTCGAGGAACCAGGCCGCGTCGGTCATCGAGATCGCGGTGCCGCGCAGCACGAAATAGGCAAGCATCATCACGACCACCGCCGTCAGCCCCTGCAGCATCGCCGAGACGAAGGAGAGTATGATGCCGCGTCTCAACGCCACTTCGTTGGCGACCATATAGGAGGAGATCACCGCCTTGCCGTGGCCGGGGCCGGCGGCGTGGAAGATGCCATAGGCGAAGGACAAGCCGATCAGCAGCCAAAGCTTGCTGCCGTCCTGGCGCATCGCCTTCATGGCGGTCGCCAGCGAATGGTAGAACTCCTGCTGACGCAGATTGATCCACATCAGAATATGGGCGAACGGACCCGTGGTGGTGGGCGCCATGCCGTCATTGGTGCCGATGCCGAGCGAACTTTGCGCATGCGCGACGACGGGCAGATGGGTCACAATCAAGGCGGCGGCCAAGAGCCCGAAGGCCAGTCGGATATTCGTGGGATGTCCCACGAATATCCGCTTGGATTCCCTTGTTTGTCGCAGGTTCCGATCGCAAAACCGTGAGACACTTTTGCGGAACCTGCTTGCGCGCAACGAAGGTTTCATCACCAAATCATCCTTCCGGCGGGCAGTTCAACTCGAGCTTGGTGGCGAAGATCTTGCTCATGTTGGTGCCTGTCGGATCGTTGAAGAACGCCTCCGTCAGGGTCTTCTGGTTTTCCTTGATCGCCTCGTCAGGATCGGGCCGGATGACCTTTTTGGTGCAGGTCGATGGCAGGCCTTCGACGGCAAGGTTCGCGTCGTCGGTGAAGTCGATCGCCGTATAGAAGGTCGGATCGTAGACGCCGATGTCGACCTTGCCGGCGAGCTTGATCGGCGTCTTCGGCTGCGACTCGAACAGGATGATCAGCTGGTCGTTGTCGAAGTTCGCCATCAGATGCGGCGGCGGCACCATCGGCACGTCCTTGCCGTCCTGGGTGACGAGCTGGAAGTAATTGAACTCGGCAAGCGAGGAATGGACGGTGTCGGCCACTTCCTTGAGCTCTTTGTCGTCAAGTTTCAGATCGGAGTTCTTGTCGAACTCCATCATCACCGTACTCGAAAAAAGGTCGTCGAAGCGCCAAAGGTGGCGCAGCGCCGTCACACTTTGGTGATCCTGGCTGAGGATCACGTCGAGGCGAGCCTCGGCGAAGACATGCGGGTGCACCTCGGCCTGCTCGACCGAGGCGAACGTGGCCGCGAGGGCCGAAGCCAGCATGGTTGCTTGCCGTTTCAGATGCATTCCGGGCCGCGATTCCATCGACTTCGGGAGTGAGGGCCCGAGAGTTAACATAAAGGGGGCGAAATTGGGACGCGGGTTACCACGCTGTGTCGCGCGTCTTGAACCACTGCACCAGGAAATCGACGAGGACCCTTACCTTGGCCGGCAGATAGCGGCGATGCGGGTAGACGGCGAAGATGCCGGTGCCCGCCAGGAGACGATCGTCGAGCGCGGTGACCAGCTTGCCGGACGCGACGTCGGGGGCGGCGACGAAATCCGGCAGCATGGCAAAGCCCAGGCCGGAGAGCGCGGCGGCTCTCGCCACGATCGGGCTGTTGACCTCGATCGGGCCTGAAACGGCGACGCTGATGGAGTCCTCGCCCTCGCCCTTGAAGCGCCAGTTGGACAGCGAGCGGCCGTTGGTGTCGACGATGCAGGGCATGTTGGCGAGATCCTGCGGACGTGTCGGCTTGCCATGCTTGGCCATCAGCTCCGGCGACGCGCAAAGCCTGACCGAGAACGGCGCCAGCCGCCTGGCGATCAGCGAGGAGTTCTCCAGCCGCGAGATGCGCACGGCAAGGTCGAAACCTTCCTCGACCAAGTCGACGAAGCGGTCGTCGAGATGGATGTCGAGCACGATGTCGGGGTGCTGCCTGGCGAAGTCGACCAGCGACTGGCCGATCGGCGCATCGGCGAAGGTGCGGGCGGCCGACAGCTTGATCCTGCCGCGGACGTCGCCGGAAGACTGGCGCACCGCCTCGGCGAGGCTGTCGACCTCGCGCACAATCTCGGAGGCGCGCTGATAATAGGTGTGGCCGGCTTCGGTCAGCGAGAACTGGCGCGTGGTGCGGTTGAGCAGCAGCGCGCCGAGCTCGTCTTCCAACTCGCGCACATATTTCGACAACAGCGCCTTGGAGCGGCCGATCTTGCGCGCCGCGGCCGAAAAGCCTTCCGCCTCGACCACGTCGATGAAGGCGCGCATGCGCGTCAATGTATCCATGGTCAGACCTTTCGTGCCGCGTCGAGAATCCTGCGGCCGAGCCGTATCAGGGCAACGTCGCTGCCGGAAGGGCCGAGCAGCGAAAGACCGAAGGGCGCGCCGTCGACGGAGCCGATCGGCAAGGTGATCTGCGGAAAGCCCGAGAGACCGGAAAGACACAAGAGATGCAGCGCCCTTTCGCGATAGGCCTGGAACTGTTCGGGCGTGCTTGAAGCGAGCGGCGCCGCGCCGGGAACGGTGGGCAGGACCAGAAAGCCGTTGTTGCCGAGCAGCGCCGCGAATTCGGCCCGGAACGCCAGGCGGCGCGCGGCTTCGGTGGCGGCAGTCTTGGCGTCGATGGTGCGGCCGAAGCCGAAACGCTCCTCGACGCCCGGGCTGAGCCGGCCGCCGGCCGCGATCCAGGGGCCATGCTCGCGCCAGGCCTCGAAGGCCTGCAAGCGGCGGAAGCACCAGTAAAGCTCGTCCGGGAAAGAGGCGAAGGCGTATTCGGTCTCTACCGGCTGCCCGATGACGCCGGCCGCCAGCGCCTTCATGCGCGCATATTCGGCGGCTTCGGCCGGACCGATGACGAAGGCATCAAGCCAGCGGATCGACAGCGGCCGGTTGAGCGGATGCTGGTGCGGGTCGCGGCCAAGCAGCAGCTTGCCGACCGCCTCATAGGTTTCGATGTCGTCGGCGAACCAGCCGAAAGTGTCGAAGCTCGATGCCAGCTTCATCGCGCCGTCGAGCGGAATGCGGCCATGGGTGGTGCGCAGCCCGATCAGGCCGCAGAAGCTTGCCGGCGCGCGGATCGAGCCGCCAGTGTCGGAGCCGGTGGCGATGTTCGCCAGCCCGCCGGCAACAGCGGCGGACGAGCCGGAGGAGGAGCCGCCGGTGACGCGATCGGGCGCGGCGGGATTGACCGGATAGGGGAAATGCGCGTTCTGGCCGAACAGCGAGAAGGCCAGCTCGTCGGTCTGGGTCTTGCCGACGAATCGCGCGCCGGCGTCGAGGATCGTCTGCACCGCTTGCGCCGTGCGCGAGGCAGCGTGCGCCTCCTCGAATTTTTGCGGGTTGCCGCAGCCTGTGCGGTAGCCGGCAACGTCATAGATGTCCTTGACGGCCAGGCGAAGGCCTGCGAGCGGGCCCAATTCCGCATTCGCTACAGGCATTTGGCGCAGATCGAGGAAGGCGTTGAGCGGTGCTTGGGTTCCTGGCATCGTTCGATATCCGGATACAGTGCGGCAAGCATTGTTCGATGCCAGAAATTTTACAACCTGCGCTTACGATTTTTATTGATTGTGAAATCCTTCGCTCCTATATCGCGCTTGCCCAAAGTCGCACGTGCCTGTGGGTGTCCGCCGATCCTCGAATGGTGAGGGCAATCGGTAAGGTAACTGGAGCCAACCCCTCTAGTCGGTCAGTGGCCAACCACAAGACCGAGGACACCTTGAAGCAACGACGGTGCGGGCCTTTCTGGTTCTCTTCCGGTTGTCCAAAGACCGGGGTTACTAAAGAGGCACACCTTCATTGCCGGCAGTGCGGACGGGTCTCCCATCCAAGCCAAGGCAGACAAAGCGAACCGAGGCCGGGCAAGGCCAAGGTTCATCGCCGCGAGACGGCATTTCATGGTTCCGGGGTCTCCACCGGCTGGTCCCATGGATTTGACGTCCCGCCTTTGTCCACCGCGTGCTCGCGAGGCCGACAGCCCGCGTCCCGCAGCCTTATTGCACGCCGAAAGGCGTTATGGAGAGACCCGATGGCCACCCAGCGCATCCTTGATTTCCTCGCCACCCGACGTCCGAACGGCCCTTGCCTCGTCGTCGACCTCGATGTCGTGCGCGACAATTTCCGCGCCTTCGAGAAGGCGTTGCCCGATTCCAAGATCTACTATGCGGTGAAAGCAAACCCGGCGCCGGAAATCCTGCGCCTGCTTGCTGCGATGGGCTCGTCCTTCGACACCGCATCGGTTGCCGAGGTCGAGATGGCGATGGATGCCGGCGCGCCGGCGGACCGCATTTCCTTCGGCAACACCATCAAGAAGGAGCGTGACATCGCACGCGCCTACCAGCTCGGCATTCGCCTCTACGCGGTGGACTGCGTCGAAGAGGTCGAGAAGATCGCGCGTGCCGCTCCCGGCTCGCGCGTGTTCTGCCGCGTGCTGACCGACGGCGAAGGCGCGGAATGGCCGCTGTCGCGCAAGTTCGGCTGCGTGCCGGCGATGGCCGTCGACGTGCTGCGTCATGCCAAGGGCCTCGGCCTCGATGCCTATGGCGTTTCGTTCCATGTGGGCTCGCAGCAGACCGACCTGTCGGCCTGGGATCGCGCGCTGGGCGACGCCAGGAAGGTGTTCGCGACGCTCGCCGAGGAAGGCATCGTCTTGAAGATGGTCAACATGGGCGGCGGCTTCCCGACCCGTTACCTGAAGGACGTGCCGGCGGCCCAGGCCTACGGCCAGGCGATCTTCTCGGCCCTGCGCAAGCATTTCGGCAACGCGCTGCCCGAGACGATCATCGAGCCGGGACGCGGCATGGTCGGCAATGCCGGCGTCATCAAGTCGGAAGTCGTGCTGATCTCGAAGAAGGCCGACAACGACAATGTGCGCTGGGTGTTCCTCGACATCGGCAAGTTCGGCGGTCTCGCCGAGACCATGGACGAGGCGATCCGCTATCCGCTGGTCACCCGCCATGACGGCTCGGAGACCGCGCCCTGTGTGCTCGCCGGCCCGACCTGCGATTCGGCCGACGTGATGTATGAGAAGACACCTTATCCGCTGCCCTTGTCGCTGACCATCGGCGACGAGGTGCTGATCGAAGGCACCGGGGCCTACACGACCACCTATTCGGCGGTCGCCTTCAACGGCTTCGAACCTCTCCGATCCTACGTGATCTGAGCATTTCGCAAGAAACCGCTCAGGTCAAACCGGCGCGGGCGCCTTCGCCCGCCCGGGCTCGCTTGTGGGACAGATCTCCGCTCGTGAAGGATCGCGGATATGGAATACCTGACCAAATCGGCCTTCGCGGCCACTGAAATTGCCCCCTCGTCCGGACCGTTGGCTGAGCTTTTCTCCGCGGGGGAGAACGGCTCGACGTCAGTGCTTCTTGGCGCATTTTCTTACGGCGAACCCGTTTCCACTTCGCCTGAAAATGCGTTTGCGCCCTCCCTGGCCCTGCGGGCACAGGCTGGCTCGCGCGGCGCACCGGACGAGGGGGCCGCCCAGGCGCCGGCCTTCGTCATTCTTGGCGAAGGCGCGGGCGACGTCGCGGCGCGCGAAGCGCTGCTCGACCGCGCCATGGGGCCGAAGCGCAAGAAGAAGTCATCCGAGAAGCTGCGGCGCGGCCGCCGGCCCTCGGAAGGCCTGGCCTTTGTCGCCCGCGATGCGTCGGGCGCGGTCGTCGGCACGGTGCGGCTGTGGGATGTGAGGTTGGGGGAGGGCGGTCCGGCTGCGCTGCTGCTCGGCCCGCTCGCGGTCGAGCCGGGATTGAAGAGCGGCGGCATCGGCTCGGCGCTGATGCGGCATGCAGTCGCCGAAGCGGCGCGGCTCGGCCATGGCGCGATCCTGCTCGTCGGCGATGCGCCCTATTACGGGCGGTTCGGCTTCTCAGCCGACCGCACTGGGGCGCTTGCCATGCCTGGCCCCTATGAGCGGCACCGGCTTCTGGCGCTGGAACTGCAGGAAGGCGCGTTGGACGGCGCCAAAGGCACGATCAAGGCCGCCGGCCGCAAGATCAAAGGACAGGCGCTGGGTTTCGTCGCCTGAAGCCTTTGTTTTCACGCAATTCCGGACGGAAAACCGCTACGCACTTTTCCTGGAATTGCTTTAGGTTCGACAAAACAGCAACGCCGCCCATCGGGCGGCGTTGCTGTTTTTGCGAAGGATCAGCCGAGCAGCTGGCTGAGCGCCATGGCGACGGTCATGTCGCCCTCGACCTTCAGCTTGCCGGACATGAAGGCCATGGTCGGATTGAGGTCGCCGGCAATCAGCGAATCCAGATCGTCGAGCGACAGCTTGACGGTGCAGTCGGTCGGCGCATCGGTGGTCGAGACGGTCGCGCCGTCGATGACGATGACGCCGTCGCTGCCGGTGTCGAACTTGACCGAATGCTCGAAGCCGGCGCTTGCCACGCGCGACTTGATCTTGTCGGCAATCTCCTGAACGCCCATGGCGGTTCTCCTCGTTGGTTGCGTTGACGCGCACCGGCGCTTGGCCGCTGGGCGAGGTAGACGCGCCGCGCTCCAGCGCGACCACAGGCGCATATAGCTTCGAGTTGACGTTTACGTCAACGCGGTCACCATGCGTCATATCGCTTAGGGAAACTGGGCCATGTCTATCGCCGGCGCACGCGGCTAGGCAGTCAATGCTCCGGCGCCTGGAAAGGCTTGGTCATCGCCGCCGCGGTGTCGCCGGCATTCTTGCGGCGCCGAAGCGCGTTGTCGCGGATATCGTCCTTGGACAGGAAGTTGACCTGGTCGATCAGCACCTCGTGCACCAGCTCGACGCCGACGCGGGTGTTGATGGTGTCGCGGATCGACTTGCGGAAAGCGTCGAGATCGATCGATTCCTTCTTGGTGAAATCGATCTGCGGGTTGGAATAGAGATAGGAATAGACCTGGTCGGTCATCAGCGCCTGCGCCGGGATCGACAGCTTCTTTATCTGGTCCGGCTCCACCGTGTAGACGAGCTTGGTGAGGAAATAGCCCTCGATCGTCCCGTCGCGCAGCAACGGCACCGAGATCATGTCGGTCTTGACATAGTCGAGGCCGCCCAGCATCGGCTTCGGCGGCTCGGCCGCGCCGCGCTGGCCCGCCGCCTGGAAGGAATAGAAGACCGCGCCGAGCGTCACGGCGCAGATCCACAGCGCGGCGGCGATGAATTTTATCACCGGGTCTGTCCTTGCGCCTCGATCATCTCATCAGGCTCGCGCCATTCCGAACTCACCGGCCGAATAGGTGCCGTCGGTATCGGCGCGCTGGATGGCGTTCCTCAAAAGCGTGGCGACTTCGTTGACCGCGTTGAGATGGGCAAGGATCGCCGCCTCGTTCCTGGCCAGCTTCTGGCGCAGCCGCAGCAGGCCTTCGCGATGCTGCTCGAGGAATTCGATCTCGTTGGCGCCCTTCATGGCGCGGTTCAGCTCGTAGAGATACCGGCTCTTGCGCGCGTTCGAGGCCTTGAGATCATAGGCCGTTCCGCTGCGGATGCCGGCGGTTTCCTCGTCCACGACTTCCTCGATGCGACCGATGATGGCGGCGAGGTTGCCGGGTCGCGCGGCGGCGGGCGCCTCCATTGCGCTGGTGCGTGCGGGAAGGTTGGAAAGCTCCGTTTGGTCGGCCATGTAGGTCCCTAGATCTTGATATCTGTTTTTATGATCGTCTCGTCGCCGGTCATCGACCGTGCTGCTTTGCGCTCAAGCTCCTCGATCATCGAGGTCGAAAGCCGGGTCTGCCGGTCGATCTCGGTTTTCTGCGCTCCACCGGCAATGGGGCCGACCGGCACCTTGTGCTTGCCGTCGAGATAATGGTCGGCAAGCATGGATCTGGCGATGCCGATGCCGCCATGCGCGGCCATGACATCGGCCACCTTTTCGGCGAGCTGCGACTTCCACATGTCGCCGGCCAGGCCCTTGCCGTAAACACCCTCGGTGTCCTTGGGCATCATGTTCTGGATGAAGGTGGTCAGCACCATCGCCTCGAAGCGCTGGAACTTCTTCGCCGGATTGGCGGCTTCCGCCTTGTCGGCCGTTGCGCGCGAGAGAATGGAGCCGGCATCGACCGTCGCGGATGGATCGACAGAGAAAGGCGCCGAGGTGCCATTCGCCCTTCTCGCGAGCGCCGCGCGCGCGGCCTCGACATCGGCCGGCTCCGCTGCGCGGGCAACGTCCATGACGATGTCGCTGGGTGGGGAAATGGCCAAGAAAGTCCGCCCTTTGCCGGTTTTGTTAGTTCACAATGACTGAAGAAGCTTGTGGCAGGCTTGCGATGATCAGCCGTCGGAGATTCGCTTCTGCATGATCAGATCGAGCCGCTCGCGGTCGGAGCGTTCGCGCTCGTCGCGGCGGCGCTCGTCCTTGTAGGCGCGCTCGACCATGTTGGTGCGCGCCGTCGCAGTGGCGATCAGCGATACTTCCTGGCGGGCGTTCTCGAGGTTCCGTTCCTGACGGCCGAGCGCGTCGGTGATGCGGCGGTGGTAGATTTCCGGAAAGAGGGAACCCAGCGAGCTGTCGGTGTCGAAGCGCTCGATCAGCTCCTTGGCCTCCGTTTCGGCCTTGCCGGCGGCGGCGAGGAAGCCGGCATGGCGGGTCTCGTGCAGCGCTTTCAACTGCTCCTGCACCTTGACCAGTTTCTTCAGGCGGTCTTTGCGCGCAGTCATGGCTATCTCGCCAGCGTGAGGTCGACGAAGCCGTCGACGAACAGCGACAGCAAGGTGCCGACGGCGAAATAGAAGATGATCATGCCGCCGGCGATGACGAAGGGCAGCGAGATGAAATAGACCGGGATCTGCGGCGTCAGCTTGTTGACGAAACCGATCGTCAGATTGACCAGGATGGCATAGGCGACGAACGGGCTGCCGAGCCGAATGACCAGAAAGAACGCATCCGACACCGTGTCGGTGACGTCGACCAGGGCGGCCTGCGGGTTGAAGAACACGTTGACCGGAGCGACCTGGTAGGAGGCGACGAGCGCCTTGACGATCTCGTGGTCGAAGTCGAAGACGAAGAGCAGAAGCAGCGCCGAGAACGAGATGATGGCGGCAAGCGCCGCCTGCGGTTCCGGCTCCTCGATCGCCGGTCCGCCCGAGCCGCCATAGCCGATCAGCATGGCGATGGCCGAACCCATGAAGCGCAGCGCCTCCATGTAGAGCCTGGTCATGGCGCCGATCAGGCCACCGACCAGGAGCTCCGAGACGATCATCGGCGCCAGGACCTGCGGGCGCGGATCGACGAACGGGTAGATGCGGTCCCAAAGGAAAGCGAGCAGGCCGCCGGTGGCGGCGAGCGAAACGAACAGCCGGATCTGCAGCGGCACGCGGGCGCTGGACAGGCCGGGCATCAGCATGAAGCAGACGCCGATACGGCAGAAGGCGAGGAAGGCGGCGATGACGACGCCTTGCGAGAGCGCGTTCACGAGATTGTTCCGAGCACCTTGATCTCGACGCCCTTGGCGATCTCGACATGGCTGAGAACGGGAAGCGTCGTGAACAGCCGCTCGATGATCATGCGTACATAGGGACGGGCGTCGGGCGCGGTGACGAGCACAAAACGCTCGCCGGCCTCGAGATGCTTGCGGATCGCCTTGGTGGCGTCCTGGCCGAATTCCTCGAGCTGACGCGGATCGATGTCGAACTCGCGCACCTCGCCCTTGGCGTCGCGTTTGAGGCTCTGATGGAAGGCCAGGTCCCAGCGGTTGCCCAGGCGCAGCACCTTGAGCGTGCCGCCTTCGGAGAGGTCGCCGCAGATCTGCTGCGCCATGCGGATGCGCACGTGCTCGACGATCTGCTCTGTGCGGCGCACATGCGGCGCGATCTCGGCGATCGCCTCGATGATCAAATGCAGGTTGCGGATCGAGACGCGCTCGGCGAGCAGCAGCTTCAGCACGGCCTGCAGGCCCGGATAGGAGATGTGCGAGGTGCATATCTCGTCGGCGAGCTTGCGGTATTCCGGGTCGAGCCGCTCCAAGAGCGCCTTCATGTCCTTGTAGGACAGAAGCTGCGGCAGGTTGTTGCGGATCACCTCGGAGAGATGCGTGAGCAGCACCGACATGTTATCGGCGAAGGTGAAGTTCTCGCGTCTCAGATCCTCGGCGAAGGTTTCGAGCACCGAATAGGCGCGCATGCCGAAGGCCGGCTCGCGAATTTCCTCGCCGGGGATTTCCGGCACGCCGCGCGTGCCGAGCAGCACCATGATCTCGCCGACGCGCATCTGGTATTCGGCGACCACCGTGCCGTGCACCTTGATCTGGTAGCTCTTCGGCGGGATGGCGAAGTCGTCGGCGACGCGCACCTCCGGCACCACGAAGCCGTATTGCTGGGCGAATTTCTTGCGCATCTTCGACATGCGGAACACCAGTTCCTGATGCGCCACCATCAGCCTTGTCGAAAGCTGCTTGCCGATCAGAAGCTCGATCTCGGCGGTGACCAGCGAGGCCTTGACCGAGTTCTTCTCTTCCTCGACCTTGTTCGCCTTTTCCTGCGTCTTCAGGGCTTCGGCGGCGGCGCGCTCGCGGCTCAGGCGCAGCGGGATGATGTAGCCGAGGCCCGCCATGCCGCCGGCAAGCGCGAAGAAGGGGAACAGCGGCAGGCCGGGCATCAGGCCGAGGATGACCAGCAGCGAGGCCGCGACGTAGAGCGCGCGCGGATGCGCGCCGAGCTGGCCGAACACCGCCTGGTTGGTCGAGCCGCGCGTGCCGCCCTTGGAGACGAGCATGCCCGCGGCGAGCGAGACGATAAGCGCCGGGATCTGTGTGACGAGGCCGTCGCCGACCGACAGCTTGATGAAGACGTCGGCCGCCTGGCCAAGGCCCATGCCGTGGCGCAGATAGCCGATGGCGATGCCGCCGACGATATTGATGGCGGTGATGATCAGGCCGGCGATGGCGTCGCCGCGCACGAATTTCGAGGCGCCGTCCATCGAGCCGAAGAAGGAGCTCTCCTCCTCCAGCTCGCGGCGGCGCAGCTGCGCGGTCTTCTCGTCGATCATGCCGGCGGAAAGGTCGGCGTCGATCGACATCTGCTTGCCGGGAATGGCGTCGAGCGTGAAGCGCGCGCCGACCTCGGCGATACGGGTCGCGCCCTTGGTGATGACGATGAAGTTCACCACGATCAGGATCATGAAGACGATGAGGCCGATGACGAAGTCGCTCGACATCACCAGCTTCGAGAAGCCCGAGATGACATAGCCGGCAGCATGCGTGCCCTCGTTGCCGTGCGACAGGATCATGCGCGTGGTGGCGATGTTGAGCGATAGCCTGAGCATGGTGGCGATGAGCAGCACGGTCGGGAAGGACGAGAAGTCGAGCGGCCGCTGGATCCACAGCGCCACCATCAGGATCAGCACCGAAAGCGCGATCGAGAAGGCGAGGCCGATATCGATCAGGAAGGCCGGAATCGGCAGGAACAGCACCGCCAGGATGAAGACGATGCCCAGCGCGAAGAAGATGTCGCGGCCGTTCTTGACCGCCAGGCCGGACGGTAGTGTTTCGCTGATCGCCATGTCGTCCTCAAATCCAGGGCAGCCACGCACAGGGCAGGCCCTCGACCGTAACCCTCCAAGCTTGCGCGAAGGTGGGAGAGCGGCTACGGCGCCTTAGCCACCTATCGGAAGGAAATCGCATGCTCCTGATCATCGGCACGATCCGCTTGCCGCCCGACAGGCTCGAACAGGCAAAGCCGGCGATGCAGCGAATGATCTCGGCGAGCCGCGCCGAGCCGGGCTGCCTCGGCTATTCCTACGCGCAGGATGTGCTGGATGCCGGGCTCGTCCATGTCTCGGAGGCCTGGAGCGACCGCGCCGCGCTCGAGGCACATTTCAAATCGGCGCATATCGCCGAATGGCGCGCGAGCTGGGCCGAGCTCGGCATCGGCGAGCGCAAGCTCACGCTTTTCGAGACGGACGGCGGCGCGCCGACCTGATCGTGTAAGTCATTTACGGCTGTGCCGCCTCCGCGGTCGCGACGGCGACCAGCCAGCGCCGCACGGCGCGTTCCTCCTCGGCGGAGAGGCCGGCGGGCGGAGCTGCTGGCGATCTTCGTCGTACAAGACGATTCCGGCCCTTTCACCATACCGGTGCCCGACTAAGTCTATCTCCTGGTCACGCGGCAAGTCTTGCTTAAGACTAATGCGGCGCAACGCCAAAATGGCGCCACATGCGGTCGGCATTGCGATTGCCACGCAAAGCCGCCGCGCGTATCAGGCACGGCAGTTCTTATCTTTCGCATACCGGCGAGCCGCTTCGTTGCCTGCCAGAAACGACCCACAAGTTTACGCCCGCCGGCTTCGCGCGGTGCTGATCAGCTCGATCCCCGTGCTCGAGGCGCGCGGCATCGTGATCGTGCTGATGGCCGGCATGGTCGGCGTCATCGCGGGCGCGCTGGTCACCGGCATGAGCGCGCTGGTGCAAGGCATGCATTACCTGCTGTTCGACGTGCAGCCGGGCGGCCGGCTTTCGGCGATGTTCTCGCTTGCCGACCCCGTACAGGCGATGTTCCCGGCGATCGGCGGCCTGCTGCTCGGACTTTCCGTCCTCTGGCTCAGAAAGCGCAAGTTTCGCACACCTGTCGACCCGATCGAGGCCAACGCGCTCTATGGCGGCCGCATGTCGCTCACCGACACGTTCATCATCGTGGCGCAGACGATGATCTCCAGCGGCTTCGGCGCCTCGGTCGGATTGGAAGCCGGCTACACGCAGATCGGCTCCGGCGTAGCTTCCCGACTTGCCCGCGCCTTCCACCTGCGCCGCAATGACGTGCGCATTCTGGTCGGCTGCGGTGCGGCCGGCGCGATCGCCGCCGCCTTCGACGCGCCGCTGACCGGCGCCTTCTACGGTTTCGAGCTGGTCATCGGCATCTACTCCGTCGCCAATGTGGCGCCGGTGATGGCGGCGGCGATCGCCGCTTCGCTGACGGCGGAAATGTTCGGCGGCGTGCCGTTCCCGCTGGAACTCTCAGGTCTGCCGAATCTGACCGCCAGCGAATATGTGCCGTTCCTGCTGCTGGGGCTGCTCGGCGGGGCTGCCTCGATCGCGATCATGCATCTGGTGAGCATCGTCGAGCGGCTCTTTGTACGGTTGTCGATCGACGTATCGGTCAGGCCGTTCATCGGCGGCATCTTCGTTGGCTTGCTCGGGCTGGTCACGCCGCAGGTGCTCTCCAGCGGCCATGGCGCGCTGCACCGCGAGTTCGCCATGAATTATGCCCTTCCCGTGGTGGCGAGCGTCTTCGTGATGAAGCTGGCGGCCTCCGCCATCTCGCTCGGCTCGGGCTTCCGCGGCGGCCTGTTCTTCGCCTCGCTGTTCCTGGGGGCTTTGCTCGGCAAGGTCTTTGCCGGCGTCATGGCGCTGACCGCGCCGTCGGCTGGCATCGACCCGGCGGTCGCCGCCGTCGTCGGCATGACCTCGCTTGCGGTGGGCGTCGTCGGCGGTCCGCTGACCATGACGTTCCTGGCGCTGGAATCTACCCGCGACCTGACGCTCACCGGCGTGGTGCTGGCCGCCTCGATCATGTCGGCGATCCTGGTGCGCGAGACCTTCGGCTACTCCTTCTCGACCTGGCGTTTCCACCTGCGCGGCGAAACGATCCGCAGCGCCCATGACGTCGGCTGGATGCGCAGCCTCACCGTCGGCTCGATGATGCGCAAGGACGTCCGCACCGTCCCTGCCTCGACCACGCTCTCCGAATTCCGCAAGGAGGTGCCGCTCGGCTCGGCGCAGCGGGTCATCGCCGTCGAGCAGGCCGACCAATATGTCGGCATGCTGCTGGTGCCGGAACTGCACAGCGATCGCTCTGATGGCGAAATGCCGGTGAGCACGCTCGCCCAGTTCAAGGATGCGGTGTTGGTGCCGTCGATGAATGTCCAGACCGCCGCCGAGACCTTCCAGCGCACCGGGGCCGAGGAACTGGCGGTGGTCGAGGATTTCGACGAGCGCATCGTGCTTGGCCTGCTCACCGAAAGCCATCTGATGCGCCGTTATGCCGAAGAGCTCGACAAGGCGCGCCGCGATCTGTCGGGTGAGGGCTAGTCGGTCGACGGCACAGCCACTCGCAAGCTCTACATGATCCAGAGCGCCGACTGATCGTCGACCCTTTGCACGCCGAAGCAGGCTTCGGACGACGTGCGATCAGTGATCGATCGGCCCCTTCGGCGAGACAAGCGTCGTGCCCGCGGTGGTCGGACGCTCGATCATGCGGCGCACGCGCGGCGGGTTGTCGCCGCTGTGCAGCGCGCGGATGCGTTCGCCGACCACGGCGTCGGCATGGGTGGCGCGCCGGTTGTGGCGGATATACTCGACCCAGGTCGGCGTGTGGTAGTGCTCGATCCACACCGACGGATTTTCGAGGTCGCGGGCCAAAGTCCAGTTGCGGGCGCCGTCACGGCGGCGGATGCGGCCGCGCTCGGCCATGGTCGCCAGGAATTCCGGCACGTCCTCCTCGCGGATGATGTATTCGATCATGATAGCGATCGGGCCGCTGCGCGGCTTGAGGTCGAGCGCCAGCATCGGTTCCTTGAAACGGTTGAGCGGATCGAGGTTGAGCACCGTCTGCCGCGGCAAGGGTAGGACGAAGCCGATGGCGCCGCCGGCGAGCATCGCGACCGCCGCAGCGGTCAACGCGGTCTCCGCGCCATGCGCGTCGGCGACGACGCCCCAGATCCAGCTGCCCAGCGCGATGCCGCCGAAGGTCGCCGTCTGGTAGATCGACAGCACGCGGCCGACCACCCAGCGCGGCGTCGACATCTGCACCGTGACGTTGAAATGCGAGAGTGCGATCACCCAGCAGGCGCCGCCGATGAGCAGGCCCGCCGATGTCTGCCAGGCATTGCGGCTGACTGCGGCGTTGAGGGCGCAGAGCGCGAAGCCGCTAAAGGCCATGCGCACCATCGTCTCGCTGGACAGCAGCTGCCTGAGCCGCACGCTGATCAGCGCGCCGCCGACCGCGCCGATGCCGAAGGCGCCGAGCATGATGCCGTAGGTCAGCGCATCGCCCTTGACGACATCGCGCGCCACCAGGGGAAGAAGCGCCAGCACCGCGCCGGCGCTGAAGCCGAAGGCCGAACCTCGGACCAGCACCTTGGCGATGTTGGGCGACATGGCGACATAGCGCAGGCCGGCGCCCATTGCCGCGCCGAGTGACTCGCGCGGCAGGGTTTGCTCGGGCAGCGCCGGCTTCCAGCGGGCGAGCACGACGATCAGGCCGATATAGCTCACGGCGTTGGCGGCGAAGGCGGCCGCCGCACCCGCGGCGGCGACGATGACGCCGCCGATGGCCGGGCCGACACTGCGGGTGATGTTGAAGCCCAGCGAATTGAGCGCGACCGCCGCCGGCACCTTGGCGCGCGGCACCATGTCGCCGACCGAGGCCTGCCATGACGGGCTGTTCAGCGCCGTGCCGCTGTCGATCAGGAAGGTGAAGGCAAGCAGCGTCCAGGGCGTCATCCAGCCTTGCCAGGTGAACAAGGTCAGCAGCGCCGAGACGACCAGCATGAAGGTCTGCGCCACCAGCATCACCTTGCGGCGGTTGAAGCTGTCGGCGATGGCGCCGGCAACGAGCGCGAACAGCATGATCGGCAAGGTAGTCGAGGCCTGGACCAGCGCCACCTGGTAGGGCGAGGTGGCGATCGTGGTCATCATCCAGGCGGCGCCGACGCCCTGGATGAGGCCGCCGAAATTCGACACCAGGCTGGCCGACCAGACGGCGCGGAAGATGCCGTGCCGGAACGGCGCCAGCGCGGAGACGCGTTCGCTTTCCGGCTCGTCGTCGATCATGGTTGCGCCTTCGTCCGCTATAGAGGCTCGCCGAGCCGGGGAGGCGGGCGACTCGCCAAAGAGTGCGACCCAACAACAGGATGGCAAAGGCGAAAATGCGTCGGCGAAGCTTTAAGCCAAGCATCTGGCCTGTCTGGACCAACTTTTGGCTATGTCGCGTTTCTCGCCTCGGCATGCAGGGCCTCGGTCAGGCCGCCTGTTGTCTCGCCATTCATGTACAGCCTGAGCAGCATTTCCATGCCGACGAGACGCAGGCGCGACGTTTCCTGGCTGCTTGCCATGTCGATCAGGTCGTCCAATTCGGAAGCAGACCACTTCATCGCGTCGCGCAGCAGGCCACCGCGCAGCAGGCCCTGTGTGCCAGCCGAAAAAGCGGCATCCATCTCGAAGCCGTTCTTTACGGCGCGAATGTTTTCGCGCGGCAGATGGCGTTCGGCGACCTGCTTGAGCAGCCACTTGCCGGTCCCGTCGCGGTATTTCTGCCGGCGCGACAGGTGAAGGGCGAAGTCGATCAGCCGGTTCTCGAGGAACGGCACCCTGAGCTCGACGGACGCCGCCATGCTCAACCGGTCGTGCCGGTGCAGCAGGTCCTGCAGGTGCGAATAGAGGTCGTAAAAGCAGCTTGCCAGGAAAGCGCGATCGCCGGGCGGCGCGACACCGTCCAACCTGTCGAACAGCTTGATCTGCAGGAAGTTCAGCTCGGGCGACAGGGCTCTGAGCGCCAGGGCGCGGTCCGTCGGCGAGCCGCGACCGATCGAGTTGCGGAACGGGGCGCGGCGCAATTCAGCGAATTTGCGGTCACGCCCGGCCTTCGACCGGAACAGGCGCTGCAGCCAGGACTGGCGCCAGAGCCTAATTGTGGATGCCTGCCATTTGTAGCCGCCGAAAAGCTCGTCGGAACCCTCGCCGGTCAGCAGCACCTTGACGCCGTCGGCGCGGCACTGCTCGGCAAGCGCCAGCAGCGCCGCGTGGCTGGCATGCCACCCGTCGGTTTCGAGGTGCCAGACCGCGCGCGGCCAGAGCTCGAGGAACCGGTCCTTGTCCAAAGGCACCCGACGCAGGCTGACGCCGACATGCCGACCGGTCCGCTCGGCATCCTCGGCCTCGCTGCGGCCGAGCTTGGGGTCGACGACGTAACCATGCATCTCAGGCCTGAAGCGTTTGGCAAGCGCGGTGATCAGGCCGGAATCGATGCCGCCGCTGCAGGCGGTGGCAAGGCTGGTATCGGCGATGCAATGCAGCTCGACACTTTCCTCGAGCAGCGTCCGGAGCGTCGCCATATGTTCGGCGTCGGATGTCTTGTCGCCGGCGATGCGCGCGGTCTCCAGGATGTCGAGAACGTGCCAGAAGCGGCGCTTCTCGATGCCCTGCGCCGTGATCTTCCAGAGGCCGGCCGGCGGCAGCCGCTCGATGCCGTCGAAGACGCTGTAGCTCGAATCGCGGCTCTGCCAGGCCAGCCGTAGCGTCAGCTCGCGCGTGTCGATCCGGCGGGTAAAGTCGTGGCAGGCGAGGATCGCCTTGTCCTCTGAGGCGAACAGCAGGCGGTCGCCGGTCTCGGCGACCGACATCGGTTTGATGCCCAGCCTGTCCCTGGCAAGCCACAAGGCGCCGGCGCGGGCATCGAAATAGGCGAAGGAGAACATGCCGTCGAACAACGGCACCGCTTTTTGCGGGCCCCAGTGATGCAGGGCCTGAAGCACCACCTCGGTGTCGGACACCGTGCGGAACGTCAGGCCTTCCGCCTCCAGCGACTTGCGCAACGAGCGAAAATTATAGACCTCGCCATTGTAGCACAGCACACCGTCGCCGGATGCGGTCAACATCGGCTCGCGCGCGGCGGGCGATGGATCGATGATGGTCAGCCGGCGGTGGCCGAGCGCCAGACGGGCGTCGTTCCAGTTGCCGTGATCGTCGGGACCGCGATGCGCCAGTGCCTGCATCATACGCGCGACGTCGCGACGATCGCCGCTGCCGATCGGATCGCGCTTTCGCCAGACGCCGGCTATTGCGCACATGGCCCGCCGGCCGTTCTTGCCTGATGCATCGCTTCCTGAAAGTGGCCTAGGACAAGGGCGCCGACCGATGCCGGCGCGCTTCACAATCTAGCTGCTACAGATGCCGCTGCAAGATCATCCGGGTCGGGGCGGAGGCCACCCGACGCTCGCTGCCTTGCGTCAGAAGCCGTGCTCGATGCGTTCGAAGATGACGTTGGTGAAGGCCGAGATCTGGCCGCCGATGAAGGGGCCGGTCAGCGCCACCACGAGCATGATGGCGACGATCTTCGGCACGAAGGTCAGGGTGATTTCCTGGATCTGGGTCAGCGCCTGGATGAGCGCGATGCCGATGCCGACCACCATCGCCACCAGCACCACGGGAGCGGAAGCGGTAAGAACCGTCCACACGGCGTACTGGACGATATCGAGGGCATCGGCCTCGTTCATGGCTGACCCTTGTGCGAACCGGCTAGAGCAGGTCGCGTGAAAAAAGTTTCACGCGACCTGCTCTAGGCTTTTTGATTTTAAGCATGTCTTTGCCCCGAAACCGGACCCACTTTCGAGAGACCTGCTTATGCGGCCGGCTTGATCGACACGCCCGCGCCGACGGGAACCTGGGTGCCGTCCTGCAGCACGGCGATCAGGCCGCTGCTGGAGAGCGTCACCGAAGCCACCGTGCCGGTTGTCTTGCCGTCGGCCGAGGTGATCGAGCGGCCGATCAGCGCATCGGCCTGCGACAATGCCGAGGACTGCATGATCTGGTCGAGCTTGGTGTTGGTCTGCACCGACTGCTCGACCTGGGAGAAGGTGGCGAGCTGCGCGACATATTGCGTGGAATCCATCGGCTTGGTCGGATCCTGGTTCTTCATCTCGGCGATCAGGAGCTTCAGGAACGACTGGTAGTCAACCGCCGTCTTGGACGTCTTCTGGCTGGCCTGGTTGGCGCCAACCGGAATCGTTGTCGTCATGTCGACGGCCATTTTATGCTCCTACAGCCAGTGCGCGCGGCGTTTGGGAAATGTCGTCATCGTCTTCGAGCACCCTGCGCTCGAGCGGATAGAGCGCGCGGATCGCTTTCAGCGCCTCGTAGATCTCATCCTCTCCGACCATGCGGTCGATCTGCTTCAGGCTCTTGCAGATGTCCTGGTTGTCGAAGCTCGCGATCAGCATCGGCAGCGAGCGGCGGAACATCTCGCGCGCCTCGGGGGCGCCGAGCGGGTTGATCAGCATGATCTGCACGATGAAATAAAGCTGCCTGAGCGGCGTAGAGGCCTGATCGGCCTGGAGGACATGGCTTTCGAGCAGGAACTGCACGTCGTTCATCAGCTCGATGGTGACCTTGCGGTCGACGCGGATGACCGCGCCGTTGATATAGATCTTCTCGTTGGGCTTCAGCGAGATCTTCAGCGTGTTGGTCATTGGATGCCGTCTCGGATGATCTGGGAGACCTCGATCAGTCCTTCGAAATTGTTGGTGCGGCCCTGGCGGATGTCTTCCGTCTCGCGCAGCAGCCATAGGCCGATCGAGATCAGATTGGCGCGCAGTTCCTTGGGCAGGGCGTTGTCGCTGGAGCCGAGATCCTCGACGAAGGTGGTCCAGATGCGGTTGGTGAAATGCAGCGCCTCGACGGCTTCCATCGACTCGGTGCCAACGGCTGCTGCCGCGGCCAGCATGTCGATCGAACGGGTGAGCAATTGCCGCTCCCGGTCCTTGGCATCGGCGACGGAGTCGGTCTGGATGTCGGCGTAGGAGAATTGATACATCGTCGGCGCTCTGGCGTTCCGGTTTACGTGTTCAAGTCAGATAGTTCAGCAGGCTGAGCTGCTGCAGACGCGCGGTCAAGGCGAAGGAGGTCTCGATATGCTGCGTCAGGTCGGCGACCCGGGTAGCGGCTTCCGCGGGATCGACGCCTTCGAGATCGACGATATGCTTCTCGAACAGGTCGACCTGGGTTTTCATGCGGTCGCTGGCGTCGGATACGCGCTGCTGGGCAAGGCCCGTTTCGGCCCGCACCTGGGTAATGCCGCTGATGGCTTCGCCGACCAGCGCCTGCGCGCGGCTGACGACCGCGTTCTGGGCGGCCTCGCTGATGCTGCCGGTAAGCAGGCTGCTGACCATGGCGGACGCCATGGCGAGCTTGCGGATGCCCTGTTCGTTGGCGCTGACCGAGGTCTGCGTGGTTTCGTTGAGTGAGATGCGGCTGGTGATCTGCTCATCGGTGGCGCTCGACCAGTTGGCCTGCCAGCCAGCGCCCAGGAATTGCGGCTCGACCTTGGTGGTGATGAAGTCGTCCATCTGGGCAGCGGTGATGTTGGCCGCCGCCGGGGCGGTCTGGGCAAAGCCGAAATAGCTCGAGAAGGCGGCATCGAAGGCGGCTTTGGCCGGCGAGCCCGTGGCGTTGAAATCGTCGATCGGCTTGACGTCGGTGTTGGTGCCGGCAAACAGATATTCGCCGTTGACGCTGGTGTTCAAAATACCCGTCATCTGCTGCAGCGCCGAGGCGCCGGCGGTCTGCAAGATGCTGGTCGAGGAGTCGCCCGACACGCCGCTGGTCAGCGCCGACAGGAAGCTCTGCGCGGAACCGGCGATCTGGCCGAGCGAATCCTGGGTCGATGTCAGTCGCGCGGTGACGAGCGCGTTGGAATCGACGATGCCGTTCAGCCGGTCGAGGTCGCGCTGGAAGGTGACGGCCTGGGTCGTGCGCCCGCCAAGCGCCAGACCGACATCCGCGACCTTGCCGGTCGTGGATTCCGTCGTCGCCTTCACAAGATCCGCCTGCATTTTCGCTTGCTGGTAACGCAGGGCGTTGGAGATAGCGGCTGAGGAAACGGCTGTCGCTTTCATGAATTATCCTACCGCGCTCATCAGGGCGTCCAGCATGTCGCTCACGGTCTTCATCATATGCGCCGAGGCCTGATAGGTGTGCTCGAGATCGAGAAGCAGAGACATCTCCTGGTCGATATTGACCCCGGTATCGTTGGACAGCGCTTCGGCCGTGCGCGCTGCCAGCGCCTGCTTGCTGTCGGCGTTGGTCGAGGCCTGCTGGCGCACGCCTTCGAACCATCCGATGGCATTGGCCGCGTAATCGGAGACACCGGAGCTGACGGCGATGCCGGCCGAGGGATCAAAGGCCATCGGCTGATCGAGCTTGTTGCCGTAGCCGATCAGAAGGTCCGAATAGGATGCGTTGCCGGTGTTGACGACATAGGCCGCGCCGTTGGCGCCGCCGTCGCGCAACAGCGCGGGATTGCCGCCAGCGCTCGGATCGAAGGCGGCGTTTACGCCGATCGATCCGGCGAGGCCGTCGACCAGGGTGCCGGCGGCCGGGATTGCCGGCGCGCCGGACCATGTGAACAGGCCGGCCGCATTGGGCTGCGATGGCGCGGTTTCGGCAAATGCGGTGATAAGGCCGCGCGCGATCTCGTCGAGCTGGCTCTGCATGGTCGAGGCGACGCCGTCGCGCAGCTTCAGCAGGCCCGCAAGCTTGCCGTCGGCGGTCGCGTTGTCGCCAGTGCCGGCCGAGACCGGCACATTGTCGATGTAGACCGTGTTGCCGGGCGTGCCGGCCGAATAGCCGGCCGATGGCGCGAAGGTCACCGAGCGCGGCACGGTCTCGAACAGCGTCGTGCCGTCCTTGGTGGTGACGACCATGTCGTTGTCGCCGCGCGTGAAGGTCGATACCGGGACATATTCCGATATCTTCTTCAGGAGGGCGTCGCGCTGATCGAGCGCGTCGGACACGTCGGTGCCAGATCGCGTGCCGGAGATGACGGCCTTGTTGGCATCCTGGAACTGGCCGAGCAGGGAGTTGAGGTCGTCGACGGCGGTGGCGATCTGGCTGTCGGCCTGGGTGCGGAAGTCCTGGATCGCCTTGGTGCCGCTGTTGAGAGAATTCACCACCTGCTTGGCGGCATCGATGACGCTGGTGCCGAGGTTCTGGTTCGATGGCGTCGTGGCGTAAAGCTGCAGAGATTGTTGCAGCTTGGCGATGGCCGTCGAGGGAGAGGACGCGTTGTCGACCCCGTTGACCGACAGTTCGAGTTGATCCATGCCGTTGTAAAGCGCGCTCTGGCCGCTCCATGCCGACAGCGCCGAAAGGTTCTGGCGGAACAGGAGCTCGTTCGCGGCGCGTTGGATTTCCACCGCCCGGGCGCCCGGCGCCGTGCTGGTCACCACGGCGATGCGGCGGGTATAGTCAGGGTTCGACGCGTCGGCCACATTGCGCGATACGACGCTGGTCTGCTTGGACGTGGCCAGGAGCGCCGATTGGGCAATGCTTAGTGCGGAGGAAAGCGACATGCTGATCTTTCACGGGCGGCGCCCGTCGTTTATCTCTTCAAGTTGACGAGGACGTCCATCAGGTCCGAGCCGGTCTGGAAGACCTTGGAATTGGCGGTGTAGCTGCGCTGCGCCGCAATCATGTTGGTCAGTTCCTCGGCGATATCGACGTTGGAGTTTTCGAGCGCCCCGGAGACGATGGAGCCGAGCTTGCCCTCATTGGCAAAGCCGATGTGGACGGCGCCGGAGTCGGTGCTCTGCACATAGATGTTGCCGGGCATTGCGGTGAGATTGTCGGGGCTCTGAACGTCGGCAAGCGGGATCTTGTAAAGCGCCTTGGTCGAGCCGTCCGCGAACTGAGCGTAGATGACGCCGTCCTGGCCGATCTGAACCTTCTGGATGGAGCTCGGTGCGTTGCCGTTGACCTTGGCGTCGGCGACGGTGAAGCCGGTGCCGAGCTGGGTCAGCTTGGAGAGATCGAGGTTGAGGGTCTGGCCGCCCGGAACGGTGAAGGAGACGCCAGTGGTCGCGCCGGTGAGCTTGCCGGTGGTGGTGTCGAAGGTGAGGTTGGCCGATCCCAGCGCACCGCCGGTATAGGGGAAGGATGTGCCGGGGGTCGCCTTCGACTGATCGAAGACCGAGACTTCCCATGTTCCGGTGCCGGTCTTGGTGAAATAGACGTCGAGCAGCTTCTTGTTGCCGAGATTGTCATAGGCGACCAGCGACGTTTTCGACGTGTATTCGGCGGTCGCGCTGTTGCTGGACGGCAGCGGACCGGAGGGCGGCGTCGCGCCCGCGGGCAGGTTGCCGGAGAACAGGCCCTCGGTGCTCGGCGTCGCCGTCATTTGCTGATCGGAGATCTGCACCGGCACGAGGCCCTCGAAGCCGTTGGCGGTCGCTGCCGGATCGCCATTGGCGTAGTCGTAGGCCATGAGCTGGTAGCCCGCGGCATTGACCAGCCGGCCCTGCGCATCCGGAACGAAGGAACCGGCGCGGGTGAGGTAGGGCGTGCCGCCGGCATCCTGGACGACGAAGAAGCCGTCGCCGTTGACGGCAAGATCGGACACCGAGGTGGTGTAGGTCATGACGCCTTGCGTGCTGACGGCCGAGCGGATCGCGGTGGTCACGCCACCGGAATTATAGGCGCCGCCGGTGCCGGGCATGATCAGTGACGAGAACTCGGCCGAAGAGCGCTTGTAGCCGGTGGTGTCGGAGTTGGCGATGTTGTCGGCCACCGCGGAGAGGCGGTTAGCCTGCGCGTTCATGCCGGAAACGCCGGTCCGCATCATTCCGTAGAGGCTCATCGATGGATCTCCGCAGTGCCTGGATAGCAGGCCGTAAAACTATGCCTCGTGTCTTGCGCGAGGCTGGCGCGGGATGGGCCTAGACCGCGATGGCGCTTCGTTGAATCGCCAACGCGCTCTGACTCTTCGTTGGAGCATGATCCTTGTCCGAAAACCGGCTCCCACTTTTTGCTTTCGCTGACCTTCGGTTCGGGATCACGCTCGAGGGCGGCCATCAAAACACCAGCCGATAGCCGAGGAACCTCTTGGAATCGATCGGATCGTGACCGAGCTTCTCGCGCAGCTTCTTGCGCAGCTTCGAGATGTGACTCTCAACCACGTTCTCCTCGACCTCCTCGTCGAAGATGCCGTAGATGGCGTTGAAAACCTGGGTCTTGGTCACGCGCCGGCCGCGGTTGCCGGCCAGATATTCCAGGATGCGTCGCTCGCGCCGCGGCAACGGCAGCGGCTCGCCGTTGATCTCCGGATCGCGGCCGTCCATGAAGATCCGCATCGACCCGACCTCGGTATAGGCGGCCTCTTCGGAGCCGCGGCGGCGGATGGCGGTGATGCGGGCGAGAATCTCTCGGATATGCACCGGCTTGCGCACGACATCGTCGACGCCGCTTTCGAACAGCCGCAGCGTGTGCTCGAGCGAGTGATGTTCGCTCAGCGCGATCACCGGCGCGCCGGTGCGGTCGCGGATCTGGCGCGGCGATATCGCGCCTTCGCGGCAGTCGCCGATGAGAAAGGCCCTGACAGATCTGAGATCGGTGTCGGCAGCGGAACTCACCCACTCGCCGAATTCGCCCGGCGCGAAGCCGGCAGTGGCCACCCCCTCGCGATCGAAAAGTGAAGAGTAGCCCTCTGTCACGAGCTCTCGCTCGTCAACGATCACGATCATCGGCCCGCCCTCCGAATCATTTCACTTGCCCCGTGGGGAAAGGCGTACCCGGCTCGATGAATCCTGAAAAACCATCATTTCTTGTAGCTATTTTCTTGGGAGTTTTTTTGGGAGCCGTAATAAAAGCGGTTGCGCTGGTGTATTCGCGCCAACTGTTGGCAGACGAATATCGGCGCCGGCGGATAGGCTGGCGAAGGTCGACCGGCTCTCACGTACAACAACTACTGATTGCAGAAGGTGCTGGCATTCGGCGTCCATTTGCCGAAGCCGGTGGCGACCATGTTGGCGATGACGCGGCAGACATAGACCTTCTGCGCGGGGTCGTTGTCGGGGCCGGCATGATAGCGGGCGACGGCCATCGACCAGGTCATGTGCCGGGCATGCAGGCTGACCAGGAAGCGCGCCGCGTAGTCGACATTGTGATGCGGGTCGAGCATGTCCTCGACGCTGCGGAACTGCGCGCCGTGATAGCGATGGTTGATCTGCATGCAGCCGAGATCGATCAGCGTCTTGCCCTCGCGACGCGCATTCTCGAATGCGGCGAGCGCTTCGCCGCGGCTGCGAGGAAACACGGCTTTTCCTTCTATATTCAAGGCATTAGGCTGAAGGCTGCCCTTCTTTCCGGTCTCGGTCAGGCCGACGGCGTACAGGATTCCGGCGGGCACCCCGTAGCGATCGGCGGCGCGCAGGATCTCCGGCTCGCAGGGATTGGCTGCGGCGCTGGCCGCGCCGGCAGCGAAACTAGATATACATATCGTCGTCAGCACGCTCGCGAAGAGGCGAAGCGGGTCGACCGAATTCCTGTGCGCCATCGCCATTATTCCTTCCCGGTTGCCGGCCGCCGCCCGCGCCGTTGCCGCCCGAGTTCCCAGGCTGGAACGAAGGCTGGTCGCGGCCTGTCGACATCGGCATGGGGCTGGTTGCGTCGGCGCGGCTGGCCGCATGCGTCGCTATCGAGGGTTGCAGGATGGTGACCTTGTCGACGTCGAAGCCGAGGCTGCGCATCGACTTGACGACGGCGTCGCTGTCGGCGGTGAGACGGCGGTATGCCTCGTGTGTCTCGGGTTTCATCTCGATCGAAAGTCGCTCCCCCGAGAGCCGCAGGCTGGCGACAACCGATCCGAGCTCCGAAGGGTGCAACTCGATCTTCAGCACGTGTGTCGGAACGGCAACAGAATTGGTCGTCTGGGAGCCCGTCGAAGCGCTTGCAAAGCCTTGCTGGACGCCATTGTCGGAGGCAAGCCCTTCAACCAGCGCCGATGCCGTCTGGCCGATCGGGTTTTGCGCCGGCGCCGGGAAGCTCTGCTGGCTGACGACTTCCATGCGTCCGGCGGAAGAAGACGGCTTGCCCGGGGTCTGCTGCGCGGCAGACTGCGATTGCAGCGGAGCCTTGGATGCGGAAGCCGGCCGCCAGCCTTGCGGCGGCAACGGGCTACCGGCCGCCGGATCATCCCCTTGCGCCGGCAAGGCATCGGCATCACGCCGGCCCGGCAAATCGAAAGCCATTTGCGCCTTCACCGGCTTTTGCCCAAAATCGGGCCCGGAATCGTCCGCTGCCGTCGAACGGGTGGATCGCGACAGCGGCTCGGCGGAACTGTCGATCGCCGTGCGCTTGCCGGCGCGCAGCCGCAGTTCCAGCGATCCGTGGTCGCCGGCGGCTTCTTCACCATCAGCGCCGCCCGCGCCCGACGATTGCGCGAAATGCTTCATGTCGCCCAGCGCCATCAGCAACGGCAAGCGGTCCTGCAGCGGCGTGGAATCATCGGCTTGCGCCGCGGTATCGTTATCCGCGGTCTGCTTCGCGGATAAGGATCGCCCGTCGGTCTTCGCGGACTTAACCGTCGCCTTCTGCGAACCGCTTTTCCCCTGCGGGTCCTGATCCGGCTCATGCTTGCCGGCATTGGCCGGCAAGCGCCTTGCCGGATGCGCGTTCGGTATCACCGGTCCGGCCGTGTGCTTGTCCTGTGGGCTCTCGGTCCCATGCACCATCTTGCCGAAATTCTGATCCCCATCCTTGTCGCCGGCAGTGTGCTGCCGGGACTGGGCCTGTGTCGAAGCAAAGCCCGGCAAGGTCTGGTTGACGCTGGTCATTTTGGGGCTGCTCCGAGGAGTTGGTCGATCTGGTCGAGCTGACGCCGCGTGCTGGTGACCGCCGCATCGATCGGGTCTTGCATATCGGGCTTCGCCGGCGCGGACGCCTGTACCACCGGCGCGGCGCCGGTCGGAGCCGGAGCGGCCGCCAGGGTTTCAGCCGATGCTTGCGCGGGCTGCGGGACAGGGGGCGGCGAAGCGGCGGGCGGCGTGTCTTTCGCCTGGTCGCTCGGCGCGACCGGCGGATCGCTCACCGCGACCGCTGCCTCGGGCATCGCTCCCTCCACGGGAGGCAAGTCCGCACTGGCCGGGTCAGCTGAGGCTTCGGTCGCGGATTTAGCTCCGTCGCCTCTTGCAACGATTGTCGGTGCGGTTTCGGCATTTGCGGGCGCTTTCACCGGCGCCATCACTTCGCCCGCCACGGCCTGCGCGGCGTCGAGCAGGTCGCGGTCGCCTTGCGAAAGCTTGCCGCGATCTATCTTGCCGAGCTTGGCGCGCACTTCATCGACATTGGCCGATGTCATGGTGGAAAGGCTCGAATAGAGCTGAGTGCGCGGGTCGTCCCGGCTGCCGTTGCCGTTGCGGCCCAGCTCGGCCTTCGCCGAGGCGAAAGCCGAGAGCTCGGTCATCCCGTCGATCGCGGCACGGCGGGCGATGCGCAGGTAGATCACTTTCTCGCGCTCGGGATCCATCATCGAGGTGATGTCGGCGATCTTGTCCTGGCTGATCGCCATGTGCAGCGTGATGACGCCGGAAACAAAGGCATCGGCGAACTGGCTGGCGTAAGGCGAATAGAGGTAGGAGGCGACATACTGGGTCGAAGCTAGCGCGAAACGGGCGGCGTCGCCCTGTGCGGCCGCGATGCCCACGGAGCGGCGAAGCGCTGCCTCCTCGACCAACGTGCCGGGGCTGAGCAGGCGCGCCTCGTCGAGCAGGTTCAGCGCTGCCGCAGGGTCATCGGTCGCAAGCAGCGAACCCTTGACCAGCGCCAGGAAGGCGCCGAGGTCGGCGGGCACGCCCATCGGATCGATCGGCTTCAGCATTTCGATCGCCTCGGCCGGCCGGCCGCTCAGATAGGCGACGACGCCTTTGGCGATGACCAGGCTTTGCGGGTCGGTTATTGCGCGCGAAGCCGCCGCCGCGACCGTCACCGGGTTGCCGCCGCTCATGCCGTAGACGAGCAGAGCGCGGAAGTTCTTCGGCTCCTTGAAATCCTCGGCATCGGCATTGCGCATCCGGGCGTCGATCATTTCGAGGAGTTTTGCCTGCATCGGCAGCGCGGCATGATCGCCGCCGGCAATGCGATCCTGGATCAGCTGCAGCGAACGCACCAGCTGATAGGGCTGCAGGGCGTCCTGCGCCATGGCCACCGATGACGGCCCGGCAACGAACAGCGCCAGCGCCAGCGCTATTCCGGGAAAAGCGTGAGGCGGTCTTCCGTTCGGAATTGCGCCAAGGCAAGGAGGTGGAGCGGTTCGCCGTTTCGCTGAAACGGCGAGGCGCTCCATCGCATGCCCGATGACGGTCTTGGCCCTCATTCGCCGGCCGCCATCAGGATTTCGATGCGTCGGTTCGCGGCAGCCATCGGATCGGAGGCGATCTTTGGCTTCCGGTCGGCGAAGCCCGCGACCTCGGCGATGCGGCTTTCGTCGACGCCCCCGCGCACCAACATGTAGTAGGCCGAATGGGCGCGCGCGGTGGACAGCCGCCAGTTGTCGTAAGTGTCGCTGCGAAACGGCCGCGCGTCCGTGTGGCCGCTGATGGTGATGGTGCCCTTCTTCTCGTTGACGATGCGACCGATCTTTTCCATCGCCAGCACCAGCTCGCGGCGCGGCATGGCCGAGCCGATCTCGAACATGCCGAAATCGAGCTGGTCGGTGATCGAAATGACGACGCCCTTGTCGGTGGCCTCGACCGAGACGCCGTCGGCGAGCTTTTCACCCGGCAGGAATGCCTTGGCGAGCTCCTTCTTGATATCCGCCGCTTCCTGAAGAGCGGCTTTGCTCGGCGCCTTGTCGCCTTTGTCGGCGGCTTGCTCGGGTTCAATCTTTTCCGCCTTCGCGGTTTCGGCCTTGGTGTCCGCCGCTGCAGCCTCGCGCTTGTCCGCTTCAGCTTTCCCGGTTTGGGCTTTCTCGGTCTTGCCTGCTTCGCCCGACAGCTTCCCGGCGTCGCCTTGCGCAGCTTTTGCCCCGCTCTTGGCGTTGGTCTTTTCCGGGCTTGCCAGCGGCTCCAGCGGCGCAGCCGCCGAAACGACCTTCACCTTCGGTACCGCGACGGTGGCGACCTTCTCGCCGGGCCTGACCGGATCGCCCTCGATCCTGGCGCGTTCGGCGGTGGCCTCGGCGCCGGGCGCCGCCACCTGCTGCGACCAGAAATCCGGTGCGAACGGATCGCGATAGGATTCGCCGCCGGACGCGCCGGTCGCCGGACCGGCCGCCTGAGCGCCGCCTTCGCCTTTGGCGCTGACGTTCTGCATCACGCCCGTATCGGCGGCGATCTCCGCCAGCACCGCGTAGGGATCGGCAAACAGCTTTTCGTCGGAAAGCTGGGCATCCTGCGCCCCGGCCTTGGTCTGGCGGCGTTCGGAGGAACCGGCGCCGCCCTTGCCGTCATCGCCCGCCTTGGTCGCGCCCTGTTGCGGGTTGTCCGCAGTCAGCCCGACCTTGCTCGGGCCGTCGCCGAGGTCTTCCAGGCCCTTGCGGCTGGAGTTGCGATCGATCAGCTCGACCGGATTGAAATAGCTGGCGACGGCTGCCTTGGTCTGCTCGTTGGCGGCGTTGATCAGCCACATGACGAGGAAGAAGCACATCATGGCCGTCATGAAGTCGGCGAAGGCGATCTTCCACACGCCACCATGGTGGCCGTCGTCATGACCGTCGTGATTGCGCTTGACGATGATGATCTCGTGCCGGGGGTCGGCATGGTCGACGGCGCTCATGACAGGACCTCCGACAAGGACGCCGACCACTCGGCGATACGCGTCTCGAACACCGTTTCGTCGATGGTGACGGTCAGGTCGAAGCCCGGCGCCTCGCTGAAGTCGAGATTGGCGGCGCGGGATCCGAGCGCCGCCTGCAGCGGCTCGAACAGCGACAACGGCCCGCGGACAGCGATGCGCACGGCCTCGCTGTCGGCGACCGCCGCACTGATGGCACGGGAAAGGGCGGCGAGCGAACGCTCCTGCAGGTCGTCGCTGAGAAGGCCCCCGACGATACGGGCGACGGTTGCGCCGGCAAGCTCGGCAACGCGCTGCTCCATGGCCTCGATGCGCGTGGCGACGGCGGCGCCGAGATCGCCGCCGAAGCTCTCAAGGAAAGTTTGCGCGGCCTGGTCGCTGGCCTGGCGCTCGGCCTCGAGCGCTGCCTGATGGGCCAGCGCGAGGCGCGCCTCGAGCGCTGCCTCCGCGTCGGCCACGGCCTCGGCGATCAGCGCGCCGATATCGGCCTGCGGCTCCGGCGCGGCCGGCAGATGCTCGGCGTCGCGCGCGGTCGGCGCCTGATTGGCACGCGGCGTGCGCGAACCAAAATCGGGCAGGAGATCGAAGAGGGCTGCCGAGGCCATGGCCTAACCTACGGCTTCCGGGACGGCTGCCCATTTGCGCAGAATCTGCGCGGTGCGCTCCTCGTTGAGGTCGACCATGCGGGCAAGCCGGTCCTGCGGCGCCGGCCGGATTTTCTGGCGCAGGTCATCGAGCGGGGTTGCACCGGCGCGCGCGCCGGGCAGGGCGCCGGCCGGGGCATCGGCGGTGATCGCGGCGACCGGCGCATCGGGCGTCGGTAAGGAACGCTGCACGTCGTCGAAGCTCGGGCCGGCAATGGCCGCGGGCCTTGCCGACGCCGTCAGCGCGGCGGCCATCGGCTTGAGGCCGAAGAACGCCACCAGGAAGACGACGACGATGAAGGCGCCGGCATTGATCAGCGTGCCGGTATAGGTGCCGATCGAGGCGAGAATGCCAGGCTGATCTATCGGCTCGCCGTCGAGCCCGTTGATGAATTCGACCGCCGAGACGTCGATGATGTCGCCGCGCTTGTCGTCGAAGCCGGTCGCCGAGGCGACCATCTTCTGGATATCGGCGACTCGCTTGGCGATCTGCTCCGGCGTCGCGTCCTTGCCGAGAATGGTCTTCAGGCGATCCTGGTTGACGACGACCGCGATCGACATCTTGTTGACCGTGTAGCCGTTGGAGACGGTGGCGATCTTCTTGGAATTGATCTCGTAGTTCGTGATCTCTTCCTTGCGGTCGTTCTGCGATGTGGATTGCGGGCCCTCGGTGGTGGTGGTCTGCGTCTCGGGCAGGTTCTGCTCGACGCTGGTCGGGGTCGAAGCCTGCTTCTGGTTGCTGGCCTCGTTGGTCTTCACCGACTGCACCGAACGCTCGACGCGCGAGTTCGGATCGAAGATCGTCTCCTCGGTCTGGCGCGTGTCGGTGTTGACGTCGGCCTTGACGCTGGCGCGGAAATTGTCCGGGCCGAGATAAGGGGTGAGCGCGCGGCGGATGTTGTCGCCGATCTGCGCCTCGACCGTCTGCTCGACGCCCAGCGTGCGCGCGGCGCTCGTGTTGGACGGGTCGTCGCCGGCGGCCAAAAGGTTGCCGTTGGAATCGAGCACGGTGACCTTGTCGGCCGAGAGGCCGGGAACGGCCGCGGCGACGAGGTGGCGGATCGACATGGCGCTCTTCTCGGCATCGCTGCCCGCATAGCGGATGACCACCGAGGCGGAGGGCTGCTGCTCGTCGCGACGGAAATTGGCACGCTCGGACATGACGATGTGGACTCGAGCCGCCTTGACGCCGGAGATCGACTGGATGGTGCGCGCGATCTCGCCTTCCAGGGCGCGCACGCGGGTGATCTGCTGCATGAAGGAGGTGAGGCCGAGCGAGCCGACATTGTCGAACAGCTCATAGCCGGCGTTGGCGCTTGTCGGCAGGCCTTTCTCGGCAAGCAGCATGCGCGCCTGCGCGGTGGTGCCGGCCGGCACCATCACGGATGTGCCGTCAGAGCCGACATCGAAGCCGATGCCGGCGTCGGCCAGCACCAGTCCGATCTGATTGACGTCGGAACGCTCGAGGCCGACATAGAGCGTCTCATAGGCCGGGCGGTTGAGATAGACCGACGCGATGCCGATGACGGCCATGACCAGGGCCGCGATGCCGCCCATGAGCGCCAGACGCCTCACGCCGAAGCTCTTCAAATTCGCGATGACGCTCTGGATCTGTTCCGGCACGATTCAACCGCTCCCAGCATGACTGTCCGCCGGAAGACTAGACTGCGAAGCTTGTGCGAGGATGATAGGCGTGCCGCCGAAGGTCCAGCAAAGCGTCGACCCGGCTCTTATCGAAAAACGAAAAAGGCCGCGCCCGTGGCGCGGCCTTTCGCCGGTCGGAATATTTCTGCCGATTAGCCGTTCTTGAACAGCGCCAGGATCGACTGCGAGGAACTGTTGGCGATCGACAACGACTGGATGCCGAGCTGCTGCTGCACCTGCAGCGCCTGAAGGCGGGTCGATTCCTTGTTCATGTCGGCATCGACGAGCTGACCGACGCCGCGGTCGATGGAGTCCATCAGGCTCTGGGTGAAGGTCTTCTGCAGGTCGATCGAGCTCTTGGCGGCGCCGAGCACGGTGGCGGCGTCGGTAAGCTGACTCATGACGTTGTCGATCTTGGTGACCATCTGCGTGATGATGTCGTCGGTCACGCCCGTTGCCGTGATGTCGAGATTGAAGGCGGAGACGTTGTCGATCTTGACGGGCGAGCCCGACACAGCGGCCTGGCCCGCGGTGTTGGCGGCGATGTCGGTGGCGCCGCCGGCGATCGAGGCCGCGTAAGCGGCATCATATGCGGACTGGTCCGCGGCGGTGGAATAGATCGAAGTCTTGCGATCGAGAATGCCCTGGTTCTTGACGGCCGTTGCGAGGCCGGAATCGAACAGCTTGGTGCTCTCGACATTGATGTCGATGGTTCCGAGCGAGATGGCGCCGGACGAGGAGCGGTTGAACGAGGAGACGATCTGGGCGTCGGGCTGGACACCGTCATTGGCGGCGGCGACTTGGGTCGACGTGACCGAAAGGTAATTCGAACCGGAGAAGGTGGCGGCATCGGCGAAGGACTTCATCTGCGCCTGAAGCGAGGTGATTTCCGTCTGCGTCTTGGCTTTGTTGGCACCCGATTGGCCGACGCTCGAAAGCAGCTTGGTCTTGAGCTGGCCGATCGTCGAAAGGACGTTGTTCATGCCCGTATAGGCGGTGTCGACCTTCGAGGCGCCGAGGCCGAGCGCGTCCTGCACGGTCGACAGCGCCGAGTTGTCGGAGCGCATGGTGGTGGCGATCGACCAGTAGGCGGCGTTGTCGGAGGCCTCGGAGACCCGGTAGCCGGTGGAGATCCGGGCCTGCGTCTGCTCGAGCGATTTGTTGGTGGCGTTGAGGCTTTGAAGTGCAGTCAACGCCGCAGCGTTCGTCATGATGCTCGCCAAGAAACTCGCTCCTTCTCAAAAGCCGGCATGCCACACAGGTCGGGTCTCGACCTGTCCATGGGTTGCGAATCGTGCCGGTCGGGCCGATTCGACAACCTAAGTGATTGGTTAACCATACCTAGCGCGATATGGTTAATGGCCTGTTAAAAGTAGGCTTCCGAGAGGTTAGGGAACGAGGGTTGCGCGAGCCTTGAGCAAACGCAAATCGGGCCGCGCTTTTGGCGCGGCCCGACGCTTTGGTCCGGTCAGTATGGAGCGATCAGCCGCGGAAGAGCGACAGGATCGACTGCGACGAGCCGTTGGCGATCGACAGCGCCTGGACGCCGAGCTGCTGCTGCACCTGCAGCGCCTGGAGGCGGGTCGATTCCTTGTTCATGTCGGCATCGACGAGCTGGCCGACGCCGCGGTCGATGGAGTCCATCAGGCTCGAGGTGAAGGTCTTCTGCAGGTTGATCGAGCTCTTGGCGGCGCCGAGCTTGGTCGCGGCGGTCGTCATGTCCTTCAGCGCGGCGTCGACGACTTTCATCATATCCGCGATCTGGGTATCGCTTGCAGCGGTGGTGCCGGAGAAGATCTTCATCGTGGCGACCGAATAGGTGTCGCCCGCCGCAGCTGCCGCACCCAGGGTCGGGTTTTGCGCAGTGGTGGTGACAGCGCCGGTCGCACCGACGCGGTCGGCGTCGAGGATACCTTTCGACACGCCAGCCGCGGTGCCGGCTTCATACAGCTTGATGCTGTCGACCTTGACGTCGATCGTCGAGATCGAAACTGCGCCGGTGGCATCGCGGTTGAAGGCCGAAACGATCTTGACGTCGGCTGCGCTCGTGGCGGTGGCGCCGCTGTTGACCGACAGCATGTTCGTGCCGGAGAACGTGGCGCCATCCGCATAGGCCTTCAACTGGTTCTGAAGAGCGGCGATTTCGACCTGAGTCTTTTCCTTGGAAGCATCGGTCTGGCCGTAGGAAGCGGTCAGCTTCTGCTGGATCTGGTTGATGGTCGAGATCGCACTGTCCATGCCGGTGTAAGCGGTGTCGACCTTCGAGGCGCCGAGGCCGAGCGCGTCCGAAACGGTGGACATGGCCTGGTTGTCGGAACGCATCGTGGTGGCGATCGACCAGTAAGCGGCGTTGTCCGAAGCCTGCGAGACGCGATAGCCCGTCGAGATACGGGACTGGGTGGTGTCGAGGTTCTTCTGGGTGGCATTCAAGCTCTGCAGCGCGGTCAACGCCGAGGCGTTGGTCATGATACTGGCCATGGTACTCGTACCTTGTTTTTACACGGATTTTTTTGACATACCGGCATGTCCGGTATGACGGTGCGGCATCATGCCAATGACCGCTCAGTTGGGTCACCCGCCATCTGCGAGCGACTATGGCGGCAAGTTGCTACCAAAGAGCTAAATCGGACGGTTAATCGAAAATAATGTTGGAAGGCTTGCGCGCACCTTCCTCAAGCCGTCGAGACGCGACGCGGCACGCTTGCGCGCGGTCCGGCGGAAACGATCAGGTGAAGGATCGTACCAGGCTGCCGACCAGAAGGTTCCAGCCGTCGATCAGCACGAAGAACAGGATCTTGAACGGCAGCGATACCACTGTCGGCGGCAGCATCATCATGCCCATGGCCATGGTGACGGTGGCAACGATCAGATCGATGACGAGGAAGGGCAGGACGATCAGGAAGCCGATCTCGAAGCCGCGCCGGATCTCCGATATCATGAAGGCGGGCACCAGTATGCGCAGGTCGACAGTCTCGCGCGAGACGGTCTGGCCGCGCTCGCGAGCGAGGTCGGCGAAGAGGTCGAAATCCTTGTCGCGCACATTGTGCAGCATGAAGTCGCGGAACGGGCCGGAAATCTTCTCGAACGCCTCGCCCTGCGTGATCTGGTTGTCCATCAGCGGCTTGACGCCGGTGTTCCAGGCCTGGTCGAAGGTCGGCGCCATGACATAGAAGGTCATGAACAGCGACAGCGAGATCAGGATCAGGTTGGCCGGCGTCGATTGCAGGCCGATGCCGGCGCGCAGAATCGAGAAGGCGATGACAAAGCGGGTGAAGCTCGTCACCATGATCAAAAGGCCCGGGGCCACCGAGAGCACTGTGAGCAGGCCGAACATCTGAATCAGATAGCCGACGGTCGTGCCGTCGGCCTTGCCGATGCCGCCAAGATCGAGCTGCTGAGCCGCGGCGACGGACGTGGTGACGACGATGAGCGCCGTGGCTATGAGGAACTTTCTCATTCGAGCAGCATCGTCCTGACGAGAACCTGTTTGACGTGGCCGCCGCTGCGCAGCGCCGCGCACTCCTCGAGATCGGCCTTGAGATGCTGGTAGCCGCTGGCGCCTTCTATCTGATGCAGCTTGAGCGTGCGCACATAGGCGAGCAGGTCCTGGTGGATCTGCTCGGTCATCTCCTGCGGCTGCGGGGCATCGTAGAGCAGCGACGCCTCCAGCCGGATCCAGACTTCCGACGGCGAGGCGAGATTGGTGGTGATCGGCGCCAGCTGCACCAGCGCTGGCCCGGCGCCCACCTTGCCGCCTTCGGCGGCTTTTTCCGCGGCACCGGCGTTTTCCGGCGCTGCGGGCACCGCTGCCGGCGTTTCGCCTTGCTTGAGATAGCCGCCGGAAAGCCAACCCATGCCGACGGCCGCGCCGGTCATAGCCAACAGCATGGCGAGCTGGATCGCCAGAGAAGGTCCCTTTTTCGGCTGGACTTGCTCGACATTTGCCACGGCAGCGCTCCCCCGGTCCTAGAAGGGAAGCACTTGGTCGAGGATCTGCTGGCCATAGGCCGGCTGCTGGACCTCGCTCACACGGCCACGGCCGCCATAGGAAATGCGCGCCTCGGCGATGCGCTCGTAGGGGATGGTGTTTTCCGCGCCGATGTCGGACGGACGGACCATGCCGGCGATGGTCAGCACCCGAAGCTCGTAGTTGACGCGAACCTCCTGCGAGCCCCTGATCATCAGATTGCCGTTGGGCAGCACGTCTGTGACGACGGCGGCGACATTGAGCTCGAGGTTTTCCGAACGTTTGATCTCGCCATCGGCATTGGTCTCGGTGCTGGAGCTCAGGCCGGCGTCGCCCTTGCCGCTGGTGCTTGCCTTTTCCCATCCGAGATTGATGTCATAGCCAAGCTTGCGCGCGGCGGTGCGGCTGCGGTCGTTCTGGTTCTTGAAATTGGCCTTGTCGTTGAGCCTGATGTTGACGGTCAGGATGTCGCCGGCGCGCAGCGCGCGCGGATCGGTAAAGAGCCGGCTCTGGCGATCGTCCCACAGCGAGAATTTCTTCGGCCGGGAGGCAGGCGGCTCGGGGTAGCTGTAAGGGCCGGAACCGCCTTCGCCGATGCCGGAGCCGACCGGCGACAAAGCGGGCTCCCTGCCGACCTCCCTGAGATCGGTACCGCAGCCGGCCAGGGTGGCGAGGGCGATCAGGGCCAGCAATTTCAACTTCATGACGGATCAACCCTTCGCGCCGCGCTGGCCATGATGCCGGTGAGCGTCGCCGCCGCCTTCTGGTCCATTTCGTTCAGGATGACGCCGGCCTTGCGCGAATCGAGCTTCATCAGGATGGCCGCCGCGAGCTCGGCGTTGACCATCGCCAGACGTTCGGCGGCGGCATCGGGCTTCATGCCGGCATAGATCTTGACGACGCCGTCCTCGGCACGCGCCAGGAACACCTCGCGGCGCTTCAGCCATTCCTCGTATTCGGCCCGCTTTGCCTCCAGCGCTTTCATGCGCTCGTCGATGCCGGCCTGCAGCTGCTTCAATTCCTCGGCCTGGAGAGCGTAGCGGCGGTCGCGCGCGGCGTCCGCGATGTTGGAACAGAAGCGCTGGATCTCGCTTTCGTCCGGCGCCTTGCCGCCTGCGAGCGCAGCCGGCTGAAGCGGCGCGTTTTCATGTGTGAGCTGTGCCGGCTGAACCGGCGCCTGACCGCCCGGCAACACCTGTCGTACCTCGTCCGCATGGGCAGCGGTGCCGCCAAGCAGAGCAACCATTGCTGCGATGGCCCGGAAGCTCAGGTGACGGCGGGGTGTTAGGGAGGAAAGCGCGATCATCGGCATGCCTATTGGAGAACCAGATCGGCCTGCAAGGCGCCGGCCGATTTGATGCCTTGCAGGATGGCGATGATGCCGTCGGGCTTCACGCCGAGGCGATTGAGGCCCGAGACCAGCGTTTCGAGGTCGGGACCGTCGAGCACGGCAACGCGGGCGTCGGGCCGGCTCGCCTCGATGGCGGTGAAGGGCTCGACGGCGGTGTGGCCCCTGGAGAAGGGTTCCGGCTGAACCACCTTCGGCGCTTCGGTGATGCGCACGGTGAGGGTGCCGTGGCTGATCGCCACGCGCGAGATCCTGACATTGCTGCCGATGACGATGGTGCCGGTGCGCTCGTCGATGACGACGCGGGCAGGGGCGTCGGATTCGACGACGAGATTTTCGATCTCGGCATAAAAACGCGCGGCCGAGACATTCCTCGGCCGCCTGATCTGCACCGTGCGGGCATCGCGTTCGGCGGCGACCCGCATGCCGAAGCGCTGCGAGGTGTAGTCGTTGATGGCGTCGGCGATGCGGATGGCGGTCGAGAAATCGGGATTGCGCAATTGCAGCGTCAACACGCCCTGATCATCGAACTCGGCCGGCACCGAGCGCTCGACGATAGCGCCGTTCGGCACGCGGCCGGCGGTCGGCACGCCTTGCGTCAACTGCTCGGCCTGGCCCTGGGCGGTGAAACCGCCGACGATCACCGAGCCCTGCCCGACGGCATAGATTTCGCCGTCGGCCGCCTTCAGCGGCGTCATCACCAGCGTGCCGCCGGCGAGCGAGGTGGCGTCGCCCATCGAGGAGACGTCGATGTCGATTCGGCTGCCCGACTGGACGAAGGGCGGCATGTTGGCGGTGACGATGACCGCGGCCACGTTCTTGGCGCGCGCGCGGCCGTCTTCGGTGGCAATGCCGAGATTCTCCAGCATGGCTCGGATCGACTGTTCGGTGAACGGTGAGTTGCGCAGGCTGTCGCCGGTTCCGGCGAGGCCGATGACAAGGCCATAGCCGACGAGCTGGTTGTCGCGCGCGCTCTGCAGCTGGGCGATGTCCTTGATGCGCGCCGCGACCTGACCGGGCGGCAGCGTGCTTGGCCCGGTCGAGACCCGGAACATGCGCTGGGTGGTGGCCGGATCGTATTCCGGATCGTCGTAGACACCGCCATTTTTCTGCGCGAGCTCCCGCTTGGCCTTGGGCGTCAGCCCATCCGCGAATGCCGGCTGCAGGCCGATGGCGGCGCTCAGCAGAAGAACAAAGGCGCGCATCACGAAGCGCCGACCTTGACGGTGCCGTCGGCCATCACCGTGCCGGAGATGATCTTGCCGCTGTCGGTGTTGCGGATCTTGATCTGGTCACCGGCAGCACCTGGTTGCAGCGTGACGCCTGCGGCCGAAATGGTGAGCGCGCCGGCGGTGAAATAGACCTGCACGGAAGCGCCCTGCTCGACCAGCCAGGCGTCGCGGATGGCGGTCACCGGGATGTAGCGGCCGGGCAGCAGCGTGCGCTTGGCAACCTTACCCTGAAGCTCCTCGGAGCGCGTCGCCATGCCGTCCGGCTTGTGCTTGCCCGGGATGAGCGTCACCTGCTTGAGCGAGGCGGGCTCGATGGTCTCGCCGGGATAGATGACCCGGTTGGGGATCAGCACGGCCTCGCCGACGACCTGGCCGGCGGCGATCTGGTTTGCCGACTGGCCGGACGGGTCCTGCGCCAAAGCCGGCGTGCCGGCGGCCACCAGGGCGGTGGCCAGCACGGCGCGACGGAGCGCGGAGGAGATCGGCCAGGCCATCATCCGTTACCTGATGTTCTTGGAGACCACCGAGGCCATGTCGTCGGCGGCCTGGATGACCTTGGAATTCATTTCGTAGGCGCGCTGCGCCGAAATCAGCTCGGTGATTTCCTTCACCGGATCGACGTTGGAGGATTCGAGATAGCCCTGCTGGATCGTGGCGAAGCCCGGATCGCCGGGGACGCCCACATTGGCCGGGCCTGAGGCGGCCGTTTCCTGGAAGAGGTTGTCGCCGAGCGGCGCCAGGCCCGCCTCGTTGGCGAAGTTGGCGATCTGAAGCTGGCCGAGCAGCTGGAGGTCCGTCTGGCCCTGGATGCGGGCGAAGACCTGGCCTGTCTTGTTGACGATCACCTCGACCGCGTCGGTCGGCACAGAGATGGCCGGAATGACATTGGCGCCGTCGACCGTCACGAGCTGCCCGGTGGCGTTGGTGTTGAAGGCGCCGGCACGGCTGTAGAGCGTGGCTCCATCGGCGCCCTCGATCTGGAACCAGCCCCTGCCGGTCAACGCCAGGTCGAAGCTGTTGCCGGTGCTGGTCAGCTCGCCTTGCGTGTGGACGTTGCGCACCGCCGTCGTCTTGACGCCAAGACCGATCGAGACGCCTTCCGGCACCAGCGAGGTGTTGGAACGGTTGGGCACCCCTTGGGTGCGGTCGACCTGGTAGAGCAGGTCGGAGAATTCGGCCCGCGCCCGCTTGTAGCCGGTGGTGTTGATGTTGGCGATGTTGTTGGCGATGACTTCCAGGTTGGTCTGCTGGGCGTTCATGCCGGTGGCGGCGATGGCAAGGGCTTTCATGACGCTAGATACTCATGCGGCTGATTTCGAGATAGGCCGAGACGACCTTGTCGCGGATCGCGATGGTGGTCTGCAGCGCCTGCTGGGCGCTCAGCACCGCATCGACGACCTGGCGCGTATCGGCGTCGCCCTTCAGGGCCTGTATCGACATCTGCTCGGCGCCCTGCAGGGTGTTGACGGTCTTCGTCGCCGCTTGGCTGAGCACCTCGGTGAAGCTGCTGCCGACGCTTTCGCCGGTCTGCGTTCCGACACCGCCCTGCAGCAGGTTCGGTGACGCCTGCTCCGCCCCGTCAACCGCCGTCTTGAATTGTATTGCCCCGATACCGCCGATCATTACTGGTTCCTCATCAGGTCGATGGTCATGGAAATCAGATCGCGAGCCTGCTTGATGACCTGCAGGTTGGCTTCATAGGAGCGGTTCGCCTCGCTCATGTCGGCCATTTCGACCAATGTGTTGACGTTGGGCATCTTGACGTACCCTTTGGCGTCGGCGGCTTCGTTGCCGGGCTGGAATTCGATCGGGAAGTCCGAAGGATCGCGGGAGATCGCGTTGACTTCCACCAGCGAGCCGCCGGTTGCGCGGTCGACCTCGGACTGGAAGGTGATGGTCTTGCGGCGATAGGGATCGGCGCCGGGCGTGCTGCCGGTCGACTGGGCGTTGGCAAGGTTCTCCGAGACCACGCGCAGCCGCTCGGACTGGGCGCCAAGGCCGGATGCCGCGACTTTAAGGGCTGCAGTCAGCGCATCCATGATCAGCTCTTCACCACCATCGTCATCATCGAGTGGAAGGCCTTGACGATCGCCGTGTTGAGCTCGAAGGAGCGGCGAACCTCGCCGGCTTTCATCAGCTCCTGTTCGAGAACCACGGTGTTCTTCGACGGCATGATCGCGCCGTCAGGGTCCTCCGGCTTGACGTTGAAGCCGGCATTGGCCGCTTTGGCGCCAAGGTGGCCAGTCTGCGTGGCGGCAAGCGTCACCGCGGTCCGGTCGAGGACCTTTTCGAAGGGCTCGACGTCATTGGCGGTGTAGCCGGGCGTGTTGGCATTGGCGATGTTGGAGGCAATCGCCGACTGGCGCACGGCCAGCCATTGCGACTGCCGCGTGGCGAGATCGAAAAGATTTACGGGTTCCATGGGAATCTCCCGGGCAAGTACGCGCAAGACTAGGCGGCCAGTCTTGCGTGGACCTTGCGCGGGGTGGGCTTGCCCCCTGGAGCCGTATGATTTCTGGTCTATGGACCTGAAATCTGAATCCGCTTCTAAATCAAGGAATAGAGCACGACGTCGTCCGAAAACCGCTTCACACTTTTCGGCATCATGCTCTAGCGGCTACTTCGAGAGCTGGATCACCTTATCGGCGCTGGTGACGATCACCCATTTGCCGCCGCGCTGCTCGATCGAGGCGACGCGGCTGGAATCTGGCAGGACGGAGCCGCGCTGCACGATCCACAGACCGGTATCGTCCTCGATCATGGCGCGGCCGTTGGCGGCATGCACCATCTTGAATTCCGAAGCGGCGGCCGGGAAGGGCTGATCGCCGGGCGCCGGCGCGGGGTCGTCCTGCACCGTTCCGGTGGCAAACAGGTCGATATCGGCATTTGGAATGTCCTTGACCGTCAGCGGCCCGCTGCGTTCGGCCACAACGCCGCCGCCCTCGCGTCCGGAATTGCTGCCGCTGCCGCCGAACTTGATGGCTTGAACGCCGAACTGCTCCTGGTTGAAGAAGATGTACCAGGGAAACAAGGCGCAGATCAGCCCGAGTGTGATGCCGAGCGCGGCGATGACGAAATCGCTGCGGCGGTCCGCGCTCTTGTCGGCGAGGCGCGGGAACTGGGTTTTCGGCGGTTCCGGCCACTCGGTGCGGGGAAAAAGGCCATCGAGCAACGAATCGCGGCTGGCCTGTGCAATGTCGGCGGTCGCCCTCGGCGGATGCGGCCTGTTGGCTCTGCTTGGAAGAGCCGTCGCCTTCTCCGTCCTGGCGCGCGCGGCTCTGTTCCTGGCAATTCTTGCTTCATCGGCAGTGGCTTTCTCCGCCGCCTCGGCCTCGGCAAGCATGTCGCGCAACATGCGCTCGGTGTATCGGAGCTCAGTCTCCTTGATCGCCATTCAGCTTCCCCTTGAGGTGGCGGGCGAGGTCGGCGAACGGATCGGCCGATGCGCGGTCTCTCGGCGATTGCGAGAGCGCCTCGTAGATCAGCGGCACCTGGCGCACCGCGATGTCGAGCTCGGCATCGGCGCCGCTCTGGTAAGCGCCCAGCAGACGGATGTCGCGCGTGTCCTCGAAGCGCGCGATCATCGATTTCAGCCTTGTCACCAGCATGCGCTGCTCCGCGCTCCAAGCCTTGTCGGCGAGGCGCGAGATCGACGACAGCGGATTGACCGGCGGATAACGACCCTGCTCGGCAAGCGCGCGGTCGAGCACGACGTGGCCGTCGAGGATGCCGCGCACCGAATCGGCGACCGGATCGTTGTGGTCGTCGCCGTCGACCAGCACGGAAATGATGGCGGTGATCGAACCCTTGCCTTCGGCTCCCGGCCCGGCTCGTTCGAGCAGCTTCGGCAGGTCGGTGAAGACCGAAGCCGGATAGCCGCGCGCGACCGGCGGCTCGCCGGTTCCCGTCGCCACCTCACGCAGCGCATGGGCGAAGCGGGTGATGGAATCCAGCACCAGCAGCACGCGATGGCCCTGGTCGCGGAAATGCTCGGCCACGCACATGGCGGTATCGGGCGCGCGCCGGCGCATCATGGCGCTTTCGTCGCTGGTGGCGACGACGGCGACGGTCTTGGCCATGCTCTGGGCGCCGATCGTATCCTCGAGGAATTCGCGCACCTCGCGGCCGCGCTCGCCGATCAGCGCCACGACCACCGTATCGAAGGCCTCGGCGCCGGCCAGCATCGCAAGCAGCGTCGACTTGCCGACGCCGGAGCCGGCGAAGATGCCGAGCCGCTGGCCGAAGCAGAGCGGCGTGAAGATGTCTATGACCCTGACGCCGGTGAGGAAGCCGGTGCCGACGCGCTGACGTGCCAAGGCGCCGGGTGTCGCCCCGTCCGCAGCACCGGCGGCATTCGGCCTGATCAGCGGCGGTCCGCCGTCGATGACCCGCGTCAAGGCATCGATGGCGCGCCCGCGCCAGGAGACATGCGGTGCGACCGCGAGCGGGCCGCGGCGGAAAACGACGTCGCCGATGCCGGCGTCGGCGCTGCGCTCGAAAGGCGCGACCACCACCTCGTCGCTGCCGATCTTGACGATCTCGCCGCGGCGTGCGCCGGCCTTGCCGCGCTGCTCGACGATGTCGCCGAGCCTGGCAATCCCGGACAGGCCGCGGACCTTGTAATGCGTCGGCGATATCTCGGCGACGCGGCCGCCGCGTGAAAGCAGCGCCTGCGGATCGTCGAACCGCCGCCAGACGCGTTCGAGCGCGGCCAACCTGTCGGGCCGTCCGGTATCCGCCGGGCTGTCGGAAGCGCGCAACAGGGACGAGCCGGTCGTCATGCCGTCACTTCGAGCCGAGCGTCTTGATCGCGTCGTCGGTGGAGGAATCGGTCTGCCGCATCAGCGCCGCCGTGTTCTCGAAAGCGCGCTGCACCTGGATCAGCCGAGTCATTTCCAGCACCGGGTTGACGTTCGACTCTTCCAGAAACCCTTGGGCGATACCGACGTCCGAGCGGTCGGTGACGGGTTCGGGCGTGCGCGCCGGAACGACACCCGAATTGCCATAGCGGACGAAATTCTCGCCGGGGTCGAAATTGTAGAGGCCGATCGCGCCGACCAGCTGATCGTTCTGCCTGAGCGAGCCGTCGGCACCCGCCTTGGGCGGGCCGTTGCGCGGATCGAGCTGGATCGGGGCGCCGCCGCCGTCCAGGACGGGGTAGCCTTCGATCGACATCAATTCGCCGTTCTCGTTCATGGAGAAGCGGCCGTCGCGCGTCATCACCGTGCCGGCGGGCGTGTCAATGGCGAACCATGCGTCGCCCTGCACGGCAAAGTCGAACGGGTTGCCGGTTTCGGTCAACGCGCCATGCGCGCCGGAAAGATAGGTCTTGCCGGAAGAGGCGAAGGAAACCGACTTCGGCCCGGTGCCCGAGACCACGTCCTCGAACTTCACGCCGGTGGCGCGAAAGCCGATAGTCGAGGCGTTGGCGACATTGTCGGCTATGGTGTCGAGACGGCGCTCGAGCGCGATCTGAGAGGAAAGGGCGACGTAAAGGCTGTCCTGCATGATCTTCTCAGAACTTCAACTGCTGCATGGCCATCATCAAATCGGTGGAGATGCCGACACTGGTCGGCTGCGCGAAGAGCACGCTGACAGACGTCACCGCCGTCGAGGTCGGGTGGTTGATCTCGTACATGCTGGTGAAGCGGGTCAGGAATTTGCTGAGCTTCTCGGGGTCGGTGAAGTCTTTGATGTCGAGCTTCTGCTCGAACAGCTGCGCCTGCTTGTCGATGTCGGCGGTGGCGAAGGAATCGGGCAGGCCGAGCGCGGTACGCGCCACGCTGGCCAAAGCGGTGTCGGCCAGCACGTCGTACCAGCTGGTGATGTCCGACGCCTTGCGTTGGAAATAGAGCGCCAGCCGCACGCCCTCGTTGGTCTGGCCGGCGTCCTCTTCCAAGGTCTGGCGCAGGTATTTGTCGACGGTCGGCTGCTGCGCTGGAACATAGGTGGTGGCATTTGCGCCGTACTGCTCGAAGTTGAGGGCCGAGGCCAGCCCGGCATAGGCCTTGTTGGTCTGCTTGTTGGCAACGCTGTCCGCATCGCGCACACCGCCCTCAAGGACCTGCCTGATCAGGTCCTTGTCTTCGGTGGCGGAGTCGAGACCGAATGCGGCCAGCGCGTAGGTGTAGAGCCGGTCGTTCGACATCAGGTCGTCGACCGATTTCACCTTGGTGATGTTGGCGAGATAATATGTCGTCTCGCCCTTCACATAGTCCGAATCCGGGTCGAGACCGGCGATCTCAGCCTGCATTGCGTAGTTCTTCGTGACCAGCTGCTGCGCCGGATTGTAGACCGTCGCATCGGCGCCATCCGCCGCGAAGTTGAATGCGGCGACAAACTGCGCGTAGCGCTTGTCGGTCAGCTTGTTGGCGAAGCTGTCGGGATTGGAGACGCCTTCCTTCAGCGCCTTGACCATAAAGGCCTTGGCATAGTCCATGTTCTCCAGCCCGTAAGCCTTCATGGCGTATTTGAACAGGCGGTCGTTGTTGACGAAATCGTCGATCGATTTCACCTTGGTGATGTTGGCCAGATAGTATTGGGTATCGCGATCGACCGTCGGCTGCTGCTCGATGCGGGCGATAGACTTAGGGATGTCTTTGGCGATCAACTGGTAGCTGATGTAGGTGCTAAGCAAAGGGCATGCCTCCGGCCGAAGCTATCCCCGCACAATAGCGTCACTTCCTTGCGCGAAGCTGAATCGCGTTCGCTGCCTCGATTCAAGCCTCACACAAGGCACGGGGACTATCCCTGATCCACGATGTGACATGCGGAAGGACCTGTCGTGGGCATTCTGATCGGACTTGTGGTGACGCTCGGCTGCGTTCTCGGCGGCTTCATGGCCATGGGCGGCCATCTGCATGTGTTGCTGCAGCCGTGGGAAGCGGTGGTGATCTGCGGCGCCGCCCTCGGCACCTTCCTCGTCGCCAATCCGATGAAGACGGTCAAGGATACCGGCAAGGGCATTCTCGAAGCCTTCAAGCAGGCGGTGCCGAAGGAGCGCGACTACCTCGAGACGCTGGGCGTCCTGCACAGCCTGATGCGCGAGCTGCGCTCGAAGTCGCGCAGCGAGGTCGAGGCGCATATCGACAATCCGGAGGAGTCGGCCATCTTCCAGGCCTTTCCGACCGTGCTGAAGAACCACGACCTGACCCATTTCATCTGCGACTACTGCCGCATCATCATCATCGGCAACGCCCGCTCGCATGAGATCGAGGCGCTGATGGACGAGGAGATCCAGACGATCCGTACCGACAAGCTGAAGGCCTATCACGCGATGGTCGCGGTCGGCGACGGCCTGCCGGCGCTGGGCATCGTCGCGGCCGTGCTCGGTGTGGTGAAGGCGATGGGTGCGCTGGACCAGTCGCCGGAAATCCTCGGCGGCCTGATCGGCGCGGCACTCGTCGGAACCTTCCTCGGCATCTTCCTGTCCTATGCCGTGGTCGGTCCGGTGGCCACCAAGATCAAGACGGTGCGCGAAAAGAAGAACCGCCTCTACATCATCGTCAAACAGACACTGCTTGCGTATATGAACGGCGCCCTGCCGCAGGTGGCGATCGAATTCGGCCGCAAGACCATATCCTCTTACGAACGTCCGACGATCGATGCGGTGGAGCAGAGCACCATGAACGCCGGCACCGCCGAGAAGAAGGCGGCCTGAGCATGCTCCATCGCAGACAGGGCCGCCTGCCGTCATGACCAGTCCGGCCAGTCCGTCAGAAACGCGGGCCTTGATCATCGAGCGGCTCGTCGGCGACAGCGGCGAGGCGGCGCAGGTGATCGGCGTCGGCCGCGGCATGGCGGAGCGGGCGCTGCCGTTGCTGCAGAAGGCGCTTGTCGCAGAACTCGGCGCGGCGGTGACCGTCGAGCTGCAAGTGGTAGAGGTCGGCCGCGTTCCAGAGGCGCGTTCGCGCGCCGGCGATGCCTTCGCGCTGACCATCGTGTCCTCGCCGGCCTCGGCCGACGCTATGACGCTGGTGATGGATGCGCATGCGGTGGCCGTCATGGTGAGCGCGCTGTTCGGCGGCGATCCCGACCAGCCGGTGGCGCCGATCGAGCGCGACCTGTCGCAGATCGAGGCCGATGTCGCGACCATGGTGTTCCAGGAGGTCGCGGCGGCGCTCAACGGATCCGGCAAGCGCTCGCTCGAGCTGCGCCTGCCGGTGCCAAAGGCGACGTCTGGCGGCGAAGCGAGGCGGCGCGTGCTGCGCGACGGCGCCGCGGTCCGCATCGTGTTCGGTGTCTCCACGCCGACCGATACCGGCACCATCACGGTGATGATTCCGCAGCGCGTCCTTCTGTCTACGCGCGGAGCCACCGCCAGAACTGAAGAAGGCGAAGCCAGTGAATTCGACTGGCGGGCCCGCTTCTCCGAAGAGGTGATGCGCTCGACCGTCCGGCTCGAAGCGACGATGCCCCTCGCCCGGCTGACGCTCGGCGACCTCGCCGCGTTCGAGCCCGGCCAGGTGATCGAATTGGAGGAGAACGCCCAGCTCAACGCCAGGCTCAGCGCCCGCGACAAGACACTGTTTGTCTGCGAGTTCGGCAAGCTGGGGCAGAACTACACCGTCCGCATCAGCCATCCGCATGACGCCGGGCAGGATTTCATCGACGGACTGATGCCGGGCTGACGCCAGGCACGGGATTCATGGAGACGACAGATGGCAAAAACCAAGGTGGAAGCCGAACCCGATCAGCCCGACGAGCAGCTCGACCGCGCCATCGAGGAACTGCGCGGCGTGCTGCGGGAAGAGGAGAGGCGTCCGGACGCCGCCCTTCAGTCGAGCGCCAATTCCTCGATCATCATGACCATTCCGGTCGACGTCCAGATCATCCTCGGCAGCACGGAGATGCCGGTGTCGGAGCTGATGGCGCTGCAGAAGGGTTCCACGGTCGCGCTCAATCGCCGTATCGGCGAGCCGGTCGACGTCGTGGTCAACGGCCGCAGAATAGCGCGCGGCGAGATCACGGTGCTGGAAAGCGATCCGACGCGTTTCGGTATCCGGCTCACCGAAATCATCGCCGCGACGAAGAGCGCCTGAGAATGGCCGGCGGGCGGACCAATCGGCAGCGAGGACAACACGCATGACGACGGCATTGGCGCTCACACGTCCGCAAAAGGCGGCGGCCATATTGGTGGCCATGGGCAAGCCCGCGGCCAGCCGCCTGCTCAAATTCTTCAAACAGGACGAGCTGAAGGCGCTGATCGAGGGCGCGCGTCTCCTACGCACCATTCCGCAGGCTGATCTGGAACGGATCGTCGCCGAGTTCGAAGCCGAGTTCACCGAGGGCGCCGGCCTGCTCGATTCAGCAGACCGGATGGATACGATCCTCAACGAATCGCTGTCGCCCGAGGAAATGAGCGCCATCATGGGCGACAAGAAGTTCGAGCCGGTCCCGGAAGGACCCGCGCCGATCTGGCCGGACCTAGAAAAGCTCGAGCCGGCGCGTCTCGGCTCCTTCCTTGCCGGCGAGCATCCGCAGACATCCGCCATGGTGCTGTCGAAGCTTGCGCCGCAGACAGCCGCCAACGTGCTGCTCACCATGGAAAAACCGATGCGTAGCCAGATCATCAAGCGCATGGTGACAATGGCCAACATCCCGGACGCGGCATCGCGGATCGTCGAGAACCAGCTGCGCGTGAGCGTGCTGTCGCAGAAAGCCAGCCGGGACACCACTGCCGGCCAGGAGCGCGTCGCCAGCATGCTCAATGAAATGGCGAAGCCGGAACTGGACGACCTTATGCAGGACCTGGAGGAAGCCGGCACGCCAGATCTTGCCGGCGTCAGGTCGCGGCTGTTCGCCTTCGACGATCTGCCGCTGCTGCCGCAAAAAGCCCGGGTTCTGCTGTTCGACGGGCTATCGACAGAACTGGTCACGCTGGCGCTGCGCGGCGCGCCGCCGGAACTCGTCGAATCGGTGCTCTCGGCGATCGGCGCACGCTCCCGCCGCATGATCGAATCCGAGCTCGGACAAGGATCGGAAGGCATTGCCCTTGCCGACATCATGGCGGCGCGCAAGAGCATATCGGTCGCCGCCATCCGGCTGTCGCGCGAAGGGGCTTTCGAGCTGCCCTCGACGCAGACCGCCACCGCCGAAGCCGCCTGACGATCATAGCCCGGTCAGGACGCCATGGCTGAAGCGGTCGACAAGGATTCCAAAACAGAGGAAGCCACAGAAAAGAAGATCCGCGACACGATCGAACAGGGCAAGCTGCCCCATTCGCGTGAGACCGCGATCTTTGCCTCCTTCCTCGCCATACTGGTTTTCGCCGTTTTCTACGCCAAGGACGCGATCGTCGATCTCGGCATGTTCTTGTCGACGTTCCTGGAAAAGCCGGAAGCCTGGCCGATGGACACCGAGACCGACGTCATCTCGCTCTACAAGCAGGTCTTGGTCGAGATCGGCGGCGCCGTCGTCAGCCTGCTGGTGCTCTTGACGGTTGCCGGCATCGGCGCCTCGGTGTTCCAGAACATGCCGCAAATCGTCGGCGAGCGGATCAGGCCGCAGCTGTCGCGCATCTCGATCGCCAAGGGCTGGAGCCGGATGTTCGGCGTGCAGGGCTGGGTCGAGTTCCTGAAGTCGCTGGCCAAGCTCGGCTTTGCCATCGCGGTGCTGAGCTTCACGCTCTCGGAAGACCATCGCAAGCTGCTCGCCGGCATGATCACCAATCCGGTCTCGTTCGGCCTGGTCATACGCGGCATCTTCGTCGACATATTGGTGGCGATCGTCTTCGTCATGGGGCTGATCGCGGTGGTCGACATCGTCTGGTCGCGTTTCCACTGGCGGCGCGACCTGCGCATGACCAAGCAGGAAGTCAAGGACGAGCTGAAGCAGTCGGAAGGCGATCCGATCGTCAAGTCGCGGCTGCGCTCGCTGGCGCGCGACCGGGCGCGCAAACGCATGATGACGGCCGTGCCGCGCGCGACGCTGGTGATCGCCAATCCGACGCACTATTCGATCGCGCTGAAATATGTGCGCGAGGAGGATTCCGCGCCAATCGTGCTGGCCAAGGGACAGGACCTGGTGGCGCTCAAGATCCGTGAGATCGCCAGGGAGAACAACATCCCGATCTTCGAGGACGTGGCGCTCGCGCGCTCCATGTACAAGCAAGTTTCGGTTGATAGCGTGATCCCGTCGCAATTCTACCAGGCGGTCGCCGAGTTGGTGCGGATCGTCTACTCGAAGAAGGCAGCGCGAAAAGCAACCCAATGAACGGACGCCGCTAACCCATGGACCGGCAACCACACGCCAATTCCCGCGAGCTGATCGTCGCCAGCGCCATCGAGCCCGTGGTGGGCGAATTGAGGCTCATCGACGTTGCCGACTATATCGCCTTCATCCGGCTTGAGCATTTCGCCTGCCTCTCGGACCTGGTGGATTCGGCGGCCGAGCTCTACTTCCGGCCGGGCATGCTGCGGCTCGGCCATGGCGGCGAGGCGCATGTCGACTGGAGCGGCAGCCCGCGCATCGTGCTCGACCTCGAGCTTCGGCCGCGCGGCGTGACGGTCTATTTCCAGCTTACGCTGATCGAGCACGAGGCAGCCGTGACGGTCAACTACGTGTCGTTCGAGAAGCCTGGCGAGACGCCCGAGCACAACACGGCCTTGCTCGAGGACGCGATCGAAGAGGCGCGCATCCGCAGGACCGAGCCGCTGGCATTCCCCTGAGATTGATAGCAGGCGAGCCAACCTAAAGCGCGTCGCAATCTTTTGGATTCGCTCCCTGCGCTTTAGGCTTTTGATTTTGCGCATGTCTTTGCCCCGAAACCGGTTCCCACTTTCGGGAGACATGCTTTAGCCGCGGCACGTTCAGCGCCGCAGGCGTGACGTCACTCGATCAAGCCGAGCCGCAACGCCTTAGCGACCGCCTGGTTGCGGTTGACCGCGTTGAGCTTCTGCGTCGACTGGGTGAGGTACTGGTTGGCGGTATGCACCGAGAGCTTGAGGAGCTTGGCGATCTCCTCGCTGGTGTTGCCGTTGGCGGTCAGCTTCAGGCATTCCAGCTCGCGCTTGGAGATTGAACGCGCCCTGCCGGTGTCGCCGGGGCGGATGCGGGCGACCGCCGCGAAAAGCGCGAAGGAGCGGGCGTGGATCTCGCACAGCGTTTCGTCGGACAGCGCGATCTCCGAGCCGAGGAAGACGACCAGCCCGCATTGGCCGCGATCGGCATGTACCGGAAAGGCGATGCCGTTGGTGCCGGGCGCCAGCGGCGTGGTCGGCTCGGCCCAAGCGAGCGAATGGAAGACCTGCCGCGATCCGGCGCTGCCGTCGTCGGCCCACCAGCGCGGCGCCGTCGAGAGCCGGCTGTGGCGCACCATGTCCTCGCCATTGGCGCCGGAGAGGAATTTGGTCGCGACCGCGGTGCCGGGATAGTCGGAATCAAAACACGCCACGAGACGCGCGCGCTCGGGCGATGGGCTGACGAAATAGAGACCGAAGGCCGAGGCGTTGATATCGACAGCAATCCAGCGGCAGCGACGCACGGCATCCGGAATGGTGACCGCTTGATGGGTCTCCGAGCCGAGCGAGAAGGCGCCGAACGGATTGCGCTGATCGTTGAAAAGGGCGGCGGCCGCCTCTTTGACCTGTGCGTGCTTCAAATGATGCCGCTCCTGATCGCGGTCGCGATCGCCATCGCGCGGTTGCTGGCCGCGAACTTCTGGATGGCGTGCGTGATGTAGCTGTTGACGGTGTTCGACGAGACACCGAGGATGACGGCCACCTCATCGGTGGTCTTGCCTTCCGAAACCCAGAACAGACATTCGCGCTCGCGGTCCGACAGCGGGTCCTGCATGGATGCCGCCGCGATCAGCTGCGGAATGCTGGAAAGCGCATAACAGCATTTGATCTGCGCCTTCATCAGGGCGGCCAGGTCGATCCTGCCTGCCTCGGCAGCCGAGAACAGCACGAACAGGCGCTGCCGGCCGACATTGAGCCGCAGCGAATAGATTTCGGCGTGACCGAGCACGTCGAGCAGGCGGGCTTCCTCGCCGTTCAGCAACGCACCGGCGTCGGGCGCGTGCGCCGCCACCAACGGTTTCGGGCGTACGCCCGGCGCCACGGTCAAGGGGCCTAGCGCCAAATTGGCGATCAGCCTTTTGCCGATCAGCTCGATGGCGTCGAAGATCCAGTTGGAGGAGACGATGCGCGCATCGTTACGGTCCTGGTCATGCACGATGGCGACCAGCATGTAGCTGTCGGCGCCGATATCGGCGGCAAGCTGCATGAAGAAGCTGGTGAGATCGCCGCGCGACGTCAGGCGCGAGCCTGAAGCGTCGGGTTGGAGAAGCGCGGCGGGACTGCTCATTTTAATTCTTGGATTCTTGCCGGAATCGATCCTTGTGCCCGGTGCTGGCGAAGCCAACGGCCGGACCCGAAACGCGTCACGTTTACGAAGACACACTCACGGGCGCGAACGGCGCCCAACCGCGCCGAATCCTTCTAGGGAACGCGAAACCGTCCGCGTCTGGTGCCGGCCTGGCGCCGGACTCGAGACTTTGGGTGGTCGCCGCGCCCCCGTGGACCGGCTGATTCGGGTCTAATCTACCCGCAGATGAATCTGACATCAAACGCGATTTGACAAAATCGAATCCGATGGACTCGCATTGCGACTCAGCAGCCGGTCTTCGCGTTATTTGGCGGTAGTTCAAAGCTGAATTGAGTCGATGATTTCGAGGCGAGGTCGTAAAAAAAATACGCCCCCGGTTGCATCCGGGAGCGCATGGCCTTGAACAGGGGCTTAGCGATCCTCGAAGCCGGTCAGCACGCCGACGGCGTTGATGCCGATCTCTTCCACGGCGTAGCCGCCTTCCATGACGAACAACGTCGGCAGGCCGAGCTTGGCGATACGGCGACCGATCTTGGGATAATCCTCGCTCTTCAGCTTGAACTGGCTGATCGGGTCCTTCTCGAAAGTATCGACGCCGAGCGAGACGATGACGACATCAGGGGCGTAGGCCGCGAGCCTGGCGCAGGCGTCCTCAAGCGACGCGCTCCAGCCGTCCCAATCGGTGCCGAAAGGCATCGGGTAATTGATGTTGAAGCCTTCGCCGTCGCCTTCGCCGCGCTCGTCGGCATGGCCGAGGAAGAAGGGATACTCGACCATCGGATCGCCATGCAGGTTGAGCACCTGGACGTCGCCGCGGCGATAGAAGATTTCCTGCGTGCCGTTGCCGTGATGGTAATCGACATCGAGGATTGAAACGCGCTTGGCGCCGTGGTCGCGGAACCACTGCGCGACGACGGCGGCGTTGTTGATGAAACAGTAGCCGCCCATGAAGGCAGCGCCGGCATGATGGCCGGGCGGGCGGCAAAGCGCGAAGGCGCCGCGCTCGCTGTCCTTGACCAAAGCGGCGGCGGTCAGCGCCACATCATAGGACGACTTGATCGCCGCCCAGGTGCCTTCGACGAAGGTGGCCCCGGCGTCGAAGGAATAATAGCCGAGCAAGGCATCGACGCGCTTCGGCGGCACATCGCCGCGCAGGCCGCGCGTCGGCCAGGTGAACCCCATCGCCGATCCCGTGAAGCCGGCGGCGACCCATTGCGGCCACACCGTCGGCAGGAAATCGATGTAGGCGGCTTCATGCACACGTTTCGCGGCGGCGAGGTCGTGCTCGGTCGGTCCGATGATCGGCCCGAGCTTCTCGCTCTCAACTCGCGCCTTGATGAATTCCGCCCGCGACGGCTTCTCGAAACCCGGCACGATCGCCGACGTGACCAGTTCCATCTGGCCTGAATGGCCGGCATGAAGTGGCGAATAGACAGTTTTCATGGAAACTCCCTGGAAGTGCGAAATCGGTTGGAAGTGCGAAATCACTCGAGATTGAGATGGGGGCTGACCAGGGCGAGCCACATTGTTTCCACATCGTCCTCGATGAGGTCGTAGGTCCTGCGGTCTCTCTTCAGCCCGACAAGCCGGCAGACATGGCCGACTTCCATCATCAGCACGCCGAGCCGACTGGCGATCTTGTCCTCAAGCGCCGGATTCACATGCCGCAGCCACGCGGCGTAAAGGGCGACGATCTCTTTGTCGTATTCGTCCTGGATTGGCCTCAGGTCGGCGTTGCCGGATATTGCCTCGATCACCGGCATCAGCGTGGCGTTTTCGAGATAGAGCCTCGATGTGTCGGCGAAGAGCTTGCGCACCTCGCGCCGAAACTCGTCACGGTTGGTCGGCCGGGGGACGTTGATGCGTTTCCGGATCACCTCGGGAAAAGACGACAGCCAGCGCCGGGCCAGGTCCAGAAGAATGGCTTCCTTGTTGGGAAAGTACTGATAGACGGAGCCCACCGACAGGCCCGCGCGCTGCGCGATGGCGAGCGTCGTCGGCGTTCTGGTTCCTTGCTCTCGCGTCAGGATCAGGGCCGCATCGAGGATTCTGTCGACCACCTTGCTTGACCGTTGTTGCCGCGGCTGCTTGCGCGGTTCGAGCGCTATCCTGGTCTTGCGGTCGAGACTGCGCTTCACTGCTGTCGCCCCCGTTCCCCGCTCGGCCTCGCCATCGGCGCGCGGTGCAGTCCACAGTACATTCTAAATCCGGCATGTTGACAAACGCGAATAATCAGTCGCATTCTTTATCCACGCTGTCTTCCACGATAACAAGGGGAATTTCGAAGACGGCGCATCGGCATCGATTTGTCCCACGGCGCTGTCCATGTGGAGCGGCGGCTCGTTGGATCTGGGGTTGCCGGTCCCTCAGCAAAATGTGGAGTCGCGATGTCGGTTGCGGATGGTGGTGCGGATCTTGTGGTCGTCAACGGCCGCGTGCTGACCATGGACAATGACAATCCCGCTGCCGAGGCCGTTGCCGTCAAGGACGGCGCCATCATCGCCATCGGTAGCCGCGCTTCTATAGAAGACATCAAGACACCGGCCACCAAGGTCGTCGACGCCCAAGGCGGCTCGGTGCTGCCGGGCTTCATCGAGGCGCATATGCATCTGTTCGGCGGCGCGGCCGAGCTCGACAATCTGCATCTGGCGGGTGTGCACGGCTTCGAGGCGCTGCGCGACGCGATCCAGGATTTCGCGGCGAAGCGCCCGGACGCCAGGCTTCTGATCGGCGCCGGCGTCGACTACGCCATCCTGCCGGAGCCGGTGACGCGCCACGATCTCGACCGCATCATTCCCGACCGTCCCTTCGCCATGTCAGCTTCGGACCACCACACGATGTGGGCGAATACCAAGGCGCTGGAAGAGGCCGGCTTGCTCCAGGGTAGGCAGGTCGGACAGGGCAATGAGATCGTCATGGGCGCCGACGGGCTTGCCGCCGGCGAGCTGCGCGATAGCGAGGCATTCGGTCCGGTCCTCGACCATTACGGGGCGAGCCGGGCCCGGCTTGGCCTCGAGGGCGCCGAGCCGGATCCATATCCTTCGGAGACGGAATTGGCGGCCGATCGCGATCTGATGCATCGCGGCCTTGAATGGTGTGCCAAGCATGGCATCACCTCGATCCAGAACATGGACGGCAATCTCTACCAGCTCGAGCTGCTGGCCGGGCTGGAAAAAGAGGGGCGGCTCCTTTGCCGCACCAAGATCCCGTTTCACTTCAAGAATTTCATGAAGCTGGACATGCTTGAAAAAGCCTCGCGGATGGCCGCGAGCTACAATTCCGAGTGGCTGTCGTCCGGCATGGTCAAGCTCTTCTATGACGGCGTGCTGGATTCCTGGACGGCGGTGATGGTCGACGACTATGCCGATCGGCCCGGATGGCGGGGCGAGCCGCTGTTTTCGCCTGAACATTTCGCCGAGGTGGCGGTCGAGGCCGACAGGCGCGGGCTGCAGATTGCCGTGCATTCGATCGGCGACGGCGCCGTGCGGGCAGTGCTCGACGGCTACCAGGCGGCGCTGAAGAAGAACGGTCGGCGCGACAGCCGGCATCGCGTCGAGCATATCGAGGTGATCACGGCCGCCGACGTGCCGCGTTTCGCCGAGCTCGGCGTGTTGGCGTCGATGCAGCCGGCGCATCCGCCCGGCGCGATGAACTTCCCGCTCGAGCCGACGATCTCGCGCATCGGCCGCGACAAATGGCCGTTGAGCTATGCCTGGCGCACGCTGAAAAACGCCGGCGCGCGCGTGGTGTTCGCGTCCGACTGGCCGGTCTCGCCGGTCGATCCGATCCTGTCGATCCAGGCGGCAGTGATGCGCAAGCCTTGGGCAGAAGGCATGCCGGACCAGAGCTTCTCGTTGCAGGAAGCAATAGAGGGCTACACGGTGGAGGGCGCTTATGCGGAGTTCAACGAGCACCGCAAGGGCCGCCTCAAAACCGGATATCTCGCCGATATCGTCGTTTTGTCGGCCGATATCGAGGCGACCGCGCCGGAGGCGCTGCACACCGTTCATCCGGTGACCACCATCTGTGGGGGGAGGATCACCTATCAAGCCTAACGATGGCATAGGAATTGCTTAATTGAATGGGGACTCGGGATCGAGTCACTGCTGCGCAGTTGCCAAGCCGATCGGCTTGTGGTGACAATCAAAACAGGAACACACCTGCCGACAAGAGCAGGCGCTCTCAATGGGGTAATCGTGCCGGAACAACCGGGTAAGAACGCGATCGAAGTTCGCGGTGTTCGCAAGGTCTTTGGAACAGGCGAGAACCAGGTAGCCGCTCTCGACACCGTGTCGGTGTCGATCCGCGAGAACGAGTTTTTCACACTGCTCGGCCCGTCCGGATGCGGGAAGACGACGCTGCTGAGATTGATTGCCGGTTTCGATTTTCCGACCGCCGGCGAGATCCTGCTGCACGGGCAGGACATCGCGCCGCTGCCGCCCTACAAGCGTCCGGTCAACACCGTCTTCCAGAGCTATGCGCTCTTCCCGCACATGACGGTGGCGCAGAATATCGGCTTCGGGCTGGAGATGCTCGGCAAGCCGAAAGGAGAGACCGAAGCGCGTGTCGCCCAGATGCTGAAGCTGGTCAAGATGGAGGCGCTGAAGGCGCGTCGCACCAGCCAGATCTCGGGCGGCCAGCAGCAGCGCGTGGCGCTGGCCCGCGCGCTGGCGCCGCAGCCCAAGGTGCTCTTGCTCGACGAGCCGTTGTCGGCGCTGGACTACAAGCTGCGCAAGGAGATGCAGATCGAACTGAAGCGTCTGCAGCACGAAACCGGCATCACCTTCATCTTCGTCACCCATGACCAGGAAGAAGCGCTGACGATGTCCGACCGCATCGCGGTCATGTCGGCCGGCAAGATCCTGCAGGTCGGCACGCCGCGCGACATCTACGACCGGCCCGCCGAACGCTTCGTCGCCGACTTCATCGGCGAGACGAATTTCATCGAGGGCGAGGTGAAAAGCGCGGCCGATGGGCGCGCCACCGTCAGGCTATCGACCGGTGCGGAAATCCCGGCATCGTTGCCGGAAGGTTTTACGCCGTCGGGCAGCGTTACGCTCGTGGTGCGGCCGGAGCACGCCCAGATCGGTCCGGCCGACGCCAATGCTTCGCTCAGGGGCACGGTCGAGAACGTCGTCTATCTCGGCACCGACACGCATCTCCATCTCAAGCTCGACGACGGCAGCGCCTTCATCGTGCGGCGGCAGAACAGCCGCGGCGGTGGCGAAGCGCTTGCGCCGGGCAACCGCGTGGGCGTCGCGATCGGCCCGAATGCCGCTCAGGCGCTGAAGGACTAGAGGACAATCATGGCCAACGCCGAGGAAATTGCTCGCGCCGCCGACGCCAGGGACATACGCGACCGCTGGCTGCTCTCGGCGCCGGCGCTCGTCATCATCCTTCTGGCTGCCACTGGGCCGCTTTTCGTGATGTTGGCTTATTCCTTCATGCTGAAGGGCGACTATGGCGACGTGCAGTTCGGCACCTTCTCGCTGGACGGATGGACATCGGTCCTGTTCCAGCGTGACATCTTCGACGACACGCTGGGCCTGGCGGACGCGCATCTGTCCATCTTCTGGCGTTCGATAAGCCTGTCCTTCTACACCACCGTGCTGACGTTGCTCTTCGGCTTCCCCACAGCCTATTTCATCGCCACGCGACCGCCGAAGACACGTGAGGTCTGGGTTTTCCTCGTCACCATTCCGTTCTGGACGAATCTCCTGATCCGCACCTTCGCCATGCAGCAGGTGATCCGCAACGAAGGGCTGGTCAACACGGCGCTGATGGCGCTCGGCATCATCAAGCAACCGCTGCAGATCATGAATACCGACACCGCCATCTTGCTCGGCATGATCTATATCTACCTGCCTCTGATGGTGCTGCCGATCTACGCCTCGATGGAGAAGCTCGACTTCAGGCTGGTCGAGGCCGGATATGACCTCTACGCCGGCCGCTGGCAGGTTCTGCGCCGCATCATCTTCCCTTTGATCAAGCCCGGCGTCATCGCCGGCTCGATACTGGTGTTCATTCCCTCGCTTGGCGCCTACGTCATTCCGCGGGTGCTGGGCGGCGGCAAGAACATGATGCTCGGCAACCTGATCGAGCTTCAATTCGGCGCGGGCCGTAACTGGCCGCTGGGCGCGGCCATCTCGATTACGCTCATGGTGCTGGTGATGATCGCGCTGCTGTTCTACGTGCGCAACGCATCCGGGTCGGAGGGCGCCCATGGCTAAGCGTCCGTTCGACATCCAGGCGCAGCCCGGCTTCGGCTTCATGGCGCTTCTGACCTTCTTCGCGCTCTATCTGCCGATCGCGGCACTCGTCGCCTATTCGTTCAACGCGGCGGATTCGCTTTCGCGCTGGGATGGTGTCTCACTGCGCTGGTTTATTTCGGCCTGGCATAATTCGGCGGTGCAGGACGCCTCCATCCGCTCGCTTGTGCTGGCGGTCTCGGCTGCCGCGCTGTCGACGATCACCGCCACCATGGCTGCGCTTGCCACGACCCGCACGCGGCCCTATCCCGGCCTTACCTTCAAATACGCTTTCATCAACCAGCCGCTGATGGTGCCGGAGATAGTCACCGGCGTCGCGCTCCTGATCGTGTTCTCGCGCATCAAGGTCTGGACCGGTTACTCAGGACTCGGCTACCTGATCGCCGCGCACACCGCCTTCTGCATCCCGTTCGCTTACCTGCCGATCCGGGCGCGGCTGGAGAGCATGGACCTGACGCTGGAGCGCGCAGCCGCCGACCTATACGCCACGCCGTGGAAAGCCTTCCGTTTCGTGACGCTGCCGCTTTTGAGGCCGGCCATCATCGCGGGCTTCATGCTCGCCTTCGTCATTTCGCTCGACGATGTGGTCATCACCGAATTCGTCAAATCCGGCGGGCAGGATACGCTGCCCACCTACATGCTCGGCCAGTTGCGGCGCGAAACGAGCCCGGAAATCAATGCGATCGCCACGGTGTTCCTGGCGTTGTCGGTGGTGCTCGTAACCGCGTTCTACTTCGTCAATCGGCGTAAGCCATAACCAACGATTGCCAACGGGAGAATAGCAATGAAATGGAAGACAACGGCCGCCACGGCGGCATTCGCATTGTTTGCCTTTGCGGGCAGCGCGTATGCGGACGGCGAACTCAACATCTTTAATTGGGGCGACTACACCAGCCCCGAGATGATCAAGAAGTTCGAGGATACCTACAAGGTCAAGGTGACGATCACCGACTACGACTCCAACGACACCGCGCTATCCAAGGTACGCGCCGGCGGTCACGGCTTCGACATTGTGGTGCCGTCGGCCAACTACGTGCAGATCTGGGTGAAGGAAGGGCTTCTGCTGGAGGCCCGGCCCGACCAGATGGAGAACTTCAAGAATGTCGACGAGCGCTGGGTGAACGTTCCTTGGGATCCGGGCCGTCACTACACGGTTCCGTGGCAGTGGGGCGTGACCGGTATCGGCGTCAACACAAAGGTTTATGGCGGCGATATCAACACGTCGGCCATCTTCCTCGATCCGCCGAAGGAACTGGTCGGCAAGATCAACGTCGCGCCGGAAATGAATGACGTGCTGTTCGCCACCATCAAGTATCTGGGCGGCGACTGGTGCACGGACGACAAGGAACTGCTCAAGAAAGTGCGCGACAAGCTGGTGGAGGCCAAGCCGAAATGGCTGGCCATGGATTATAGCGTGACCGAGAAGCTGCCGGCCGGTGACTATTCGGCCGTCTACTACTGGAACGGCGCCATCATGCGCTCGCGCATCAAGAACCCCGACATCAAGTTCGGCTACCCGAAGGAGGGCTTCCCCATTTTCATGGACAGCGTTGCCATCCTGAAGGATGCCAAGAATGTCGACAACGCCAAGCTGTTCATGAACTTCATCATGGATCCCGAGAACGCCGCCATGATCTCCGCCTTCGCCAAATATGCGAATGGCATCAAGGGCTCGAAGGCGTTCATGCCGGCCGACATGAAAGATGCGCCCGAGCTGGTGGTACCGCCAGAACTGGAGAAAGCGGGCCAGTTCCTCACCCCCTGCTCGCCCGAGGTGCAGCAACTCTACACGCGCATCTGGACGGACGTTCAGAAATAGCGACACGCCGCTTTCTTCCCTGCGCGAGCGGGAAGAGGGCGGGTCAGGGGCCGGATGAGGGGTAGCGCTCAATTCGCACGTTCGCGCCGCCCCTCACCTGGCATGCCGGGACTGCCCTTCGCCATGGCGTCGGGCGTTCGTCACTCGAAGGCCCATTCGGGGGCTTTCGTCCGCTGTGCAGACCGCTCTCATCCAAGTAAACGGAAGGGACGGCATGGGGCGGCAGGGAAATTCTCATGCAATCCTATCGCAATTCCGATCCGCGGCCGCCGATCATGCAGGGCTCGCCGCCCAGGCTGGTGCCGCCGAGGCTCGATTGGGACCGGCCGCCCTGGAACCGCTGGGCCTTCCAGCACATCCGCGAATTCCTGCCGACCATCGAGGTGTGGCGCGGCAGCGGCCATCGCCGTCGCCTCGATCGCGCGGAGGTGGACCTCGACGATCTGCCGGTGGCCGACAGCAACGGTGCGCCGACGACACTCGCGGGCCTGCTCGACGAGACCTATGCCGACGGCTTCCTGGTGCTGAAGGACGGCAGGATCGCCTATGAGCGTTATTTCAACGGCATGGACGAGCGCACGCTGCATCTGTCGCAATCGATGGCGAAGTCGATCACCGGAGCGGTGTGCGGCATCCTGGTCGGGCGCGGCCTGATCGATCCGGACAAGCTGGTCACCGACTATCTGCCGGAGCTTGTCGAGACCGGCTGGGCCGGCTCCACGGTGCAGCATGTGCTCGACATGACGACGGGCGTGCGCTTTTCCGAGGAATACACCGACCGCTATTCCGATATCGGCCAGGTCGATGTCGCGACCGGCTGGAAGCCGATCCCGCCGGGCAGCGAGCCGGACTTTGCATGGCCGTCGCACCTGTTCGAGCTGATCCTGCGGCTGAAGGACAGAGTGCGCCCGCATGGCGAGGCGTTCGAATACCGCTCGATCGAGACCGACGTGCTCGCCTTCATCATGGAACGGGTGAGCGGCAAGCGCCTGGCGCAGTTGGTCTCGGAAGAGCTCTGGCAGAAGCTCGGCGCCGACGAGAGCGCCTGCTTCACCGTCGATAGCGCCGGCTATGCGCTGGCCGATGGTGGCTTCAACGCGACGCTGCGCGATTATGGCCGCTTCGGGCAACTGATCCTCGACAATGGCGGCGGCGTGATCCCGGCCGACTGGATCGTGGCGACGCGCAGCGGCAAGCACGGGCCGAATTTCAGCCCGAGCCTTCCCGACGGCAGCTACCGCAACCAGTTCTGGATCGAGGATTCGCGCTCGCGCTCGCTGATGTGCCGCGGCGTGTTCGGCCAATTGATCCACATGAGCTGGGAACACAGGATGGTCGTTGTGAAGCTTTCGAGCTATCCGGATTTCGTCAATTCCGCCTATTCGGTGGCGACGCAGAAGGCGGTGCATGCCATCGCCGCCGCGCTGGCCTGAAACCGCAAAAACAAGATCCGGGAGAGCATCATGAGCGGCAAGACCGCGTTCGAGGCCAGATACGGCTTTGCCCGCAAGGATGTGCGGCTCGACAACTGGCGGCTTTCGCCGTTCAACCGATGGTCTTTCCAGAATGTCGGCGAGCTGGTGCCGAGCGCGCATATCGCGGCGGCGCCCGCCGGCGAGAGCCAAGCGAAACCGCTCGACGCATTGCTTGAGGAAAGGATATCGCTCGCCGGCGGCAGCGAGACCGTCGAGAGCTTTCTGAAGCGTTCCGACACGGACGGGCTGACGATCCTGAAGGCCGGCAAGCCTGTCGGCGACTGGTCGGCGCCGCATATGCCGTTCGGAGCGCGCCACATCATCTTTTCGATCAGCAAGTCGGTGACGGCGATCCTCGCAGGCATACTGGAAGGCGAGGGGTTGTTCGATCCCAACGCGCCGGTAACGCACTACATCCCTGAAGCCAAGGGCTCAGCCTATGGCGACGCGAGCGTGCGCAACGTGCTCGACATGACGGTCAGCCTCGATTTCGAGGAAGCCTATCTCGACCCGGGAAGCGCCTTCGCCCGCTACCGCCGCTCGACACTGTGGAACCCCGGCGGCGGGTCCGAAAGCCTCGCCGCGTTCCTGATGACCATCCAGCGGCTTGCCGAGCCGCATGGCCAGACCTATCGCTACCGTTCGCCCAATTCAGACGTGCTCGGCATCCTGATCGAACGGGCCTCCGGCAGGCGTGTCAGCGACCTGCTCAGCGAGAAACTGTGGCAGCCGCTCGATGCTGGAAGCGAAATGTCGGTGACCGTCGACATGGAAGGCACGGCGCGCACCGCCGGTGGCATGTCGATGACGCCGCGCGACCTTGTCCGCATCGGCGAGATGATGCGGCAGGGCGGCATCGCCAATGGCCGCCGCATCGTGCCGGAAGCCTGGGTGCGAGACACGGTCGCCACCGGCGGCAGCCATGAAGCCTGGCAACGCGGCACGATGGCGTTCCTGTTCCCGAAGGGACGCTACCGCAACAAATGGTATCAGACCGGCCACGACAGCGGCGCCTTCTGCGGCATCGGCATTCACGGCCAGTGGCTTTACGTCAATCCGAAGACGGACGTGGTCATCGCCAAGATGTCGTCGCAGCCGGAACCGGTGGACGACAAGCTGGATGGGGACATCGTGGCGTTCTTCGAAGCGTTGAGCGGCATGGTTTGAGCCGGTCAGAGGCTGGTTCCAACAGCTGTTTTCTGTGGACCTTCGGCGCGTGACGAAACCGTTGCGGTTGGCGCAGCGGTTCTCCCGTCCTATGGTCGCCGCTCTTTTCCGCAGGGACCAGCATGGCATCGGACATCAAGCGCATCGCAGCAATCATCGCGGCCGAGATCGGCGCGCGGCCGGAACAGGCAGCGGCGGCAATCGGGCTGCTCGACGAAGGCGCGACAGTCCCCTTCGTGGCGCGTTACCGCAAGGAAGTCACCGGCGGGCTCGACGATACGCAGCTGCGCGACCTTTCCGAGCGGCTCGCCTATCTGCGTGAGCTCGATGCGCGGCGCGAGACCATCATCAGCTCCATCCGCGAGCAGGGCAAGCTTACCGAGGAGCTGGAAGCCAAGATCGGGGCGGCCGCCACAAAGGCGGAGCTCGAGGACATCTATCTGCCCTACAAGCCGAAGCGGCGCACCAAGGCCGAAATCGCCAAGGAGCGTGGGCTTGGGCCGCTCGCAGAGGCGATCCTCGCCGATCGCTCGAAAATTCCGGCCGAGCTTGCGCTCGCCTATGTCACGGAAGAGGTGGCCGACGCCAAGGCGGCGCTTGAAGGCGCGCGAGACATCCTGTCGGAGCAGTTCGCCGAAAATGCCGATCTGGTCGGCAAGCTGCGCGCCTATATGAAGGAACGCGCCTTCCTGCGCGCAAAAGTCGTCGACGGCAAGCAGGAGGCCGGCGCGAAATTCTCCGACTATTTCGACCATGTCGAGCGCTGGGCAGGCGTGCCCAGCCACCGCGCCCTGGCCATGCTGCGCGGCCGCAACGAGGAAGTGCTGTCGCTCGACATCGAGGTCGATGCCGACGATCAATCGCCGGTGAAACCGGTCGAGCGGATGATCGCCAATGCCTATGCGATTGGCGGCAGCTTGCCCGGCGATAAATGGTTGATGGACGTAGCCGGCTGGACTTGGCGGATCAAGCTGTCGCTACATCTGACGCTCGATTTGATGCGCGACCTGCGCGAGCGGGCCGAGGAAGAAGCGATCCATGTCTTTGCCCGCAACCTGAAGGACCTTTTGCTGGCCGCGCCCGCGGGCTCGCGGCCGACCATGGGGCTCGATCCAGGCATCCGCACCGGAGTCAAGGTTGCGGTGATCGATGGCACCGGCAAGCTGGTGGCGACCACGACCGTTTATCCGTTTCCACCCAGGAACGACGTGCGCGGCACGCAGGCCGAGCTCGCCGCCCTCATCCGCCAGTACAAGGTCGAGCTGATCTCGATCGGCAACGGTACCGGCAGCCGAGAGACCGAGAAGCTGGTGGCCGACATGCTTTCGGACCTGCCGGCAGGTGCCGGGCCGAAGCCGCTCAAGGTGATCGTCAGCGAGGCTGGCGCCTCGGTCTATTCGGCCTCGGCGACGGCAGCGGCGGAATTCCCCGGCCTCGATGTCTCGCTGCGCGGGGCGGTGTCGATCGCCAGGCGCCTGCAGGATCCGTTGGCCGAGCTGGTCAAAATCGAGCCGAAGTCGATCGGCGTCGGCCAGTATCAGCACGATGTCGACCAGTACCGGCTCGGCCGTTCGCTGGAAGCCGTGGTCGAGGATGCGGTGAACGCCGTCGGTGTCGACCTCAACACGGCGTCGGCGCCGCTTTTGGCGCGCGTGTCGGGACTTGGGCCGTCGCTGGCCGAGGCGATCGTTGCGCATCGCGACGTGGCCGGGCCGTTTGCCAGCCGTAAGGACCTGCTCAAGGTGGCGCGGCTCGGGCCGCGCGCATTCGAGCAAAGTGCCGGCTTCCTGCGCATTCCGAACGGGACAGAGCCGCTCGACGCGTCATCGGTGCATCCGGAAGCCTATGGTGTGGCCAAGAAAATCGTCGCCGCTTGCGGCCGCGACGTGCGCGCGCTGATGGGGGACAGCGCCGCCCTCAAGGCGCTGGATCCACGCGTCTTCGTCGACGAGCGTTTCGGCCTGCCGACCGTGCGCGACATCATCGCCGAGCTGGAAAAGCCTGGCCGCGACCCGCGCCCCGGCTTCAAGACCGCGACCTTTGCCGAGGGCGTCGACGATATCAAGGATTTGAAGCCGGGCATGCTGCTCGAAGGTACCGTCACCAATGTCGCGGCCTTCGGCGCCTTCGTCGATATCGGCGTGCACCAGGACGGGCTGGTGCACGTATCGCAACTGGCCGACCGCTTCATCAAGGACGCGCATGAAGTGGTGAAGGCCGGCGATGTCGTGAAGGTGCGGGTCGTCGATGTCGACATCACGCGCAAGCGCATCGGGCTTTCGATGCGCAAGGATGGCGGCGAGGGCGGGGCGCCCCGTGGCGGCCAGCGCGATCACGGCGGCAGCAAGCCGGCGCCGCGCTCGCCAGCGCCGCAGCGCCAGCCGGAGCGGCCGTCGCAGGGCGCGCTCGGTGCGGCGCTCGCCGAGGCGATGAAGCGCAAATAGCTACCACGCCAGGACGGCTGGCTCCTTGCCGATCTGGCCCAGCAGCCAGTCGCGAAAGCTGGCGACCGGCGGGTGGCCGCGCTTGTCGTGCGGCACGACGAGGTAATAGGCGCTGCGGCTCTGCATCGGTTGGCCGGGCGCCGGCACAAGCTGGCCGCGCTGCAACTCGCCGGCAATCAGGATTTCCGGCAGCAGCGCCACGCCAAGCCCGGCCATGCAGGCTTGGGCGACGGTGCCGAACTGCTCGAACTGCATGCCGGGTCCGGTCGGCGCCTCCAGCCCCTGATGCTCGAACCATTCGCTCCAGGCGCCGGGCCGGGTCGCCATATGCAGCAGCGGAAGACGGCTGATGTCGGCCGCTGTGGCGATGTCGCGGCTGGCCAAAAATTCGGGCGAAACCACCGGCATTACGGTCTCGCGCATCAAGAGCGTGCAATCGGCGTCCGGCCAGTCGGGCATGCCGTGATGGATCGCGGCATCCAGCCGCTCGCGGGCGAAGTCGAAGCGTCCGATGCGGGTGGCGAAGTTGATGGTGATGTCGGGATGGCGGGCGACGAAATCCGGGATCAGCGGCATCAGCCAGCGTGTGCCGAAGGTCGGCAGGATGGCCAGGTTGAGAACGCCGCTATGCCGATTGCTCATCAATCCAAGTGCTGCGTCGCGTAATTGGCCAAGCGCCGAGCGCACCGCTTCGGCATAGATCTCGCCGGGCGGCGACAGCCGGACGTTGCGGCTGTCGCGTTCGAACAGCCGGCGACCGAATTGCTCTTCTAGGAGGCTGATCTGCCGGCTGACAGCCCCTTGCGTCAGGTCGAGCTCACGCGCGGCGGCGGTGAAGGAGCCGAGACGCGCAACCGCTTCGAAGGCGGCGAGGGCGGCGGTGTTGGGTAGAAGGCGGCGCTGGACATTCATGGTCCATTCCTAACGCTCATTGATCCGTGATGCAATTTCGTTTGATTTTTTGCACGCGGAGTCCGATAAGCCGGCCACCTCAACAATATGTCGGGAGATCGAGGCCATGGCCGCCGAGAAGAACGCCTTCGTGTGGAACGATCCTTTCCTGATCGAGGACCAGCTTTCCGAGGACGAGCGCATGGTGCGCGACGGCGCTGCCGCCTTCGCCGCCGACAAGCTGGCGCCGCGCATCGAGGAAGCCTATGCCGACGAGAAGACCGACCCGTCGATCTTCCGCGAGATGGGCGAAGCGGGCCTGCTCGGCATCACCATTCCGGAAGAATATGGCGGGCTGGGCGCCAACTATGTGACTTACGGCCTGGTGGCGCGCGAAGTCGAGCGCATCGACTCAGGCTACCGCTCGATGATGAGCGTGCAATCCTCGCTGGTCATGTATCCGATCCATGCCTATGGCTCGGAAGCGCAACGCAAGAAATACCTGCCCAAGCTGGCGTCGGGCGAATGGATCGGCTGTTTCGGGCTCACCGAGCCGGACGCCGGCTCCGATCCAGGCGGCATGAAGACGCGCGCCGAGAAGACGGCGAACGGCTACAGGCTCTCCGGCTCCAAGATGTGGATCTCGAACGCGCCGATCGCGGATGTGTTCGTCGTGTGGGCGAAGCTGAAGGGCGACAGCGGCAAGGACGAGATCCGCGGCTTCGTGCTGGAAAAGGGCATGAAGGGACTGTCGGCGCCGAAGATCGGCGGCAAGTTGTCGTTGCGGGCGTCAATCACCGGCGAGGTGGTGCTGGAAGGCGTCGAGGTCGGCGAAGACGCGTTGCTGCCCAACGCCAAGGGCCTCGGCGGTCCGTTCGGCTGCCTCAACCGGGCGCGCTATGGCATCTCTTGGGGCGCGATGGGCGCGGCCGAGGATTGCTGGCAGCGGGCACGGCAATACGGCCTCGACAGAAAACAGTTCGGCAAGCCGCTCGCCGGCACGCAATTGTTCCAGAAGAAGCTCGCCGACATGCAGACCGAGATCGCGCTCGGACTGCAGGGCTCGCTGCGCGTCGGCCGGCTGATGGACGAAGGCAAGATGGCGCCGGAGATGATCTCGATCATCAAGCGCAACAATTGCGGCAAGGCGCTCGACATCGCCCGCCAGGCCCGCGACATGCATGGCGGCAACGGCATCCAGATCGGCTATCACGTGATGCGCCACGCGCAGAACCTGGAGACGGTCAACACCTATGAGGGCACGCATGACGTGCATGCGCTGATCCTCGGAAGGGCGCAGACGGGGATCCAGGCGTTTTTCTAAGCCGGCAAGGCTGCTTAAATTAGGTGCAGCGCAACATCTCTGCTTGGAGAATGGCCAGCATCTATGTCAGGGTTCGGCGAATTGAAACGCCGAACTCCGGGGCACCATGGCAATTCAGGCAGCCGTTCATCACCTGACCCATTACAAATATGACCGGCCGGTGGTGCTCGGTCCCCAGGTGATCAGGCTGCAGCCGGCGCCGCACTCGCGCACCAAGGTGCTCAGCCATTCGCTGAAGGTCGAGCCGGCAAACCACTTCGTCAACCTGCAGCAGGATCCCTACGGCAACTTCCTCGCCCGCTTCGTCTTCCCGGAGCCGGTGACGGAATTGAAGATCGAGGTCGACCTCGTCGCCGACATGACGGTCTATAACCCGTTCGACTTCTTCGTCGAGGAAAGCGCCGAGACTTTCCCCTTCGACTACCCGGAAGAGATCAGGGAAGACCTCGCCATCTACCGGGCGCCGGAGCCGGCCGGGCCGCTGTTGACGGCATTCCTTCGGACGATCGACCGCAGCCCGACAAACACCGTCAATTTCCTCGTCGACCTCAATGCAAGGCTGCAGCGCGAGATCGCCTACATCGTGCGCATGGAGACCGGCGTCTACTCGCCGGAAGAGACCCTGGCCGCGGCCAAGGGCTCGTGCCGGGATTCGAGCTGGCTCTTGGTGCAGATCCTGCGCAATCTGGGCGTCGCCGCGCGCTTCGTCTCCGGCTATCTGATCCAGTTGAAGCCGGATCTGGTCTCGCTAGACGGACCGCCGGGAACCGCTGTCGACTTCACCGACCTGCATGCCTGGTGCGAGGTCTATATTCCGGGCGCCGGCTGGATCGGCTTCGACCCGACCTCCGGCCTGCTCACCGGCGAAAGCCATGTGCCGCTTGCCGCGACGCCGCATTTCCGCAATGCCGCGCCGATCTCAGGCATGGCGAGCTTCGCCAATGTCGATTTCAACTTCGACATGCGGGTCGACCGCATCGCCGAGCATCCGCGCATCACCAAGCCATTTTCGGACGAAAGCTGGGAGGCGCTCGATCGACTGGGCGAAAAAGTCGACGCGGTGCTGAAAGACGGCGACGTGCGGCTCACCATGGGCGGCGAGCCGACGTTCGTGTCGATCGACGATTTCGAATCCGCGGAATGGAACACGGCAGCCGTCGGTCCGACCAAACGCGACAAGGCGGACCAGCTCATCCGCCGGCTGCGCGAGCGCTTTGCGCCGGGCGGCTTCCTGCATTACGGCCAGGGCAAGTGGTATCCGGGCGAGAGCCTGCCACGCTGGACCTTCTCGCTCTACTGGCGCACCGATGGCGAGCCGATCTGGCGCGATCCGTCGCTGATCGCGCGCGAGACGAGCAGCGCCGCCATCGGACCCGAACAGGCCGAAAGCCTGCTCACGGCGATCGCCGGCGAGCTCGGCATCGACAAGGCGATGGTCGGCGAGGCCTATGAGGATCCGGGCGAGTGGCTGCTCAAGGAAGGCAAGCTGCCGGACAATGTCGATCCGTCCAATTCGAAGCTGGAGGACCCGGAAGAGCGCAGCCGCATGGCGCGCGTCTTCGAGCGCGGCCTGACCAAGCCGTCAGGCTATGTGCTGCCGGTGCAGCGCTGGAACAGCCAGGCCGCTGGACAGCGCTGGCGCTCGGAAAAATGGAAGACCAGGCGCGGGCGCCTGTTTCTGGTGCCGGGCGACTCTCCAGTCGGCTACCGCTTGCCGCTCGGTACGTTGCCCTATGTTCCGCCGGCGCAATTCCCTTACATCGTGCCCGTCGACCCCTCAGTGCCACGTGGCCCGCTGCCGGCGCGCGCCGAAATCCTGCCGGAAGCTCCGGCTGGCGGCGCGGACGAGATGGCGCGTCAGCAGGCGGAGGCCTCCTTCACTGCCGCCACGGCCCAGCAGGACCGGGTCGAGCAGCGACTGACCGAGATCGGCGGCGCGGTGCGGACCGCACTCACCGTCGAGCCGCGCGACGGCAGGCTCTGTGTGTTCATGCCGCCGGTCGAGGCGCTGGAGGATTATCTCGAACTGGTGGCGGCGGCGGAAAATGCTGCCAAGGCCATCGGGTTGCCGGTGCATATCGAGGGCTATGCTCCGCCGCACGACCCGCGCCTCAACGTCATCCGCGTCGCGCCCGATCCCGGCGTGATCGAGGTCAACATCCATCCGGCCGCCAACTGGCAGGAATGCGTTGCCACCACCACTGCCATCTACGAGGAAGCGCGGCAGTCGCGGCTCGGTACCGACAAGTTCATGATCGACGGCCGCCACACCGGCACCGGCGGCGGCAATCATGTCGTGGTCGGCGGCGCGACGCCCAATGACAGCCCGTTCCTGCGCCGGCCAGACCTTCTGAAGAGCCTGGTGCTGCAATGGCAGCGGCATCCGTCGCTGTCCTACCTGTTTTCGGGCCTGTTCATCGGCCCGACCAGCCAGGCGCCGCGCATCGACGAGGCGCGGCACGATTCGCTCTATGAGCTCGAGATCGCGCTGGCGCAGGTGCCGCATCCCGAGAAGGGCGAGGCACCCTTGCCGTGGCTGGTCGACCGGCTGTTCCGCAATCTCTTGACCGACGTGACCGGCAATACGCACCGTTCGGAAATCTGCATCGACAAACTGTTCTCGCCGGATGGCCCGACCGGCCGGCTCGGCCTGGTCGAGTTCCGCGGCTTCGAGATGCCGCCCAATGCACGCATGTCGCTCGCGCAGCAATTGCTGGTCCGCGCGATCGTCGCCCGCGCCTGGAGGAACCCGCTCGACGGACGCTTCGTGCGTTGGGGCACCTCGCTGCACGACCGTTTCATGCTGCCGCACTACGTCTGGGCGGATTTCCTCGACGTGCTGGAGGATATGAAGCTCAACGGCTTCGACTTCCGCCCCGAATGGTTCGCGGCCCAGCTCGAATTCCGTTTCCCGTTCTGCGGCGAGGTGCAACATGCCGGCGTCAAGCTCGAGTTGAGGCAGGCGCTCGAGCCGTGGCATGTGATGGGCGAGCAGGGCGCTATCGGCGGCACGGTCCGCTTCGTCGATTCCTCGGTCGAGCGGCTGCAGGTGCGAACCGAAGGCCTCAATCCGGAGCGTCACGCCATCGTCTGCAACGGCCGCCTCGTGCCGATGAAGGTCACCGACAATCGCGAGATCGCGGTGGCCGGCGTTCGCTTCAAGGCCTGGCAGCCGGCGTCGGGCCTGCATCCGGCGCTACCGGTCAACACGCCGCTGGTCTTCGACATCTATGACCGCTGGTCGGCCCGCTCGGTCGGCGGCTGCGTCTACCATGTCGCGCATCCGGGTGGCCGCAACTACGACACCTTCCCAGTCAACGGCAACGAGGCCGAGGCGCGACGGCTTGCCCGGTTCGAACCGCGCGGCCACACGCCGGGCGGCTATGTGCTGCGTGACGAAGAAGCTGCTGAAGAGTTCCCCATGACCCTTGACCTCAGGCAGCCGGCGAGATTCTGATCGAAAATGGCCAAGGGGAATCAGAGACGGGCGGGCGGCAGGCCGCGGGCGCCGAGCCTGCTGGAACGCTACCGACCGATCGAAGGCGTCGTCGACGAGATGGTCGACGCGGCCGGCAGCCCGCGCCCGGCCTGGCGCTCCTTCATCGACGCGCTCGACGATCTCGGGGCGGATCGGCTCGGGCAGCGGTTTGCCCGCGCCGATCAGTATCTGCGCGATGCCGGCGTCTATTATCGTGTCTATGAGCAGGCTGGCGCCAATGAGCGGGAGTGGCCGCTCGCGCATGTCCCGCTGCTGATCGACGAGAAGGAATGGGCCGACATCAGCGCCGGCCTCGTCCAGCGCGCCGACCTGTTCGAGGCGATCCTGTCCGACATTTACGGGCCGAACCGGTTGGTCGAGAAAGGCATTCTGCCGGCCGGCCTGATTGCAGCCAGCCCGGAATATCTGCGTCCGATAGCCGGCGTCCGGCCGGCCAACGGGCATTTTCTGCATATGGTCGCCTTCGAGCTCGGCCGTGGCCCGGACGGCCGCTGGTGGGTGCTGGGCGATCGCACCCAGGCGCCGTCGGGCGCAGGCTTCGCGCTGGAGAACCGCGTCGCCACAACGCGCGCGCTGTCGGATATCTATGGCGAGATGCATGTGCATCGGCTTGCCGGCTTTTTCCGCCGCTTCCGCGACGCGCTGAACGCTATGGCAAGGGAGTCGGGCGGCCGCGTCGCTATCCTGACGCCGGGACCCCTCAACGAAACCTATTACGAGCACGCCTATATCGCCCGCTATCTGGGCATCATGCTGCTCGAGGGCGAGGACCTGACCGTTTCCGGCGGCAGGCTGATGGTGCGAACCGTTTCCGGCCTGATGCCGATCGGCGTCCTGTGGCGACGGCTCGATGCCGCTTTCGCCGATCCGCTGGAGCTCAAGCCGGACTCGCAGATCGGCACACCGGGATTGGTCGAGGCAATCCGGCGCGGCTCCGTATCGGCCGTCAATGCGCTGGGTTCGGGCCTGATGGAGACCCGGGCATTGCTGTCGTTCCTGCCCAGGATCGCGCGAGAACTGCAAGGTGACAATCTCAAGCTGCCGAGCATCGCCACCTGGTGGTGCGGGCAAGAGGCGGAGCGCGCGCATGTGCTGGCCAATATCGACCGCATGGTGGTCGGCCCGGCGCTCTCGACCCGGCTTGCCTTCGAGGACGATGGCGCGACCCGGCTCGGATCGTCCCTTTCGGCCGGCGAGCGGGCCGAGCTCATCGCGCGCATCGAGGCGGACGGCGCCGGCTTCGTCGGCCAGGAAGCCGTGACGCTGTCGACCACGCCGGTGTTCGTCGACGGCTTGCTGGAGCCGCGGCCTGCCAGCCTGCGCGTCTATCTGGCGCGCACGCCGGAAGGCTGGACGGTGATGCCCGGCGGCTTCGCCCGTGTCGGATTTTCGCTCGACCCGACGGCGATTGCCATGCAGCGCGGCGGCCAGGCGGCGGATGTCTGGGTGGTCAGCGACAGGCCGGTCGAGCGCGAGACATTGTTGCCGCAGGAGCACGACGGGTTCACTCGCACCATGCCGGGCAGCCTGCCCAGCCGCGCGGCCGAGAATCTGACCTGGCTCGGACGCTATATCGAGCGCTCCGAAGACACGGTGCGCGTGCTGCGCGCCTATCACGTGCGGCTTGCCGAGACGTCCGATCCGGATATGCCGCTGCTTGCCGATATCAGGGACTATCTGGAACCGTTCGGCATCGACGTCGAAACGGCGATACCACCAGGGTTGATCGGCACTTTGGACAGCGCGGTCTACAGCGCCGGCCAGATTCGCGACCGCTTCTCTCCCGATGGCTGGCTGGCGCTGAAGGATCTGTCCAAGACCATCCACAAATTCGCGGAGACGGTCGCGCCCGGAGACGACGCGACGCGGGCGATGACGGTGATGCTGCGCAAGCTTGCCGGCTTTTCCGGCCTGCTGCACGAGAACATGTACCGCTTCACCGGCTGGCGCTTCCTGGAGATCGGCCGCAGGCTGGAACGCGGCATCCAGATTGCCCGCACGCTCAGCCAGCTGACAAGGAATGGGGCGCCGGAAGGGGCGCTGGACATGATGCTGGAGATCGGCGACAGCGTCATGACCCATCGCCGGCAATATCCGGTGCAGGCCGGGCGGCGCACGGTTATCGACCTGCTCGCGCTCGACCCGCTCAATCCTCGCTCGATCCTGTTCCAGCTGGAGCGGCTTAAGGCCGAGATCGGCATGCTGCCTTCGATCGGCGGCGAGGGGCACATGTCACCCGCCGCCAAGGAGATACTGCGGCTCAACACGGCAATAGCCGTCATGGAGCCGTCGGACATGAGCGCCAAGGCGCTCGACGACCTCGCCGGCCAGATCGGCGATCTCTACAACAGCCTCTCCAGAGCCTATTTCGGTTAGAGCATCTCCAGCGAAAAGGATCGCCTCCAATGCTCTATCTCTCTGTTTTTGCGCAATTCCGGACGCAAGGCTACAGCAAAGCCGCCGAGCCCAACCGCTGCGCTTTTTTGCTGGAATTGCCCTAATGCTCTACGACATTAAACTCCATTTGCATTACGACTACGCCGCTGCCGCTGGCGGCGGACGGCACCAGGTGCGCGTCATGCCGCAGACGATCGCCGGAGTGCAGCGCGTGATCGCCGCCTCGCTGTCGTTCCAGCCGTCGCCGGCCGAGCGTGCCGATTTTTCCGATTTCTTCGGGAACAATGTCACCTCGATCGCCTTTCGCGACGCGCATGAGACGCTCGACATCCGCATGAGCGCGCGCGTGTCTGTCTCGCGGCCCGAGCCAGGTCTCGATGTCTCGCCCGATATAAGCGGGCTGAGGTCGGAGCTCGATCTGGTACGCTCGCTATTGCCGTCCGCGCCGCATCATTTCCTCGCCGCCAGCGACCATGCCGGCATCGATGCGGCGATCACGGCCTATGCGCGGGAAAGCCTGGCCGGCTCGGCGGTGGCAACGGCGGCCGATCTCTGCAACCGCATCCATCGCGATTTCACCTATGACGGCAAGGCGACCACGGTGCAGACGCGGGCAAGCGACGCCTTCGCGCTGAAACGCGGCGTCTGCCAGGATTTCTCGCATATCATGATCGCCGGCCTGCGCGGGCTTGGCATTCCCGCCGGCTATGTCAGCGGCTTTTTGCGCACGATCCCGCCCAAGGGCAAGCCTCGGCTCGAGGGCGCCGATGCCATGCATGCCTGGGTCAAGGCCTGGTGCGGACGCGATGCCGGCTGGCAGGAGTTCGACCCGACCAACGGCATGAGGGCGAGCAACGACCATATCACGGTCGGCTACGGCCGCGACTATTCCGACGTCGCGCCGATCGTCGGCGTGTTGAAGACCACCGGCGGCCAGGTCGGCGAGCAAGCGGTCGACGTCATTCCGGTCGTCGTCGAAAAGGTGTAACGACAACCCGATTGCCCGTGGGCGCTTCTCAAATACGCCTGCCGTCGGTATCCTGGGCACGGGATTGACGGGGGCGCGCGCCTGCGTGGGCATGGCGCGCGGAGACGGATTTGGAAGCGGTAAGCGTCATCATACCAGCACATGATGCGGCTCGGACGATTGCCCGGACGCTCGCTTCACTGGTTTCGGAAAAAGAAGTTATCGGCGAGGTGCTGCTGGTTGACGATTCGTCGTCCGACGCCACCGCGGCCGTCGCCTCGGATTTGTCGTTACGGTGCGGGTTGCCGTTGCGCGTCGTCAATTCGAGCTGCCGTGACGCCGGCGGCTCCAGGAATCTGGCTCTGGAGCAGGCCCGCTTTCCCTGGATCTATCTGATCGATGCCGACGATATTCATCTGGAAGGCGGCCTGCGCGCACTGCTGGCCAAGGCCGCAGGGGATCGAGGAGCGGACATGGTGGTCGGCGCCTATCGCCGACAGGTCGGCGGCGAGGAGCGGTCGACCAAGCTGCCGGGCGGCTACACGACGAGCGGACCGGCCAATGCCTGCGCCTATCTCGAAGGGCGGATACGGTCGATCGCAGTCGGCAGCGCGCTGGTGTCGCGGCGGATTGTCGGCGACACGAAGTTCCCCACCGGGCTCGCCTATGACGAGGACACGCTGTTTTGGGCGCGCCTGATGGCCAAAGCCTCGCTTGCGGTCCTGACACGACCGATCTTCATCTATTTCGTCTCGGCGGAGCGTTCCGACGATCGTTTCACGATCAGGCCCGCCGCTTGCTTTCTCGAATGGCGCCTGGCGCTGCGCCGGCTCCGGTCCTGCGGCATCGCGGAGCGGTCGCTCAAGACCAGGGAAGGCCTCGTCGCCTTGAAGATCGCGCGCGTTCATTATGCGCGCGGCGATTTCGACGTGGCGGGAAGATTCCTCAGCGTGGCCGAAGCTGCGCCACGGACGGGCGCGGCTGTCTGGCGGTGCATGCGCTATCGGCTGAAGATCGCGTTGCGGCGCCGGTTCTCGGCGCCGGCCGCCCAATTGCAACGCGCCTGATGGCCGCAAGGCCGGATCTCGCGGTCGTGGTGATTGGTTTGCGGGCACCCGCCTCACTGGCGGCTGCGGTAAGGTCGGTGCTCGACCAGAATGTTCCGCTCGAGATCGTGGTGGTGAATTCCGGCGGCGGCAACGCCATGGCGCTGCTTGCCGATTGCGGCATCGGCGTAACTGTCATCGATGTCGAGGAGCGGTTGTTTGCCGGGGCCGCGCGAAATCGCGGCATCGCTGCAACGCAGGCTCCGTTCATCGCCTTTCTCGCGGATGACTGCCTGGCCTGTCCGCAATGGGCCGAAATCCGGCTGCAGCGTCACCGGGAGGGCGCCGCGGCTGTGGCGAGCGCCGTCCTCAACAGCCATCCGCGCAATCTGGTCGCCTGTGCAGCGCATCTCGTCACCTATATGCGACGCCTGCCCGGTCTCCCGGCCGGGAAGGCGCAGTGCTACGGCGTTTCGTTCGACCGGAAGTTGTTCGAGCGATATGGAGCGTTCGACGAGGGGCTGAAGTCCGGAGAAGACACCGAATTCATGGCCAGACTGCCGGAGGCTCTGCGGCCGGTCTGGGAACCGAGGGTCCTGACCGTTCACCGCAACGAGATGAGCTTGTCCAGCTTGCTTGCCGACCAGTATCGCCGCGGGCGCCGCTATGGCGCCTATCTCCGGTCCCTCGACACCGGAAAACCGATGCGTCCGTTCCGAAAGGTGTTCCGCGACCGGCGCAATGTAGGCAAGCTGATCAAGGAGGGGTTGTCCGGCAAGGACAGGACCTTCGCAAGGCTGTCGCTGCCGATCGTGTGGCTGGCATTGTTCGCCAAATCGCTGGGGGCGTCCGCCGGCGCCCGGCATGGCGACACGACGGAGGACCGGCGATGATCACCATCGAGATGAAGCCGCCGCGTCGGCGGCGCGGCCGATGGTTTTGGTCACAGCGCAAAATCGTCGCCGTTTTCAGCTACCGCTACGATCAGCATCTCGTGCCCGACCTTATCGCCAATCTCGAGCCTGTCGTCGACGGCTGGATCGCCTATGACGACCGCGCCTCGGAGGGGCTTTTCAGCAGCGAGCCGCAGAGGCGGCGTGCGCTTATCGCCGCGGCCCATGAGGCCGGCGCCGATTGGGTTCTGGCCATGGATCCTGATGAAAGGCTGGAACAAGCCGTTGCCGGCCGGATCGGCCGCCTGACCAGCGGGTCCAGGCGCATCGCCTGGGGGTTCCGCTGTCGGGAACTGTATACGCCGGCCAGCTACAGGATCGATGGCCGCTGGGGCCAGAAGATGCAGCACAGGCTTTTTGCCGCCTATCCCCCTGACCGTTATCGATCGAAAGATCTGCACGGCGCCTGGTTTCCCGACGATATCGGCTTCAGGCTCGAGGATAGCGGTCTCAATCTTTATCATTTGAAGATGATCGAGCCAAAGCGGCGCGCAGCGCGTCGCGACCTCTACAATTGCCTCGACCCGGATCGCCGGCTGCAGCAGATCGGCTACGACTATCTGGCGGACGAGTCGGGAATGGTTCTCGAGGCCGTGCCGGCCGGGCGAGAGTACGTTCCCGCTCATGCCGACGACGGCGGGCTCTGGATGGCGGATCTCTCCGCCATGCGGCGGGACTGAAAGCTGTTTCGGAACCAGCCGCCGGTTACGCGGCTTATCTACGGGAACTTCCGTGGAGCCATCATGCTGCAACAATCGCGATCCTGCGTCGACCGGCCGGCAGGCGAGGACCGAAGCCGGAAAGACGGTGCGCAGGATTCGGCCGAGCGCGCGTCGCTCAGCTATGTCAGCGACACCGATCCCGGCGTCCGACGATTGAGAAAAGGCAAGGGATTTTCCTATGTCGGTCCGAACGGGCGCAAGGTCAGCGCGGAGACACTTGCCCGCATCAAGGCGATCGTCATTCCGCCGGCCTGGACGGATGTATGGATATCACCCGATCCGGACGGCCACATCCAGGCGACAGGCCGGGATCAGCGGGGCCGCAAGCAGTACCGCTATCATCCGCAATGGACCGAGGAACGCGACGGCGTCAAATATTCCAGCCTCGTCGCCTTCGCGCAAAGCCTGCCTGCCCTCAGGCGGCAGATCGATGCCGATCTGCGCCGCCACGGGCTGCCGATGGAGCGCGTCGTCGCCTCGGTGGTCTGGTTGCTCGACAACACCATGATCCGGATAGGCAACGCGGCCTATGCGCGCGACAACAAGAGTTTCGGACTGACCACGCTGCGTGACCGCCATGTCGAGATCACGGGCTCCAGCCTACGCTTCGCCTTCAAGGGCAAGTCAGGCAAGGAATGGAAGCTGAAGCTGGCCGATCGCCGCATCGCCAAGGTCGTGCGCGGCGCCCAGGACCTGCCCGGACAGAAGCTGTTCCAATATCTCGACGAGGACGGCGACCGGCGGCCGGTGCGCTCGGAGGACGTCAACCGCTATATTCGCGAGGCCTCCGGCGCCGAATTCAGCTCAAGACATTTCCGCACCTGGGGCGGCACCATCCACGCCGCTTCGCTGTTTGCGCAGACCGAACTGCCGGAAAGCCAAGCGCTGCGGAAACGGGTGACAAACAGCGTCGTCGACAAGGTCGCCGAGCGGTTGGGCAACACCCGTGCCGTCTGTCGCAAATGCTACATCCACCCGCTGGTGTTCGAAGCGTGGAGCAACGGGCGCCTGCTCGACGAAATGGCCGAAGCCAATAAGCACAAGCGCGTCATACCCGGCCTCGACGAGGAAGAAACGCTGGTGCTCAGATGGCTGCAGGCGCGCGGCGCCTGACAGGCGGTTGCGGAGATCGTCAAGTCAGTGATCCCTCGATAAATTTTTTTATCGACCTGGTGTCGGGAAGGGTCCTAGTGTCGCGTCCTTTGATACGGAAAGGACCTGCCATGCTTTACGCCATCCTCTGCTACGCCTCCGAAGACGTCGTTTGCTCCTGGAGCAAGGAACAGGACGACGAGGTCATGGCAAAGCTCCTCAACGTGCAGGACAAATACGCCAAAGCGGGCCGGCTGGGGCCGGTGGCGCGCCTGTTGCCGACGACGGCGGCCACGACGCTGCGAAAGGTCAAAGGGGAATCGATCGTGCTCGACGGTCCGTTCGCCGAGACCAAGGAACAATTCCTCGGCTTCTACACGCTCGAATGCAACGATCTCGACGAAGCCGTCGAATTCGCGCGCGAGCTTTCCGAAGTCAATCCGAGCGGCGGTTCCTACGAGATCCGGCCGGTTTCGGTCTTCAATCCGACAAAGGTCGCGGTATGACGGAACTCGCCTGGATAAACGCCGCGATCAGCAATGCCCGCCCGCAGGCGATGGGCGCGCTGCTGCGCTACTTCCGCGACCTCGACGCCGCGGAAGAGGCTTTCCAGGACGCGTGCCTGAGGGCGCTCAACAACTGGCCGAAGAACGGGCCGCCACGCGATCCCGCGGCCTGGCTGATCTTCGTCGGACGCAACAGCGGCATCGACGCCGTGCGCAAGCGCGCCAAGCAGGCGCCGATGCCGGAAGAGGACCAGATTTCCGATCTCGAGGATGCCGAAGGCAATATGGCCGAGCGGCTGGACGGCGCGCATTATCGCGACGATATCCTGCGGCTTCTGTTCATCTGCTGCCATCCGGATCTGCCGGCGACGCAGCAGATCGCGGTGGCGCTACGCATCGTGTCCGGCCTCACCGTCAAGCAGATCGCGCGCGCCTTTCTCGTCGGCGAGAGCGCCATGGAACAGCGCATCACCCGCGCCAAGGCGCGCATTGCCGATGCCGGCGTGCCGTTCGAGACGCCGGGCGCGGTTGAGCGCTCGGAGCGGCTCGCCGCAGTCTCCGCAATGGTCTATCTGATCTTCAACGAGGGCTATTCGAGCAATGGCGGCGAGGCGCCGGCTCGCGCGCCGCTGTGCGAGGAGGCGATCCGGCTCGCCCGGCTGCTGCTCAGGCTGTTCCAGCAGGAACCTGAAATCATGGGGCTGACGGCGCTGCTGCTTCTCCAGCATGCGCGGGCACCGGCGCGTTTCGACGAAGGCGGCGAGATCGTGCTGCTCGAGGACCAGGACCGCTCGCTCTGGAGCCGCAAGATGATCGACGAGGGCTTGGCGCTGGTCGACAAGGCGCTGCGCCACCGCAAGCCCGGCCCTTATCAGGTGCAGGCGGCGATCGCGGCGCTGCATGCGCGGGCGGCGACGGCCGAGGATACCGACTGGACCGAGATCGACCTGCTCTATGGTCTGTTGGAGCAGATGCAGCCGTCGCCGGTGGTAACGCTCAACCGCGCCGTCGCGGTCAGCAAGGTGCGCGGCCCGGAAGCCGCACTTGCCATGATCGAGCCGCTGGAAGAGCGGCTGTCGGGCTATTTCCACTTCTTCGGGCTGAGGGGCGGGCTGCTGATGCAGCTTGGGCGCAACGACGAGGCGCGCATCGCCTTCGACCGCGCGATCGCCCTGGCCAACACCGCGGCCGAGGCGGCGCATATCCGCATGCATATCGACCGGCTGATCAAGGAAAGCACTGAGAAGTCTTCCTTCCAAAAAGCGCGCTGATCCGGCTTCGCCGTCTGGCCCAATTTCGCAATCCGGCCTTGGACCATGCCGGGGTAGCGGTTTTCCCCCGAAACGCGTAATGCCACGCCATGAAAGCGCCCGGCTGTGCCCGACGGCACGGACATGGCGCATGGCTTCCACGCCCGTCCCATGAGCGGCGGGATATGAAAGGGACAAAAATGACGTTAGCGAAGGAAACCGCTTCACTTCTTGAGAAACTGGGCGTCGCCAAAGATGCGCTTTCGGGGGGCGACCTGATCGTGCGCAGCCCGGTGACGGGCGAACAGATCGCGGCGCTGAAGTCGATCTCGGCCGCCGACGCCGGCAAGGCCATCGATGCCGCGCACAAGGCCTTCCAGGCCTGGCGGCTGGTGCCGGGGCCAAAGCGCGGCGAGCTGGTGCGCCTGCTCGGCGAGGAGCTGCGCGCGCATAAGGACGAGCTTGGCCGGCTGGTGTCGATCGAGGTCGGCAAGATCCCGTCCGAGGGGCTGGGCGAAGTCCAGGAGATGATCGACATCTGCGATTTCGCCGTCGGCCTTTCCCGGCAACTCTATGGCCTCACCATCGCCACCGAGCGCCCCGGACACCGCATGATGGAGACCTGGCATCCGCTCGGCGTCGTCGGGGTGATCTCGGCCTTCAATTTCCCGGTTGCCGTTTGGTCTTGGAACTCGGCGCTGGCCTTCGTCTGCGGCGACGCGGTGGTGTGGAAACCGTCGGAAAAGACGCCGCTGACGGCGCTTGCCTGCGAGGCGATCTTCAAGCGCGCCGCCAAGCGTTTCGGCACTGATGCGCCGGCAGGGCTGCTGCAGGTGTTGATCGGCGACCGTGCCGCCGGCGAGGTGCTGGTGGATCATCCGAAGGTGCCGCTGGTCTCGGCCACCGGCTCGACCCGCATGGGCCGCGAGGTCGGCCCCAGGCTCGCCAGGCGTTTTGCGCGCGCCGTGCTTGAGCTCGGCGGCAACAATGCCGGCATCGTCACGCCCACCGCCGATCTCGACATGGCGCTGCGGGCGATTGCCTTCGGCGCCATGGGCACGGCCGGCCAGCGTTGTACCACGCTGAGGCGCCTGTTCGTGCATGACAGCGTCTATGATGCGCTCTTGCCGCGGCTGAAGAAGGCTTATGAAACCGTCTCGGTCGGCAATCCGCTGGAGGGCAAGGCGCTGGTCGGTCCGCTGATCGACAAGGCGGCCTTCGACAACATGCAGAAGGCATTGAAGGAGGCTGAAGCGCATGGCGGCAAGGTGACCGGCGGCGCGCGCGTCGAGAACGGCCATCCGGACGCCTATTACGTGCATCCGGCACTGGTCGAAATGCCTGCCCAGGTCTCGCCGGTCACGGAAGAGACCTTCGCGCCGATCCTCTACGTGATGAAGTACTCCGATTTCGACGAGGCGCTGGAACAGCACAATGCCGTGGGCGCCGGCCTGTCATCGTCGATCTTCACGCGCGACCTGCAGGAATCGGAGCGTTTCCTTGGCGTCGACGGTTCGGATTGCGGCATCGCCAATGTCAATATCGGCACCTCGGGCGCCGAGATCGGCGGCGCGTTCGGCGGCGAGAAGGAGACCGGCGGCGGCCGCGAGAGCGGCTCGGACGCCTGGAAGGCGTATATGCGCCGCGCCACCAACACGGTGAACTATTCCAAGGCGCTGTCGTTGGCGCAGGGCGTGTCGTTCGACATCGATTGAGGACGAAGCGACGGGTCAGCCTCGCCCGCGAGCTGACCCGGCTCGAGATCAGGCCATGCGGGCGGAAGGCGAGCGATTGCTCAGAAAACCTTGCCGGTAGCCGGATCGAAGAGGCGGAGCGCGTCCGCATCGAAGACGAACGCGCATGGCTGACCCTTGGCGACGCGGGCGCGCGGCGGCAAGGTCGCCGTCAAGTTCTGCGCGCCGATCCGGGCCGTGGTGACCTGTTCGGGACCGGTCAGTTCGACGACGTCGATCTCGACCGGCAGCGACAGATCCGCGCCGCTGCCCGGCCCCAGCCGGAGCGCTTCCGGCCTCACTCCGGCAATGACCTGAGCACCGTCGCGGCCTGCGTTGGCGTAGTGCGCCGGCAGCGCCAGCCGCGCATCCGTGCCGGCAATGGCGAGCTTGCCGTCCTCGACAAAAGCTTCCAGCATGTTCATCGCAGGCGCGCCGACGAAGCCTGCCACATAGAGCGTCGCCGGATGGTTGTAGATCTCTTCCGGCGTGCCGAGTTGCTCGACACGACCGTCGCGCATGACGGCGATGCGGGTCGCCAGCGTCATCGCCTCGATCTGATCGTGGGTGACGTAGACGACGGTGGTGCGCAGCATCTCATGCAGGCGCTTCAGCTCGGTGCGCATCTCGAGCCGCAGCTTGGCGTCGAGGTTGGAGAGCGGTTCGTCGAACAGGAAGACCTGCGGCTTGCGCACCAACGCCCGGCCGATGGCGACGCGCTGGCGCTGGCCACCGGAGAGTTGCCCGGGCTTGCGGTCGAGCAGGTTCTCGATCTGCAGGAGCCTTGCCGCTTCGCGCACCGCCTTGTCGCGCTCGGCGACGGGAACCTTGCGCATCTCCAGCCCGAAGCCGATGTTGCGTCTCACCGTCAGGTTCGGGTAGAGCGCGTAGGACTGGAAGACCATGGCGATGTCGCGGTTCTTCGGATGCACGCCAAGCACGGACCGTCCGCCGATCAACACGTCGCCGCTGGTCGCCTCGGCAAGACCAGCGATGATGTTGAGCAAGGTCGATTTGCCGCAGCCGGAGGAGCCCAGCAGCACCAGGAACTCGCCGTTCTCGAGCGCGATGTCGATGCCTTTCAGCGTTTCGACGCTGCCGTAATTCTTGCGGATATCGCGGATTTCAAGCGCGCTCATGGATGGCTTCCTCGAAGAAAATCGGCCCGCCATAATCGCGGGGCAGGGTGGAAATGGCCCGCGATGCCACCTGAACAGCCGCTGCAAGGCAACGTGCCAGAGCGTGCTCCCGAGCAAGCGCCGCCAGAAAGGCGCCGTTGAAGACATCGCCGGCGCCGATCGTGTCGACGACGTTGACGCGTGGCGCGGTCGCATCGATGATCTGGCCGTCCGGGCCGATAGCGATCGCGCCCTCGGGTCCGCGCTTGACGACCACGGTCGCGGCTTTTTTCATGCCGTCGCGGATCTTGCGTGCCGCGTCCGTGGGATCCTTCAACCCCGCCAGCGTCGTCGTCTCGACCTCGTTGAAGAGCGCAAGCTCGCAACGCGACAGCCAGGCGCGCGCCGCGGCACAATTTTGCGCCGTCCAGCCGTCCATCGGCCAGCCGGTGTCGAGCGCGACGGCGATGCGGTGTGCCTCCGCCCAATCGAAAAAAGCATCGTACTGGCGCGTGAGGTCGTCGGTCAGAAAGGAGCCGCAAAGCAGCGCGTAACCGCCTGAAAGCCGCTTGCCGTCAAGAACCGAAAGCACGTCGTCGAGGTTGAAGCGCGGCAGGTGACCGCGGGTGGTGAAGAAGGTGCGTTCGCCGTCCGGATGGGTCATGCCGACCGACAGCGTCGTGCCCTCCGTATGGACCGGCCATCTCGCGGCGCGGCCCCCGAATGCTTCGCGCAGCCAGCGCCCGAACTGGTCGTCGCCAAGATTGGCGGCAATCTCGAAATCGATGCCCAGCGCCTGCCAGGCAAGCGCCGTGTTGCCGGCCTGGCCGCCGACACGCAAGTCGTCGTGGTCGACGACGGTCTCCGTGCCCGCCTTCGGCCAAGGCGCGACCGGCCCGACGATCAGGTCGACGTTGACGTTGCCGATCACCGCGAGCGGCCGCATCACTCGCTCCTGGTGATCTTGGTGGTGCGCACCGGCGTTCCGGCGTTCTCGACGCGGGAATCGGCGAAGGCGATCATCAGGCGTTGCGCCACCGGCAGCATGGCAAAGATCGCCGCCAGTCCGGACGCGGGCTTGAACCTCAATGTGACGGCGCCCGCGACCGGCGGTTTGCCCGAAGCGTCGAAGACGATCAGCGGGGCCCCGGTCTCGACCACTGAAGCGGCCATGGCGGTGACGAGGTCGGCGGTCGGGTCGTTGCCGCGGAAGAGCACGACGCCAATGCTTGGGCCCAGCATCTCCATCGGCCCGTGGCGCAACTGACCGCCTTCGAGCGAGAAACAAGGCAGGCGCGACAGTTCGGTGAAGCCGAGCGCAAGGGCTTCAGCCACGCCTTGAAGCTTGCGGCCAGAAGTGACGATGGTCGTGACCATTCTCAGCGCCGCGAGCGCACCATCGATCTCGACCGTCTGGGGCGCATTGAGCCCGGCGAGCGCGCCGGCGGAATCGTCGCCTAGCGCAGTCAGGATGGCGAGATGCAGGGCGAAGGTCACGGTCAGGCTGCGGGTCGCGGCAAAGGCGAGCTCGCTACCGCCGGCGCCGACGAGGCAAGGCACCGTACGGCCAAGGAACGAGCCGGCCTCGAGCGTCAGGCCGAAGGTCTCCGTGCGATTGCCGGTCTCGGCAAACCAGCGCAAGACCTCGGCGCTTTCGCCGGATTGAGAGGTGACGATCACCGTCTTGCCGGTCAGCGGCAGCGGCTGGCCGAGCTGCTCCGACAGCGGCAGCGCGATGGCGTCGATGCCGTGCGCGCGATAGAGCGGCTCGACTGCGCGGGCGACGGCATGCGAGGCGCCCATGCCGAGCAGGAGGAGCCTGCCGTTCTTGTTGATCGAGGCAGCGATCTCGGCGGCTACTTCTTGATTGCTGGCGAACGAGGCAAGCGCATCCTCATGCTGGCGCGCCATCTCGCGGTCGATGGCAAGGAGGCCTGTCGGCCGTTGTTTGTCTGCGGTCATGATTATCCTTTCACACCGCCGCTGGTCAGGCCCGAGATCAGCGCGCGTTGCATGACGAGGCCGATCAGCACCGGCGGCAAGGCCGCAAGCACGCCGGCGGTGGCGATCAGTCCGTAGTCGGAGACGCGGCCGCCGGCCAGATCGGCGATGGCGACCGTCAGCGTTTTTGCCCGCTGGTCCGAGGTGAAGAGCAGGGCGTAGAAGAACTCGTCCCAGGCAAGCAGCACGGCAAACAGCGCCGATGTCGCCACCACGGGCGCCGCCAGCGGCAAGGTGATGATGCGCCAGGTCTGGAACAGTCCCGCCCCGTCGATCATCGCCGCGGCCTCGATCTCGCGCGGGATGGAATCGAACCCCGATTTCATCAGCCAGGTGGTGAAGGGCGCGAGGATCGTCAGATAGATCAGCGCCAGGCCGAAGACGTTGTTGAGCAGGCCGAGATGGGACAGGCCCATGTAAAGGGGTACAGAGAGGGCCACCGGCGGCAGCATGTAGGTGGCGATCACCATCGACAGCGACCAGCCGACCGAAGGCGTGCGCGAGACGGCCCAGCCGGCCGGCACGGCAAGGACAACAGCGGCGAGCGTCGCCATGCCGGCGACCTGCAGGCTGTTGCGCAGCGATGCGGTGAAGGCGGCGCCGGCGCTGTTCTCGGCCCTCGACAGAAGCTGCGCGTAACGGGAGAAGTCGGCCGCCTGCGGCCACCAGCGCAGCGGCTTGGCGGCGAGGTCGGCGGCCGGCGATATGCTCATGACGAAGAGCCAGGCGAGCGGCGCCAGGATCACGACGGCGAGCAGAATAGCGCAAGCGTAGATGAAAGCGGTGAAGACCGGGCTCTTGCGTTCCATCAGGCCGCGCTCCCCGCGGTCTTCTTGACCAGCGTCGCATAGGCGACGGCGAGCACGGTGACGAGCAGGGTGACGATCAGCGCCAGCGAGGCGCCGGAGCCGGCGCGCTGGAAGGAGAAGGCTTCCTGGTAGACCAGGATCGACAGCGAGCGCGTGCTGTTGGCCGGGCCACCGCGTGTCATGACCCAGATGATGTCGAAGACCTTGAAGGCCTCGATGGTGCGCAGCACCAGCGCCACCATCAGCGGGCCTGCCAAATAGGGCAGGATGACGAAGCGGAAGCGGTTGAGCGGGCCGGCGCCGTCGACAAGTGCCGCGGCGGTGATGTCGCGCGGCACGGCCTGCAGGGCGGCGAGCGCAATCAGCGCGACCAGCGGGAAATTCTTCCAGCAGTCGGCGACGATCAGCGCCGCCAGGGCCGTTCCTGGCTCGCCTAGCCAGGAGCGGTAATCGTCTATGATATGGAGCTGCGTCAGCGCCGCGTTCAGCGCGCCATATTCGGGATTGTAGATCAGCCGCCAGAGCGTCGCGTTGACGACGGTGGGCAGCGCCCAAGGCAGGATCATCAGCCCGCGCAGCACGGCGCGGCCGCGGAATTCCTGATTGAGCAGAAGGGCCGCAAGCACGCCGATCACCATCTCGGCGGCGACCGAGATAACCGCGAACCAGGTGGTGGTCGAGAGCGTGCGGGTGAAGTTCGAACTGGTCAGCATCTTGGTATAGTTGTCGAAGCCGACGTAGTTGCCCGCCGTGCCGACCAGCTGGGCGTCGGTGAAGGAAAGCCTGACGGTATCGACCAACGGCCAGCCGATGACGGCCACCATGATCATCAGAAGCGGCAGCATCAACAGCCACGCGCGCATCGTCATCCAGGTGCCCGACATTAGAGCGCCTCTCTCCTGTCATCCGGTCAGAGCGGTTCACCCGTTTCACGGAAACGGCGAACCGCTCTATCTCTTTGTTTTGACGCAATTCCGGACGGAAAACCGCTTCACACTTTTCCTGGAATTGCTCTAGAAATAGCACGGGCGGCGCTCGTGGATGAGGCCGCCCGCGTGGAGGAACGCCAGATCAGAGGCCGCTGTTTTCGGCAGCGGTCTTGAGCGCGTCTTCCGGCGTCGCCTGGCCGAGCAGCGATTCCTGGATCGCCTGCTGCAGCGCCGTCGACAGCTGCTGGTATTTCGGCGTGGTCGGGCGCGGATACATCGCGGCAAGACCGAGCTTGGCGGCGGCGATCAGTTCTTCCTGGCCCTTGGTGACGGCCGGATCGTCATAGGACGAGGCCCAGATCGGCAGCGACAGCTTGGCATACTGGTTCTGGGTCGCCTGCGAGGTCATAAACTCGATATATTTCCAGGCTTCGTCCGGGTGCTTCGACACCGCCGTGACGCCAAGCCCCATCGAGCCGTTGACGGCCGAGACCTCGCTGGTGCCGGCAACGCCCGGCGCCGGCACGACGCCGACCTTGCCCGCGACCTTGGAGTCCTTCGGATCGTTGGCCATGTTGTACATGTAGGTCCAGTTCAGCGCGAAAGCGGCATCGCCGTTCTCGAAGACCTTGCGGACGTCTTCTTCGAGGAATTCCTTGGAATTCGGATTGGTCAGGCCCGACTTGTAGCTGTCGACCATGTATTTCAGCGCCGAGAGACCGCCGCCGTTCTGGAAGTCGGGCTTGCCGTCCTTGAGGAAGTCGCCGCCATAGGCGCTGACCAGCGTGGTGTAGTCGCAGATGGCGGCTTCGGCCTGCGACCAGCTCCAGGCGATCGGCGTCTTCAGCAAGCCCTTGTCCTGAATGATCTTGGCCTGCTGGCCGAGTTCTTCCCAGGTCTTCGGCGGCGCCTTGATACCGGCCTTTTCCAGGATCTCCTTGTTGTAGAACAGGTATTTGGTGTCGAGGATCCACGGCATGCCATAGTACTTGCCGTCATACTGGACGGTGGTCCAGGCACCGGGCAGAACGCCCTTCTTCATGTCATCGGTGATCTTCGACGACACGTCGACCAGCACCTTGTTGGTCGCATATTCGGCCGGCCAGATGACGTCGAACAGCACCACGTCATAGCCGCCGCCGGATCCTTGGGCGAGCACGGTCTTGTCGTGCAGGCCTTCATAGGGAACGAATTCGAGATTGACCTTGATGTCCGGATTGGCCTTGGTGAAGGCCTCCGTCATCGAGCGCACGTCGGCCTCGCTATAGGCGGCTTGCGCCATGAAGAGCGCGTTCAAGGTGGTTTCAGCAAAGGCGTGGGGGACGAGCAGCCCGCCAACGAACACCGCGCCCAGAAGTGTCTTACCGATCGATTTCAGCATTTGTCTTTCTCCCATTTTCGACGGCTGCGAGTGGGCGGCCAAGGCTGTGCCGCTTTCTCGAATTCGCATCGCGTCTGACCGGATACATCCCCAACGGCGTGCGGCGGAGCTCGAAAGCTTTTGCCGTCTTTTTTAAAACCGCGGAGGTCTCACCTATTAAGTCAATTCGCTTGACTTAATTAGTCGATCAATCCTTTAATGGAGTCAAGAGGGGAAACGACGGTGCACGACATCAGCCCGATCCGCGCCAAAAGCGGCACCAACCAGGAGGGAACGAGCGCCCATAACCGCCGCGTCATGATCGAGGCGCTGCGGCTCAACGGCGCGCTTTCACGCGCCGACCTGGCACGGGCGACGCAGCTGACCAAGCAGGCGGTCTCCAACATCATCGAGGATCTCGAGCGCGATGGCCTGGTCGTGGCGCTGGATGCGGTGCGCAAGGGCAGGGGGCAACCTTTCACGCCCTACCGGCTGGTCCCTGAGGGAGCTTTCGCCATCGGGCTGCAGATCGACCGGCATCTGACGCGCGTGGTGGTGGTCGACCTCGTCGGCAAGGTGATCGCGCGCGCCGAGGCGGGACTGCCGTTCGACGAGCCTTCGGCGGGCGTCAGGATCATCCTCGGCCTGGTCGACCGCGTCAGGCGCGAGCTGGCTTCCTTGTTTGTCCAGTCCGAGCGGCGGCTGGTCGGACTGGGCGTCGCCATGCCGGGACCGTTCGGGCTGAAGAACCCCGACAACAAATGGATGATGCCCGCCTGGCAGCAATATCCGCTGGTGGAGGCGCTTTCGGCCGGCACCGGGCTCGATGTCGGCCTGCAGAACGATGCGGCCGCCTGCGCGACGGCGGAGCGGATCGTCGGCGCGGCGCATGGCGTCGACCACGCCGTCTGCCTTTATGTCGGTTACGGCATAGCCGCCGGGCTGATCCTCAATGGCGAACTCTACAGCGGCGGCAACGGCAATGCGGGCGAGGTCGGCATGGCGCTGCTTTCGCCGGCCGGCCCCGGTTGCACGCCGCTCGAACACCGTGCATCGCTGGCCTCGCTTTATCAGCATCTCGGCCTCGACCCTACCGAGAGGGGGCTTTACGAGACGCTTGGCGCACTGGCGCTTGCGCAAGACCCGCGGGTCATGGGCTGGGTCGAAAGAGCCGCGTCCGACCTGCGCTGGAGCGTGCATCTGATCGAAACGATCTTCGATCCGCAAACCGTCATCCTCACCTCCAGCGCGCCGGAGGCGCTCGCGCGGCTCCTGCTTCGGGCCATGCATCCGCTGCTGCCGTCGATCGCGGATCGCCCGGTCAGGCGCCTGCCACGGCTGCAACTCGGCACCACCGATCCCTGGGCGATCGCGGTCGGCGCCGCGGCAGAGCCGATCAGCCGGGCCTTCGATCCGCGCTTTTCCGCGATCCTGAAGGCCGGATAGAAGCGGTCGGCCCGTCGCCTGCGTCATGCTTGCGGCGAAAGCCGCGTCGATGATGGCGAGCTTGACCGCCTGCGCGGCGCCCGCCAGCGCGGGTACCGGTCTTGGGCGGCGCCGGGCGGAGTCTTGACGGTCAGCGATTCTTCAGAGCCGAGATACAGGCTTCGAAGGCCTCGTCGACGACGGCGAGCTTGGCTGCCTGGACGGCCATGTATTCGTCGAAGAAAGCCCTCGAAACCCACATCACGGAATGGCCGCGCTGGCCGATCCAGCCGATGCTGCCGAGCGCCTCGGCATCATACAGTTTGCGCGCCAGATGGGTGCGTGAGAGCTTCAGCCAGTGGGCGAATTCCCTGACCGAGATGACGCCGGTCGGTATCCTGTCGAGATGGACATCCTCAGGATCGATACCGGACATCAGCCAGTCCATGACGATGCCGCCGTTGTTTAGCCAGATAAACAATGAAAAAGTCTGCCCAGGCTCCCGCACTGCGCCGCTGGCCAGCAATCCATCGGCGATCAGAGGCTGCAGGATGGGCAGCATCTCGGGTCGCTCGAGGAAGTTTTCCAGCCGGTTCGCGCCATCTATGCGGTCGAGCGTTCTCAGATGCGCGTAAATCCAGCCGGTGAAGGTCTCTATGGTGCCCGCCGTGACCCGCAACGGATGGGCGCGGCCATCGCCGCTGGCCGAAATATATTCGGCGATGTTGTAGTGCAGCATCTCCTTGACGAAAGCCTCGGCGGTGTTGCGGCTGGCCACGGAATTGCGGCGCACGACCTCGATGAAACGCGCCATCGTCATGTCGGTACGGCGGTCGTTGGGATCGCGCCGGAAATGCAGAGCCAAGCCGACATGAGCGAGCAGCCAGCGCTGCTGGGTGGCAAACACGGCAGCCAGCCGCGGGCTCGTTTGATAAATATGGATGAGCGCCTTGGACTGCTCCTGGACACCGCGAAGCGCTGCCGGATGACGGGCGATCTCTGCGGCACTCAGCGGCATTTCCTACGGCACTCCATGCGATTCCAAGCAACGACAAATGAAGATTCCCAGTCTTCGCCGGTCGTGTCCAGTTGCTCATTGGAACAACGAACGATCAGGCGGTGAATGCGTTGCTAACTCTTTGCATCGGTTCGGGAAAGTCGTCGGGCCCGCAGCTCCTGCGTTTAATTGACGAGTTCCGCCAAGCGAGCATAGGTTCCGCGCCATCGGGGCTGCGGGAGCGCTTCCCGGGATGGGCTCCGTCCCTGGTGCCGATTCGCAGACAATCCTGCAGGATCCGCGCTTCGAGGACGCCGCATTCTGTCGGGCTATCGCGACGGTCTCCAATACATGCGCCTTGGCGTCGGCCACGCCGGTCGGCGCCGATCGATAACATATGGCTGACGAGGAATCCGCGCAGCCCTTTGCAGCCTGCGGAGGGCGGCCTATCCTGGTCGGTGATGGCCAACCCTGAGTGAAACGATGCCTAGAACAATCAGGACGCTGACCGCCAGCGAGGTGGAAACGCTTGTTGGCTGGGCGGCGGAGGAAGGCTGGAATCCGGGCACCGGCGATGCCGCGGCGTTTCGGGCGTCGGATCCACAAGGGTTCATCGGCGCCTTTGTCGGCGGCGAGATGGCGGCCGGCATTTCGGCCGTCGCATACGGCTCGGGCTTTGGCTTTGTCGGCCTCTACATCTGCCGGCCCGACCGGCGTGGCGAAGGTCACGGCAAGGCGGTCTGGGACGCCGGCATGGCGCGTCTGGGCAACCGCATCATCGGTCTCGACGGGGTGGCCGAGCAGCAGGCGAACTACCGGCGTATGGGCTTCGTGCCTGCCTATGAGACCGTCCGCCACAGCGGCCGCCCCGCCGGCTTGCCCGAGGGCGGCGACATGCTGCCGGTGACCGCCGGGGACATGGCTGAGATTTTTGCCTACGATCGCAAGTGCTTTCCAGCACTGCGCGAAACCTTCCTTGGCGAGTGGCTGCGGCCGCCGCGGATTGCGCGGCTCTCAGCCGGACCGGACGGTATTACCGGCTACGGCGTGGCGCGCCGCTGCAGGCAGGGTTTCAAGGTCGGGCCGCTGTTCGCAGATCGGACGGACCTGGCCCTGGCAATGCTGGCGGACCTGTCGGACGCAACTGCCGGCGAGGAATTGCATATCGACGTGCCGGCCGGCCAGGTTCAATTCACCGCCCTGCTGCAGGCCGCCGGCATGGTTCCGGGCTTCACGACGACACGCATGTACAAGGGCGGCAAGCCCGGCAACGACCAGTCGACGGTTTTCGGCGTCACGACGCTCGAGCTGGGATGATCGCGTGCTGAGATCATTGTTTTGCCTGGCTGGTCCATGCGACATGGCTCCATGACGTGGTTGCCTTTGCCGAGCTGCGTTTCGGAGATTATCGAATGGCTGGAAGGACGGTTCTGATCGCCGGCGGCGCCGGAGGAATGGGTCTGGCGACCGGACTGCGTTTCGCCGCCGACGGCGAGCGGATCGTGCTCGCGGATCTTCCCGGCTCCAAGCTCGACGGCGCCGTGGCCAAGATTGCCGCGGCCGGGGCGGACGCGATCGGCTTGCCGCTCGATATCCGCTCCGTCGCTGCCTGCCGCGACGTGGTGGGCAAGGCCAGGGAGTGGGGCGGTGCGATCGACATTCTCGTCAACGCCGCCGGGGTCTGGCTCGAGGGACCGGCACGCGAGGTCGAGGAAGATCAGTGGGACCTGGTGCTGGACGTCAATCTCAAGGGAGCCTTCTTCCTGATCTCGGCAGCCATAGCGCATCTGTCGGCGGCGCAGGGCGTGATCGTCAACATTGCGTCCGACGCCGGCATCGTCGGCAACAACGGGGCTTCCGTCTATTGCGCCTCGAAGGGCGGACTGGTGCTCTTGACCAAGGCTCTCGCGCTGGAACTCGCCCCGCAAGGCATCAGGGTCAACGCCGTCTGTCCTGGCGACACGGCAACGCCGATGATCGAATATCAGGCCAAGACCTATGGTGCGGACGACCCCGACGGCTACAAGCGCCGGCTCCTGGGGCACTATCCGCAAGGGGACAAAGCAAGGTTCATCCAGGTGGAGGAGATTGCTTCCTTCATCCACTATCTGTGCCAGCCGGGCGCGGCGCCGATCACCGGGGCCGCGCTTTCGATCGATTTCGGCGTCAGCGCCGGCTATTGAGCCGGTTCGGGTCGTCGCGGCTGTGATTGGCCGCGCCGGCATGTCGGCGCCTGCATCCTGGAGGGCAAATGGTCGTGTTCCGCAAATCCCGCAAGGCACTGGTGACCGGCGCGGGCGCCGCCGACGGCATCGGCGTGGCGATCGCGCGTGCGTTGGCCGAGGCCGGTGTTTCGGTCACCATCACCGCTTCATCCGCACGCGTCGAGCAACGAGCGGCGGAACTGCGGGGCGAGGGGCTCGATGTCCGCGCTTTCGCGGCCGACCTGACGCTCTCGGGCGACGTCGATCGTTTACGCTCCGAGACCGGCGAGATCGACGTCCTCGTCAACAATGCCGGGATGGGCACCGTTGCCCAGCCGGCATTGCAGCGGCGGTTTCTCGATCTCACAGAAAGCGATTGGGATCGCGGCATCGATGTCAGCCTGAAAACCGCTTTCTTGAGCACGCGCGGCTTTCTGGCCGGCATGGTGCAGCGCGGCCATGGACGTGTCGTCAACATGGCATCGGTGACCGGGCCCTTCGTGTCCAATGAAGGCGAGGCCGCCTACTCCGCGGCCAAGGCCGGCATGATAGGGCTGACGCATGCGCTTGCCCTGGAGGTCGGCCGCAGCGGCGTCACGGTCAATGCCGTGGCGCCGGGCTGGATCGCGACGGGCGCCTCGACGCCCGAGGAGACTGTCGCTGCCCGCAACACACCGCTTGGCCGTGCCGGCAGCCCCGAGGAAGTCGCGGCCGCCGTGCTGTTCCTGGCGTCCGATGGAGCCAGTTATGTCAACGGCGCCGTTCTCGTCGTGGACGGCGGCAACATCCTGCAGGAACGCAAGGGGTGAGCGCGGGCGCGAAAGCAAGAATGTAGGGAGATGGTAGCGGGAGAGGGAAACGAACAAGTCCTCAGCATACCCTTGATTTTAAAAGATTTTCCAAAGCATTTGGTACCAGAAAGGTACCGGGATATAAGACCATTCAGAGCGAAACTCAACAGAGAATGACGGTAGTGATGAGGCTAAGGGGCATTTTTGATCCAGCACCGATAATTTTCATGAAGCGCGGCGACCTCGCTGCCGAAAAAAATGCTGGGTGGATAATTGAAGAAGGCCAGTGGTACGATCTGGGAAAGGGTTGGCGCGCTCGGGCGGAAGGGCCGCACGTGCCTGGAATGATGGACCATAATCATCTGTATTTCAAAGGAAACCAGATGGCTGTCATAAACCGAAACAGATCACAGAGCCATGGTTCGGACCTCAGCAAAATTCCGGCACGCGTCCTGAACGGATTGCAAGCTAGAGGCCTAATTGATGAGGCGAACGTGCAGGTGGAAGCGGCAAGCTTATCTCGCTCCGAGCTGGTCCCGATCGATATCATCATGGAGGCTGTGGAGCGCATCAAAAAGCGCGATTTTTTTGCCCGGCTTCTCCGCAATTCGTCTCGTTGAATGCGGGGAAGTTTCGACCTGGTCCTGGCGCTCGTCCCCAGGCCAGCTGTTACCCTTTGACGCCTGCATTGCCCGTACTCGTTTCCCCGTTGCATTTTGTCGGTTAGTTGCGTAGGTGGCGCGCTGGGTCAACGGCCAATTGACGACCACCGGATTGTGCATGGCCAAAGAAAGTCTTGTGCACAGCGGACACGCAGCAGTGGATTTCAACCGGTTGCAGACGTCCGCCGGGAAGCTGTAAGCTGACCGAACCAAGGGTAAATCGGAAACGATTTCCAAATCAAGCGTTAAGCGGAGCGAATATGGCAGCGAACAAGGGGCAAGGTGCCAGCGCTTCCGCAGTCGAACAAAAGGCCAAAGCGGCCACGGCAGCGGGCGTGCCTAGCGATGAAGGTTTGGCGAGCCCGCTTGACCTCCAGTTTGATCCGATCAACCCGCGTATGCCTTTGATGAAATTCAAGGACGACGCCGAGACGATCAAATTTATGATCGATACCCATGATGTCGATGAGCTCGTGCGCGCCATTATGGCCAGCGGATGGCTCGACTACGAGCCGCTGATAGTCGAGCGGCCCACTAATTACGTGTTAGAGGGGAACCGGCGCTTGGCTGCCTTGAAGCTGTTGAGCTCCGAGAAGCTACGGGCGGAGACAGGGTATAAGCTGCCCGATATCGCAGGCCCAAAAGCCATGCCCCAGAAGGTCAGGGTACGGTTTGTGCCTGATCGCAAAACAGCACGGTCGTTCATTGGCTTTAAATGTCAATGGGCCAGTGAAATGGGATGCTTATGCGAAAGCCCGCTTTGCGGTCGACTGGTTGGAAGATCACGGTTCGCTCGCAGACGTCAGCAAAGCGTTAGGCGATAACCATAATACAATCCGTAGATTGGTCGACGGATGGCGGGTGCTTCAACAGAGCATTGAATGGGGATTTAGTATCGAGCAAAGGGGAGCAAAGCGATTTTCGTTCTCGCACCTTTACACTGCGGTGTCGCGCCCGTCTGTTCGCCGTTATCTGAATTTAACGCCTGACTTGTCGGACGTCCTTCCCAAAGACCCGGTGCCAGCAGATAACCGTGTGAAGCTTACCAATTTAATGGGTTGGCTCTATGGCCAGGGGGCGGAAATTCCGGCCGTACTACAGAGCCAAAATCCGGATTTGAACAGAATATCGGAAGTGCTCACGAGCGAGCAGGCAACATCAACTTTAGAGCGCTCTCGAAACCTAGATTTGGCGTATGAGGAGGTAATTCCCAAAAGTAAGCGGTTCGTCGACGCACTTTACGATGCGATCCGAAGTGCTGAAAAGGCTGCCGGTCTTCATGCCTCGTATAACGGCGAGGCAATTCATTTTGAAGCGGCTCAAAATCTCTTTCTTACGGTCCGCGGAATGCGTGACAATATGCGCAGAAAACTGGAAGGCGATGACGAGTGACTGGACTGTTGCCTCCTACTAAGGCGCAAAATCGTAGCCACTGGACTGATTGGTTTGAGATTTCAGCATTGCTTTCAACCGAGGGCACCGTCCATTCCCATGAGCTGAGGAAATTGCAACGGCTCTTGAGTGACGAAGACGACCACGGAGTTCTGACGGACCCCATTACTGGCGAGGCGCTTGAAGCGGAAATTCTCGATGAGAAGTCGGACAAGCTTGTAGATAAAGTTCACGACGAAATTCTCCTTCGAACAAAATTGTGCGGCGATGCTTATCCGTTCGAGCTGCGTTATGCGGAAGCGGGCGCAGCTTTTTCGGGCCAGTTTACACTTATATCCAAGGCAGGTGAACTCAGCGCGAATAATCCATTTGTATTCTATATATTAGCCTTGTTGGAAACGGGACTAAGAGATCAGATCATAGCGGTCAAGGACGTAAATACTAGCAATCACCGGCTTGGCCTCTTATTTCAAATCGCGAGTTGCTTGGCTGTAGGCGGCTATCTTAAGGGGCACTCTGTTTGGTTCGGCTTTCCCCGCCCGGATAAGACGGCTTTTCTCCCCGCTTTGAGCTCCGCAATGTCCCGGTTCGGAAGTCATAAGGTGGTCGAGGCAATCCCTCCAGGCTTTCCCCAGGCGCTGAAAGACGGCGGGATTGATATCATCGCGTGGCTTGATTTTTATGACGGACGCGGAGCCCGCAGCGTGCTTTTTGCTCAGGTAGCTTCTGGGTACGATTGGGAGGGAAAAACACTTCAAGGCTTCCTGCCCAAGTTCATGAATTGGTTTATTCCACCAGCGCCGGCGCCGGTGAAGCCTGCACTGCTCATACCATTCCCCTTTCACCACGATATTGCGGACGATGACGAAGCTCCTTGGGCAGAGCGAGCCAACGGTTGGCTCCTGTACCAGTCTAGTGATTTTGGTGTGATATTTGATCGATTTCGGGTCGCAAGGTGCGCTGCGTCCGCAATGGCTATGAGCGACGAAGATCGTGCTCGAATAGATGGCGCTGATCAGGTCGGTGCGATCGCCGACTGGTTGTCGGAACTCGTAAACGAAATCAAAGAGAAGAAAGCAGCGTGAGGCATCCCTTACACTCGATGTGTCCATACTTCGCGATGTTCCCAGAGGAATACGTCGCGCGTCAGCTGCTTGCCTTCACTAGGCCTGGCGACCTCGTGCTGGACCCATTCTGTGGACGGGGGACAACAATTCTCGAGAGCGCGCTTCATTCCCGACGTGCCATTGGTACGGACGTCAACCTAGTAGCTGCCTGCGTATCAGGAGCGAAGGCCGAGGTCCCTTCGCTGGCGGAGGTGCTGCAAAGGCTCGACTATTTAGAGGTAAATTGTGTTGCGGATGGCTTGTTGGTGCCTGAGGGGGAGTTCTTCCAATACTGCTTCCATACTAACACGCTTGAAGAATTGCTATTTCTGCGCGCCGAGCTCAGATGGCGAGAGGATCCGGTAGATCGGTTTATCGCGGCCGTCGCGCTAGGTGCGCTTCACGGTGAGGCTCACCGATCCCCGAATTACCTTAGCAATCGCATGCCCAGAACGATCAGTACGAAACCGGAGTATTCCGTCCGCTGGTGGAAGGAGCGAAATTTGCTTCCGGAGCGGAGAACCGTTTTTCCAATTCTTCGTACCCTAAGCCGTTCCAGGTTATCCGTACCTGCGCCCTCTGGCTTGGCGAAGGTAGCACTTCAGGATGCTCGAAATTGTGGGGAGGTGTTTGCCGAGCATCAGGGCGAGGTCAGGCTCATGGTTACCTCTCCGCCCTATTTGGACACGACGGATTATTCAGAAGACCAATGGTTGCGTATTTGGTTTCTAGGAGGCCCAGAGCGACCCACTAGGAAGATGAGTTTGGATGACCGCCATACAAACAAGGAGAATTATTGGGACTTTCTAGCTGAAGTCTGGAAAGGAACTGCTAACCTGCTTGGCGAAGAGGCTACGATCGCTATACGGATCGGGGGAAAGGGTCTTGACGTTGAGGAAATCTCCTCGGACCTGAGCCAGTCTCTTGCGAAGGGATTGTCACGAGACTTTCGCCTCCTGGACGCTCCAAAGACAACTGAAATCAAGAATGGGCAACTAAATTCATTTCGACCAGGGGCGCTGGGCAAGAGCCATGAACATGACTTTGTGTTCAGGCTACACTGACTGAAATACGATCGCAGGAGCGGCGGCGCTGCTCGGCGAGGAAGTGGAACTTCCGCCGGCAGGCCGCAAAGTGGCTATTGGACTGGTAGCGGGAGAGGGACTTGAACCCCCGACCCCAGGATTATGATGGCTTAGGTCAAATTTTAACCTGTTGAAATCATTGAAACTTTACTTGGAATTTGTCCTGTGCTCATATGTGCTCACTTTTCGAGTGGTTCGTGAGCAGGTCATATGAGCGTTCGCCAGAAGAAATTTCGCCGCCCTGATGGTTCCGAATTTAAGGGCTGGCAAGTCACCTATCGAGACGAAACCGGCAAGACGCGCACCAAGAGCTTCAAGCTGAAAACCGAAGCGCAAAAGTTCGATCGCGGAAAGGGTGATGCCGTTCGCGTCCGCAAAGAAGCGGTGCTGCATTCGTTGCCTCTGGACATCGCGGCGGCGCGGTTAGAGGCTGCGAAGGTGATTCAGAACGTCGCTGGGTCGCTGTCACATGCGGAGGCGTTGGGGCCGAAAGACAAGCCCATCAGCGCCTACATTTCGCAATTTCTGACCACCTGTGAGAAGGGACGCGACGGCCGAAAGCCGCTCAAAAAATCCGCCGTCGAGAGCTACCGGGTCCGGCTTGAACCGTTCAAGAAAAAGTTCGGCGATAGGCGCGCCAGCACCATAAGCAAAACCGACATGCGGGAATATCGTGACGAGCTTCTGGCGGCACGCTCGACCCGCAACAGCGCTAAGAACGTGTTCAATGCAGCAAGCATTTTCTTCGGCTGGCTGGCTGATGAAGCCGAAGTCATTATGCGGAATCCGTGCAAGGGAATCCGTATCGACATTTCCGAAAGTGACGATGTGTCGGCCGTTGATGAGGATGACATTTATAGCGACTCGGACGTAGCGGCGATTTTGAAGGCGCTGGCTGATTACGCTGAAAAGGTCGGGAGATCGAAAACCGCCAGCGACGAAGAGAAGAACGCGGCTTGGCGGGACCGCGCCATTGTCTACATCCTGACGTATTGCGGCCTGCGCATCGGTGAGGCACAGGCGCTTCGCAAATCTGACCTCAACCTAAAAGATCGCTTGCTCACGGTCTCGACAACCGTTGACAGGTGGCGGCAGGTCACGGTGGCTAAGACCAAGGCTGGCCGGCGTCACGTCGCTATCCCGACCGTAGTTGCAGCCGCGCTCAAAGACTGGACGGCGATTTCTGATAAGACCGAGCACGAGTTTCTGTTCGCCACGGCATCGGGGAAATCGCTCAACTACCGTAATTTCCTGAGAAGCTGGAAACGCGCGGTCAAGTTGGCAAAGGTCGCTTACCGGAACCTCCATAGCCTTCGGCATTTCTACGTCTCGAAATTGATCGATGCCGGATACGATGAAGCGAGACTCACGGCGATGATTGGCCATGAAGACATCCTGTTCACGCGCCGAGTCTATGGCCACCTGCTCAACAAGCGTGAGCGACTGGCAAAGGACGTGGACGCCGTGGATGGCGTTTTCGCCGAGAAGCCGAAGGGCGGGGGTAAGGGCAAGCGCGTCGGTGCGGTGACCACGCTGACGGTTGCCGATGTTCTGGACAAGGCGATGCCCGGCCGGGAAGTTGTCGGCGAAGCGGGTTGAGTGCAGGTTTCGGTCCGACGTGATAATGTCTAGAGTTCCGAATCAGCGGGTTGAGAGGCCTGTCAATGGACCAGAAACGCATTCTCTCGTACTTCGGCCGCCACCTAGTGGCGCTATGTGTCGCGACACGCTATCGGGATGAGCCTGCCCGCTTTAATGCATACTCAGGCACGTTGATGCGCGTGGATGGCACGGTCCTTTGGCTAACCGCTGGGCACATTATTCGAGAGCTTGAGGAAGCCTTAGACTCGCCGGATGTGACATTCGACGAGACGGTGTTAGCCGATGCGTTCGGGGAGGCTTTCCTTTCCGAGAAGCCAGTGCCGATCGACCTGCGATCAAGCTGGCGCATGTTTCGCGACGACGATTCCCTTGGTCTGGATTTCGGAGCCATCGTCATCCATCCTCATCATGAGCGGCTGCTTCTGGCCAATAACGTGAGGGTGCTCGAAGAAGCGAATTGGAATCGTCAACATACTGTGAACTTCATGGGCTACGTAATGCTTGGCCTGCCCGAAGAGTTCACCTCCGCCAAGCTGCCGGAGAACGGTCTAGCTACCCTTTCGCCAACCATGTTTCCAGTCCAGCGCCTAGCCGAAGTTCCCGCAGGGCACGGGAAGGAATATCCGCGACTAACGGCTCGCATTCACGAACGCATACCGCTCAAGAGCGCCAAGGGGATGAGCGGCGGCCCGAAATTTGGCTTTGCGGAGACAGCCGAAGGGTTAGCCCATTGGGTCGTTGCGCTTCAAAGTTCTTGGCTGGAAAAAAGCCGAACTGTTTTTGCCTGCCCGTTGCCAGTGTTTGCTCCAATGCTGACTGAGTGGGTCCGATCGCTGCCTGCAAAAGCTGCTTAGTAATTTTCTCCCGCCCTGGATCAAGGCGCGCCCGGCGAAGCCGGCCACACACCTAGTTGCTTGTTCTTCACGAGGACAGGTGTGTTGAACCAGTGAACTTAGGCAGCAACCTAAGCAGCATCATTCCTTCAAAGCATAAGTCAGTTCGGGCTTCCTGCTTTTGTAGGATTGCGTATGCGCCTCCGCAATCCCAACAAGACGTGAGGGGCTGGGCTCGATCAAGCGCGCGCTGATATTGAAATGAGGGTATGTGCCGAAGATTTCTGGATGCATGTTCGCCGCGACTTCAACGTCATTTTGGGAAACGTAGCGGCCTGCCCATTGCTCAATAAGATGTTTCAGTGGCCGCGTCTTGGGCGTCGGGCCTTGGATTTTCTTTTGAGCATCTAGCCACTCGTAGGCGATCCTGATGCAATCGTCGTGCTCGTGAAAACGGTCTTTTGTACCGTAGGGCGTGTTCAACTTGGCCTTTGCGATGGCTTCCGAAGTGAGCATGGGGTTCCCCGCTATTTGGATGGACGTTAGATTTAAGAACGCCAGCCTCAGGCGGCAAGTCGCTTTGGAAAACCTCACACAGGAGGATGTGGCGACCGAAGTTTTGGCCAACGCTTCTTGGCGGCTTTCCAGAACTCTTGGGGTACGCCGTCGCTGCCCCATTGGGCGATCGTCACCCAATACAGGAAGTTGGCTAGAACGCCGGCCCGGTTCGTCAGGACCGCACGGTCATAATCCTGCTTGGTGATCGGAGCCGGCTGCTTGGTCGCGGCGACGTAGGCAATGACCATATGAGTCGATGCAGCCGCATGCGCCATGTAGTCAATCCATTCGTCGGTGCGCGTCATTGGCACCGCATCATCAGTCGCCGACCAGTGCCCGGCGCGCGGCTGCTTTTCGGTACTCCCGGAGCGCCAGTCTCAGCACCTCGCCCACGCCAGAAAGATGCAGATCACGCGCGACGGTTTCGGCATAGGCGAGGTCGTCTATTGGAAGCCTCACACTAAAAGGGTCAGCCAGCCGTTCTTTGCGTTTGATTGCCATGCTTCTATTCACTCAAAAGCCGCTGCAACGCTGCGATGTCACGCTCTATCTTGGCCCAGCTTGTTTCCAGTTGCGCGTAATCAGACCGGTATTCTGCACCGTGCCGCGCGATCTGGTGGCGTAGATTCTCGGCCTGCAATTCCAGCGCCTCCAGTAGGTCTTTCGCGGCGCTCATCTTGCGGGTTCGCCCGGCAACGGAAGCGATGCCCGTTCCGCCTTCAACTCACGCGCGACCTTCAACAGTCGGTGCCTTTCGCGAACGTCCAATGTGGCCAGGAGTCTGGTGTTCAGGGTATCCAGTTGAAGGTCAATTTCCTCGCGCCGTGTAGTCACCATGGCTTCGCCTCTTTCGAAAATTGTGACCCCGCCCGACGCGGGGTTCGCCGGGCGGGGTTTATCGCCGACCCGGAAGGTTTGTGGCGACTATCAGCGAAGTGACGGGCCGTGGGCGGTGGGAGGCACAGCGCTGAATCTGTGCCCCACGAAAACCGCGCGGGGTGTCGCGGACGTGGGGCGTGTCGCGCCTCCGAAGAGGTGTGCGACTTCTCGGCCGGTGAAGCTCGGCCGAAAACTTGGTCAATCCACCAAGTAAGGGGCGGTCTGTAGCCGCGCCGCGTCAATGTCCCAACGGCTTTCGCGCAAGTGAGGCGCGATGCCGGCCATCGCCTCGCGATGGTGTTGCGCGAGAACCTGGGCGTGCTCGTGTAGCTGAGACCTCCGAAGCGGGGTGAGTCCTTCGAGCTTCTTCGGGTCAAGACGCGGCGGACCAGCGGGCTTGGATGCTGGCGTGGTGTTGCCATCGTCGGTTACTGCCTTGGTGGCTCCCATCTTCAGGTAAATCTCTTTCGAAAAATCATCGAGGTCATCGAACGACTGTCCGCAAAGAAACTGCCTCTGCGCTTTAGTCTCAACCGGCTTGTCCGACTCCGGCTTCGGTTCATCGAGGACGGACGCAAGTTCACACCATTCAAGCCTGCGAAGGGGGGCTAGTTCATCTACCGAGCCGACACCGTTCGCGGCGAGGAAGTCCTTTTGACTCTGGGTCTGGGTCATGTCGTCATGCCTGGGTTTTCGCGTCGATGGTGCTCTGCCGGCGCTGCTCGCGGCGTTCATTGGAAACGGTCGAGTGAGCGAGGTCAAAATTGACCCATTCCGCTTTGTACAATCGGACCTGCTCTTCTCCGTCCTGCCACGATGCGCAGTCCAGAATTTTGCCGTCTTTGCGGACGGCGTAAGGGTTGGTGCTCTTGATCATACAAGGTCCTTTTCGATGAGGGATTCGATCGTGCGGTGCCGCTCGGTCTGGTTGATGTAACAAGCCAGCGCCTGCCGAATGATCGTTGACGGGGTCGTCATCTGCGCATGGGCAATGGCTCTAATCTGATCACGCATCGCCGCAGAGCAGCGAAAGTAGATTCGATCGTCGTGCGGCGGCGGTAGCGGTTTACGCATGCCGAGTTCCTGAATTGTCGGTTTGGAGGTTCGCCAGTGCGCGCACCGCGCGGCTTCTGACGTTGGACACAGTTTGAGGCATATTTTCCTATTCGTCAAGTTTTTCTGGACAACGGCTCACTTTTGTCGAGCAAAAACTGACGTGGATGAGTGCAGACAGGTAAATGTCTGACAAAGAGTTTTGTGTTTAGCCCTTTGCACAGTGTGCGGTTGGCAACGGGCCGGGGGTAATACTGCCCCGTGGTTCCATGGGCGGAGTCTCACAGCCGAAATAATTGCGATGCTGGACTTGGTTCGACCTCGCTCTGCACTCGACCTTGAGCCGGCGCAGCGTCACCGCGCCACGCCTTTGGTCAAAGAAAAGCCCGGCACGAGGCCGGGCTTGCGAGCGATAGGGCTAAGGCCTGCCACGCCGGGATCATCTACAACGCAAGCACAACCTTGAGAACGAACAGCCAGAAGGCAAGCGAGGCGAGAGCGAGAATGAAGCGCATGGCTACGCGGCCTCGCTTACACGCTTCGCCAGCTTGGCCAGCGTGGACCGGGAGGCACCGGTTGCCGCTACGATGCTGGACCAGCTTTGACCGCTGGCGAGAAGCTTCATGATCGCGCAATTGCGCTCTGTATCCTCCGGGCGGCCCTTGTAGCGCCCGTCTGCCTTGGCCGTGGCTATGCCCTGCGCTTGCCTCCTACGACGATCCACATAATCCTTGCGAGCGGCGGCAGCGAGAACGTCAAGGATCATGGCGTTCATGGCTTCGAACAGGCGCGATGTGAAGTCGTCGGGATTTGCCTGCGCCATCATCCATGACGTAGGCAGATCAAGCGCGACGATCTTCACCTTGCGCGCTGCGATCTCCGCTTTGAGCTTCGACCAGTCATCGGCGTTGAGACGAGTCAGACGATCGACCTGTTCAAGCAAGAGCACGTCGCCAGGCTGACAGTCGGACAAGAGGCGGAACAGTTCCGGCCGGGTCAGCTTCGCACCGGACTCGTTCTCGACGTAGGACGCCGCAATGGTCAACCCGCGCTCGGCCGCGAAGGCGACAAGATCGGACTTGGCGCGGCTGGCGTCCTGCTCGGAAGTGGATGCCCTCAGATAGGCTCGGATGTACATTTGGTGCTCTCAGTTCGGTTTAAGTAGTTCTCTTGTAGCCGGTTCGCTTGAAGTGGTCCAGTAAATTCGGAAAGGCGGGAAAGATGCAGGATTCATGGTTAATATAGTCGGTTCATCTGGTGCTGCCAAAGTAGACCCAAAAAGAACCGGTTGAGAGCAGACCTGTTGCGGCCCAGAACCTTTAACCGTCTCCGGGTAGAGTGCTGCGCCCGAGTTGAAAAAGGCCAAACCACGATGGTTCAAGCGGAAAGACTATTCACCAAAAAGCAAATGGGCGATGCGGCCGAGATGATCGTCGCTGCCGAACTTACATTAGCCGGTGTGCCAGCGCTCAAGGTTCCCGACAATTGGCCCCACTATGACGTGATCGCGCAGCCCTTCGCCGGCAGTCCTGAACGCGTGTCTGTGAAGGCCAGGACCTTCAAGAAAGGCGCGGCATACGTCCAGTACCTGGCAACTGACGAGTTCGATTGGCTGGCGATCGTCATACTCGCTGCCGATGGAAGCAATGTACGCAGCGTGTACATCATTCCCCGCGCAGAGGCTGACGCGCAGTCGCAGCGTAACGCTCCGCACACGAGGACGGCCAATATCCGCTATATCCCAATCGACCAGATCGAGCGCCGCTTCAGCCAATATCGGGACAATTTCAAACTGCGCCCGCAGGGGATGAGTGCAGAAGGCGCTGTAGAGTTACAGTGATACAGGGCAGACTTCTTCCCTGAATGAATCGTCTTTGAGATACCGCGATGGTATCCAAAAGTGCCCGGGAACATACAAGATAAACTGTTATTTTTGGCGCGGATTTTAACGGCGAGACTGGCGGGGATATTTCATCTCTCCCGACAGGGCGTCGAGGCTTTCCTGCAAATGCGCATTCAGCAGCATCTGTTCCTTGAGTGCCTTCATGGTGTTGCCGCCATGCTGGCGAACAAAGCGATCTGCTGCGGCCTGTAGGGCTGCCTCTTGGCGAGAATCGAGCGTGACAATGTGGTCCATTTCATTGACTCCTAATTGCCCATATCGGCAGTGAACAAAATAGGAACAAAATTGTCAAGGTCGAATTGACTCGGCAAGGAATACGTTCCTATCCGTATCTCATGCCGGAACCAAGTAGCAGAAACAGGCGCGTCGTCCAGACGCTTAGCCGCGCCCATGAAATAGGGCAGCTAATCCGCGTCCGGTGCATCAATTGCAACGTCACACGGCACTACCTGCCGGGCGATCTGGCGAAGCTCATGGGCGACATTCCGTTTTGGGACGTTGAGCGCCACATGCGATGCGAGCGGTGCAAGCGGCGGGAGTTCGATGTGGACATCCTGCTCCCCAGCGCTGGCCAAGGCGTGAAGATACGCGTAAGGCGGCTTGTGAGCGTCCGTTTGGTTCGGCGTGTGATCTGGCGGGATGACTTTTAGCAATGGCACAGGTTCATCAACGCCTGCTAATATGCCGTTCGGGCGCAGACGAGGGAGAAAACCATGATTGCTGTCATCTCTGAGGTTTGGCCGTATCCGGACCGCTACCGTGACTACAACGAACTGGCCGCAGCGCTGCTCCCACATCTGGAAGCAATCGACGGATTCATTTCATCAGAACGTTTTGAAAGTTGCACGGAGCCAGGAAAGTATCTGTCGCTCTCGTTATGGCGCGATGAGACTGCACTTTCACGGTGGCGCAATCTTGAGGAACATCGCCGTGTGATGGCACAAGGCCGCAGCGGCATCCTTCGCGACGTTCACATCCGCGCAACCAACATTCTGTGGGATTACACACTCCACGACCGAGCACAGGCACCGGCGGACAGCAGAGCCTTGTTCGGATAATCGGGTCAACAGCCGGACCCGCAGCATCTACGAGCAGCAATGGCAAGGCCCCAACACTCGCCTAGAACAGCGACCCTTGAGCTGGGGCCCCCTGCGGAAACTTGATCTGTGTGGCTGGCTTCTCGACGATCACAAGGGCATCGTCGGCGGCCGGCCGCTGCATGTGCCGGGCTTCCGACCAGGGCGCCGTCAGCCACGTTTCCACTTCCTCCGGCGTGGTCAGGATCACTGGCATTGCCTTCTCATGGATTGGCGCGACGACGGCGTTCGGTTTGGTTGTCAGAAACGCGTAAAGCTCGAAATCGCTTGGACCGTCCTTGACCTTGCGAATGCCCTGCCAGCGCGTCCACATGCCGGCGAAAAAGAACAGCGGCCGGTCCTCGCTGCGCGCAAACCAATAGTTCCTTTGAATGCCCGTCTCGGGGTCTTTGTCGTTCGGCGTCGGCGACGGCTCAGCGAAACTGGTCACCGGCACGACGCATCGGTTTTTCACGCCAACGTATTGCTGCCAGTGGGCATATTGCGGGTTGCGAATGTTGGTCGTGCCGTAGTCCGCCTTGCCCTTCACGCGCTCGGCCGGCGTCGGCATGCCCCATAGCAGCCGGGCAAGTTCGCGCTGGCCATCGGGGGCGTTGCGGACCACTGGACCGGGTTGGTTGGGGTAGATGTCAATCGATGGTTCGAGGTTGCCGGCGATGTCGCGAAGTGTTCGGCTGAGTTGCCGAATGGACTCTTGGGATGTGGTGATATTGTACAAATTACACATGCGGGCAGAATGCACCGCGCGGGTTCGGTTGGCCAGTTCGATCGATCTGCACTCAACCGGTTCCTGACAGGTCTGCACTCAACCGACTGATCTCTGGGCTGGCGATGTCTCGGCCGCGTCGATCGGTCGGCGCAGCGTATGGGGAGGCAAGGCTAAACAGGTTGAGACCGAGTCGAGTGCAGACCATTTCTGGAACATTTCTGGAAAGGCCGTGTTTCTTTCCAGAAATTTTTTATCAATAATTCCAGTTAGTTATGAACCATTTCTGGAATTTCTGGAATTTCTGGAAAGGATAGAAAGAGAGACCCCACGCGAACACTCAACCCTTTGGAGACTGCGCCGTGGGACGCAGCACCGCGCCACGTCGCACGCGCCGTTGCGCCTCTTACCGTGCCAGCTTTCCAGAAATTCCAGAAATACCAGAAATGAATGCTAAGCTGTTGTTTTTGTTGATGTCAATTTTCGCGCTTTGAGCGGCTCGCTTCCAGAAATCCGCAAGCCGATTTCCAGAAATGGGATCATCTAATTCTTTCGAAGCGGCCGAGTGCCGATCGGCAATACAGACGCAACGCCGATCTTGACAGCATGCAGGACGCGACGGACGCTGCTTATCCGAGCTTTGGGGGCGATCTATGGACGGTGACGCAGATTATTACAGGGAGTTGCGATCAAAGACAAAAGAGCAGCTTCTTGTCGAAATTGAACGTTTGCGGAAGCTGATTCACGACCGCACGGAACAGCACCATCTCGAAAAGCAACGGATCGAGGCTGCCCGTGCTCCGAACAAAGAACACATTGCGAAGCGAGGGGCTATCCGCTTAGCTGTGGCTTTCGCCGCGCTGATTATCCTAGGGATAGGCTACGGCTTTTTTCCGGCCCTAGTGAATCTAATGGCGTTCGCCTTCGTGGTTCATCTGTTCATTCGGATCAATATGGAAGGCTAGGAAGCCTCTGCACTCGACCCATACTCATCAGCTTCGCTTTCACTGTCAGCGAGGTAGAAGCTCGACACGATCCGATAGTTCTTGACCCGCTCAGCCGTACCGTCCCGCATCGGCAGGGTGTCGTGGAAAAGCTGCTTCTTTCCCTGCATGCGGAGAAAGCCTGCATCCCGAAGATATTGAGCGACTTCGGTTTCCGAACAGATATTGCCAGCCATGCCGCGAATGGCGTCCGCCAGGACAATCAGTTCCTCACCGCCCCGCGAGCGGTAGAAGTATCCCGCCACATTCTTGTGGCCGCTCTCAATGTCGTTGGTTTCGACTTCATCGCCACCACGGCGCGGAATAGACGACTTCTCCCAGACGTACAGGTCTCCACCGTGGCGGCGGCGCGCAATCGCCGTGCGGAGCGACGACAAGACGCGATCGGCGACAGGTCGCGAAGCATCGGTCACGCGGTTCTCGCGTGCCCACCGCACGACGCGCCCGACGCTGAAACCGGCCGGGATGATGCCCAGCTTCTTGCCGATAATGCCGCCCAGCCAAACCCATGCAAGGGTTTCCATAGCGCGCGATTCAAGCCCCTTGGCGTCCCTACCGACAAGCGCGGTGGTCAACCGATCGATCTGGCGCAAGATCGCCTTGGGATCGATGCTCAACAGCACCTTGACCACCAACGACAGGACATGGCCGTTATGATCCTTGATGCCATGAAGCTGCGTCGTCAGCGGCGTGGCCTCGCCCTTGGGATAATCCCTCACGCCAGCCACGTTGATGTCGAGTACGCGGGCGTCGAACCCCGGTGACACGTCCACGTCAGCGTCCTTGAGCTTCTGAGCCCACGGCTTCTCATTGGCCATCATGGCGAGACCGCCGAAGCGGCGAACCTCACGGGCGTTGCGGGTCTGGGTCGCGGCGATCTTGCCCGCGCCTGCTTCCATCATGAAGACCAATTCATTGGCGTGTTCGGCCTTAATGTGCTGGCCTTCGTCCAGTGCGATGGCGTGTCCAGAGAGGTCCGGCAGCATGGCCTCGATACCGTTCGAGGTTGCGCGCAGATTGAGATAGCAACCCGACGAAAGCGCCGGCCCGGACACGCTGGCGAGCAACTTGCAAGCCAAGCTCTTGCCGCGAGACGTGGGACCATGCAGAGACAGCATGCGGAAGCCTTCGGGATGACACCGGCCGAAGATCGGGCCGGCGATGCCCATCATGATCGCGAGGGCCAGATGTTCGCGTCCTGCGGCTTTGTCTTCCCAGACGGGCGATACGGCCTGTTTCCAGCCCTGCAACGTGCCGGGCGGAGCAAAGTCCTTCCGAGTCGTCTCCAGCATGCGCATGGTCAGCGCGGCCGATCCTGCCTGCTTGACCGTTTCGCCCCCGATGGTCAGGTACTCGTCGCCGTGCCAGCCACGACGGTTCACCCAGCGGCCATTGAGCGAAGGCCGGAGATTGCGCAGCAACTCAAGCGTTGTTTCGCCGTTGCCCGCAATGCGGAAATTCATTGCGGCAAGCTGGCTGATAACGGTGGCTCGATTCCAGAGGTCGGCGCGCTGCACCTTGCAAGTCTTGACCTGCCCCATGGAATGAAAGCGAAGGAAGAGCGTGGCGTTGTCGCCGTGAGCGTCTTCAAGGTGCTCGGCAACTTCGAAGGGCTGGCATACACGATCGCCACCGACGTGAATCCAGTCCGGGTCCGCTGCGTCAAACTTGAACCCAGTTCCCCGAAGATTGACACAGACAACATCGCCCGGCGCTTCTCCGCTCTGCCTTTCGGTATCGCCGTCAGGGTCATCAAAGTAGGCATCGTCCCATAGAGCATCGGCTGGAAACCATTCGAGTTCGATCGCCTTCGCCAGCATGTCCAGACGGTCTCTGCCGTGGCACCCGTTGTGCCTGCAACAGAAGGCGAATGTCGCCGCATCCTGCCCGGCGGACTGCACAAACGTACCCTTGTCCTCTGGATCACCGGGATTGCTGTGATCATCGTCATAGGGACAGTCGGCTGTCAGTTTGTCGGTCGTCTGAGTCTCGCGAACGCGGTCAGGGCAGTGGTCGCGAAAAAGACTGGCGATATCAAAACCCACCGCACGTTCATGCGCCCAATGTTTCAGGTTCACGTCGCCGACATGCGCCTTGCCGGACGATCCGCCCAAGGCGCTACCAGCGCCGTCAAACGGATCGTTGGAAAAGCGTTCGCGAGGATTCGCGGTCGGAACATCTTCGATCCGCAGCAACCGGCCGCACGTGAGCATGATGCGCCAGTTGTCAGCACCCTTCGGATGGCGCGGCAGGTAGAAAAGGCGCGATGGATCACGTGCAACACGGTCGATCTCGATGCCGAGGGACCGGCCCATGCCAAGCACCTTCGACTCCCAGAGATTGATAACGTCCTTGTGCGCGCCGTTCTGCTGCGCATAGATGAATGGCTTTTCGAGCGGGAACAGGATTCGAAATTTGTCGATCGCTCTCGTTTTTACGATGAGCTTCATCCCGTCCTCATGACGTTTCTCGACGAACTCAGCCGAGTCGCACACATCGGAAACGTAGTTCGATTCTTCCCGCATGTAGCGGCGGACCAGTTCATCGGTCGGCTCGGTCGGCAGTTCCGCCTTGATCGCCCATCTGTGAAATTTATCGTACGCGACCTCTACGTGGGTCGTGCTGTGGGAGTTTGTCGTATAAAAAATCGCAGTCAGACCAGCGCGGCGGACCGTGTGGAAGGTCTCTTCCATGGACGCGCCGGAGTCCACGTCCAGACCCATCATGTAATTGGCTAGGACGTTATTTTTTGTCCGGCGCTTCGAGGACTGCCCCAGCGAACCGGTGACGATGCTATTTCCGTCTTTCTTGCCGACCACATGTTTCGAGAAGATGCCTTTGAACACATCGATGAACCGGGCTTCCTTCTGAGTGGTCCACTCACGTGCTTCGCGGTTCTTGGCAGTGCTCAGAACGATCGGAAGATCGGCGATCTCGTCGGTCAACGTGCCCCAGATTTCTGCGTCGTTGATGTGCTCGGTCGGTTCGTCGGCTTCGTCTTCGACAGCCAAGCGCAAAAGCGCATCGGCCGCAGCCGAGAAATTGTCGTTGGCGGGCGGAATGGACTCGACAGCAGGGGCAGTATTCTGGCGCATGTGATCTCCGAAAACGCGGACGCAATTCGACCTTCATGCAAACCAAAGGGTCGCGTGTTGGACTGTTCGGCCAAAATCGGAGATTTGCTTGCCGCCCGATTTCACCGTCGATGGATTTGTGACGCTCATGCGTCTGGCACTATGTGCCTGCTTGTCCGTGTGGTCGGAGGCAGCGCTTTTTGGAAGCATCCGCCTCCGACGGTACGGGAGACAAGCAATATTCTCTGTAAGTCTAAATTCGCCTTTGGTACAGAAAAATCACAAAACGGCTCACACCGAGCATAATATTGCATCCCGCAATATTACGACCTACTGCCGAAAAGCTTCGGCATGACAAGTGGAGTCGGTCGGGGCGATCTCGGTGGACGCGACTTAGGTTTCGGACGCCGCTTCACCCTGCGCTCACCCGCAAGGTGCGATCCGGGGCGATCCACAGTTCCCCCGAGATTTCAGGATCGCGGGTCGGCAGCGTCGAGTAATCAACCGCGCCTCCTGCTGCCAAGTCGTCCAATGCGGCGTCAACCTCTTCCAACATATCGGCAAGCCAGTGCCGGATTTCTTCAAGGCGATGAGGCATCGGCCGGTTGTGGAGCGAATAGATCATAAGGTCAGTCCTTCATTCTGGCAGCAGCAGCGAGCGCGTCACAGATAGCCATGAAGGCGGTCGCTCGGGCTCGCATACCAACGCCGGGCAAAAATCTCTGAATCAGTAGATTGACCTCCCCATCGAGATTCTTTTCCGACGCCGCAATCCGCCACGGATCGGAACGCCGGAACGTTCGCTGTTGCTGTTGCCAGCCAGTGAGCTTCATGCTGTCCTCCCGAACACGCACGCTCCAAGAAGCGAATCGGCGGCACCGCTCACCACGGCAGCCAGCGCGACCTCAATTGAGGCCGCTGCATCACGTAGGATGACGCGCCCCTCAACAGGCGAGGCAGTATGTTTGTGGGTCATTCGGTATGTCGTCCCGATGGCAACTTCGAACCCTGCGGCGGTCTTCGCCAGTCCCGCAAAGTCGAGAGCGATTGCAGCATCTACGTCCAGTTCGGCAAGTTTGCTTTCGATCCGGCGCGCGGCGCGGTCCAGTCGGTACTTTTCGGCCAGAGCGGCGCGCGCCACGCCCGACAGTTCGAAGTCGATATGCATAAGGTTCCACGCCTATAAAGGCGCTCCTAGTTTTCAGATTGTTTGGAAAAGATCATGCCCCGCGCGATTAAAGCGAATTGTGTATGACAAAGTCGCACACGTCAAGAAATTCTTGACAAGCGGCTCACGCCAGAGGCCTCCGCGTACGATTTAGTAAAGTAAAACTATCATTTCGGCCGATGGATATTGACGTGATACCTGCATCAGGCAAGCCTGTATCGGTCGAAACATGGAGAACTTGTAATGTTTGAATTGTGGGAGCAGGAATCTGTATCCGTTCTGTTTTTTGCTGACGAGTTGCGAGACTTGGGAACTCGCCGGATCGAATGCGAGAGCGATGGTGGAGAAATCATTCGCGCCTTGGAGACCTTGGCCGCCGAGATTCTGGTGACTTGCGCGAAACTCAATGAACATCGGGGCGTTGTCCGCCGTGGCAGTGAGCCGTCTAAGGTTGCCTAACCTAAATTGACTTGGCCGGGGATCGCCGCTCCGACCGCAGACCGGACGAAATCTGCACTCAACCGACTAGGGCGAAGACATTCGTTGCGAACCGTCGCGGTAGACGCGAGATCGCCCGCCAAGGCATGCTATCATTTTGGGCCTTAGCTGACTCGATATTAGATAAACCGGCGCGGGGGATGAACGATCACCAGGAGGCAAGGAAGTCCTATGGTTCCGATCGTGCGCAGCTTGTTTATGGGCTGAGGCCGGACGGCACCTTGGCGCATATCAGCGAGGTTCAGCGCGGCATTGCGTGTGGCTGCAATTGCCCTGCCTGTGGCGGCCGATTGGTGGCTCGCAAGGGTGATGAAAACGTGCCGCATTTCGGGCACGACGATGGCGAAGCGTGCGGCGGCGGTCCTGAAACCGTTCTGCATCTTCTTGCCAAGGAGGTGTTCCGAACCAATCCGCTGCTACTTCTGCCGGAACGTCTTGGGCTCGATAAGGGCAACGTCGTGATGAAGCCTGGTCAGCGGATCACGACCCATTTCCTTCGAACCGAATTCACCGACCCGAAGAAGATCATCCCGGACCTCTATGTTCGGGCGCTTGGCTATGACCTCTTTGTTGAAGTCGCGGTCACCCATGCGAGCGACGAAACCAAGATTCAGCGCCTTCGGGAACACGGCGTCATGGCTGTCGAAATCGACCTGTCAAAGTTGCCCCGAGACTCGACGCGCGAGCAGATCGCGGATGCGGTGCTTCGATCCGCACCACGGTGTTGGCTCTATCATCCCGATATCGACAGAGCTTTGGCGAAGAGCCGCGCCGACGAAGAGAAATGGCAGGCTGCGCAGGAAAGGCGGTTCGCCGACTATCAGGCCAGGCATGAGAACCGGGTTAGCGAACTTGCCCGCGCCTATGTCGACGCATTGAGACAACTGGCCGGAACGAAGATTGTCGTTCCGCGTGATGCTGAACTTCAAGCGGTGGGACTGGCCCCACATGTCGGCATCAAGATGGCAGGGTATGCCTGCTTCACTGTCCCGCCCGCAGTTTGGCAGGCGGTCATTTTGACAGAGGTCTTCCACGACAACTGCCTTGGTGACGAGATTCCAAAGGCGGTGCCGATCACCAAGCATCTGGAAAAGCGTAATCTTATACGGCCACTTTTCCGGCGCGTGTCGCGCGAGGTGGCGGACGATACGGCTCTTGCCGAACCGCGCTTCGCCCCAGCGTGGAAAGCGATAGACAGTTACTTGCAGCATTTGCTCGGCAAGGACGTGTTGGCTCACCAAGGCTATGGCGTGATGCTGGAGAAGCATCTAGCCGACAAGTGGACCGCTCGCACGCTAGCCCTGAAACAGAGAACCGCTGCCATGCATGCGGCCGTGCAGAAAGTCGATTGGATTTTGGCCGAGCTTCCAGACAAGGAACGCGGGAACATGACTGGCGAGTCGTGGCTTGATTCCGTGCACACCGAGTCCGGCATGACACACCGGACTGCGATCCGGTCCGACGTCGAAGCGCCGAAGATCACTGCCGAGGTTGATGCCGTTTTCGCCATGCTCAGAGGAAATGGCCGACTTCCATATGCGACCGCTGGACTGCCTGTTGAGGGCGCAATCGAGCGCCGCAAGGCTCAGATAGCAAAACAAGCCCAAGACCTACGTGAGAAACAGATTCAGGAAGCGAATCGACTTCGACAATCACGCCGGGATCGGTTTTGCATAGACGCTGAAACGGAGCTGAACGGTTCTGACCTTGGCGCATTTCTTAACACGAAACTCGACGATCTAAACGGAATGACGCCGTTGGAAGCGGCGGAGGATAGTGAGTCCGGGTTGACCAAGGCCCGCTACCAACTTTCCGCGTTGGTAAGGCGTCACCGTGAGCAAGCGGAGGCCGATGCCGAGCGCAAGCGATATCAGGAGAAAATCACGGCCGACGCCAAGCAGTCTTTGTTAGCGAAGCATGTCGATACTTTCCTGAACGGCCCGGATGACGACTTAGGCCGGACAACGCCCTTCTTGTATGTCCGGGATGACGCCACCTATCGGAAGGCACTAGGCAAGCTCGCTGAATGGCACAGGGAGTTCGGCGGGCCGTTTTGACCATACACCACCGCAAAAAATCATGGCCGGGAGCAGTCACGGCCGTTTTTCTGCGCCTGTGATTATAGTGACCGGCGCTAGGATTGAGCCGTCCTTCTGTGCTCACTTTTGTGCTCACTTCGCGGTCGTAAACTCCCGTAAAGCAGCGTAAATCAGCGTCATCGGCGTGACCTATGTCACGCCGCTCTTTAGATCGTATTGCATTGATTTCATTGAAGAATTTAGTGGTAGCGGGAGAGGGACTTGAACCCCCGACCCCAGGATTATGATTCCCGTGCTCTAACCAACTGAGCTACCCCGCCAGGGTGGCAAATGGCCCGAAAAACCGTCCTGGACGGACGGGTTGTTTCAAGGCGTTCGCCAAGGTCGCGCGGATATAAGGTTGGGAGGGTGGGCCTGTCAAGCTTCGAAGCGGCCGACATGTTGGCATAATCCGGCCGTCATGATCTCATCCCAGAAAAGCTTTGCCGGACAGACACTCAGGGCCTGCCCCGGGGTTGAGTTCGGCGGGGCACGTCGTTATGTCTCGGCCAAGAAATTCTAGAGTTGAGCGAATGAAGCCGCGCATCGCCGTCCTCGGTTGCGGATACTGGGGCAGCAACCATATCCGCACCCTCAAGGCGCTTGGCGCGCTGCATGCCGTTTCCGACGCCAACCGCGCCCGCGCCGAAGGTTTCGCCAGCGAGCAGGACTGCCTGGCAATCGAGCCGGACCGACTGTTCGAGCGCGCCGATATCGACGCCATTGTCATGGCGCTGCCGCCGCAATTCCATGCCGACACCGCGGTGCGCGCCGTCGAAAGCGGCAAGGACGTGCTGGTGGAGAAGCCGATCGCGCTGACGGTCGCCGACGCCGAGCGCGCGGTGAAAGCGGCAAAGGACAATGGCCGCATCTTCATGGTCGGCCATGTGTTGCGCTTTCATCCCGCATTCGAGACGCTCAAGGCGCTGATCGACAATGGCGAGCTCGGCGAGGTGCGCTACATCCATTCGCACCGGCTCGGCCTTGGCAAGTTTCATACCGAGAACGACGCTCTCTGGGACCTGGCGCCGCACGATTTGTCGATGATCCTGGCCATCACCGGCACCGAGCCGATCGAAGTGAGAGGCGAGGGGGCAGCACTCCTCGACAATCTCAGCGACTTCGCGCATCTGCATATGCGCTTCCCGAACGGATTGCGCAGCCATCTCTTCGCCTCGCGACTCAATCCCTATCGCGAGCGGCGGCTGACGGTCGTCGGCACCAAGGCGATGGCGGTCTTCGACGACGTCGAGCCCTGGGAGCGCAAGCTTGCCGTCTACCGCCACGCAGTATGGCAGGACAGCGGCCAGTGGGCCTTCACCGCCAACGAGCCTGCCTATGTGGCCGTCGGCGAGGGCATGCCGCTGACGCGCGAGCTTGCCCATTTCATGCAATGCATCGAGACGCGCGCCGAACCGCGCACCGACGGCGAGGAAGCGATAAGGGTGCTGCGCATCCTGACCGCCGGCACAGTGATCCACACCGGCTCGTCTGCATAAAGCAATCAGATCGAGAATTTACTCAGCGGGAATCTGCGCCGGCCTGGCCGCCAGCCGGGACAGCATGGCCTCGGCCTCGGCGCCGCGCTCGGAGCGCTCAATGAAGCCGCCGCCGAAGACGCGCGCCTCATTGCCGTCGTCGGAATAGAGCACGCAGGCCTGCCCCGGCGCGATGCCCGACTCGCCGTCGGCCAGCTCGACAGAGGTCACGCCGTCGCGGTGATGCAGCACGGCCGGACGCGGCGGCCTGGTCGAGCGGACTTTCGCGAAGAGCTCGATCCCGCCGGCCGGAACATCGGACAACAGTCCGTCGCCCAGCCAGTTCATGTTGCGCAGATAGATCTTGTGCGTCTCCAGCGCTTCGCGCGGGCCGACGATGACGCGCGCGCGGTCGGCGTCAAGATGGACAACATAGAGCGGCTCGCCAGAGGCGATGCCGATGCCGCGGCGCTGGCCGATCGTGTAGCGCAGGATGCCTTCATGGCGGCCGAGCACGCGGCCGTCGATATGGACGATGTCGCCAGGATTGGCGGCGGCCGGCTTCAGCCTGGCGATGATGTCGGAATACTTGCCCTGCGGCACGAAGCAAATGTCCTGGCTGTCCTGCTTGGCGGCGACAGTCAGGCCCATTTCCTCGGCAATGGCGCGGACCTGCGGCTTCGACAGGCCGCCGAGCGGAAAGCGCAGATAATCGATCTGCGCCTGCGTGGTGGCAAACAGGAAATAGCTCTGGTCGCGATCGGCGTCGACCGGCCGGTAAAGCGCACGATGCGCTCCATTGGAGCGCGAACGAATGTAATGGCCGGTGGCCAAGGCGTCGGCGCCGAGATCCTGAGCGGTCGCCAAAAGATCGGCAAACTTCACAGTCTGGTTGCAGGACACGCAAGGGATGGGGGTCTCGCCGGCGACATAGCTTTCGGCAAAGGGATCGATGACCGCTTTGCGGAAACGTTCCTCGTAGTCGAGCACGTAATGCGGGATGCCGAGCGTCTCCGAGACGCGACGCGCGTCATCAATATCCTGTCCGGCACAGCAGGAGCCGGCACGATGGGTGGCCGCGCCGTGGTCGTAAAGCTGCAGCGTCACACCGACGACATCATAGCCTTCGCGCTTGAGGATGCCGGCAACCACCGAGGAATCG
>NZ_VFTQ01000074.1:0-1068 GCF_006439475.1 Mesorhizobium sp. B2-8-9 | reverse complement strand
CCCAGCATCACCGAGTCCTGGTGGAGATCGATGATCTCCGAGACCCGCAACCCCGTTTGCGCGGCCAGCAACAGCAGAGTGTGATCACGGCGTCCCAGCCATGTGCTGCGATCCGGACAGGCCAGGATCGCTTCAATCTCGGGCCTAGTGAGAAACTGAAGCTGTCGCTTGTCGCATCGCTTGCTCGGGATCGCGAGCACGCGTTGAATCTGGGCGCTATGGGCCGGCTCCTCGAACGACGCATATCTGAAGAAAGACCGAATGGCCGTGAGACGGAGATTCCGGGTCCTCACTGAGGCGGATCGCAGTGTCTCGAGGTCCTCCAGGAATGCGCCGATGAAAGGCGCGTCCAAATCCCGCAGTGTCAACTGCGACGGAGACCTGCCAAGGCGTGTCTGCGCGAATGCAAACAGGAGCCGGAAGGTGCCGCGATAGGAGGCGATGGTGTTGGAGCTTACGCCTCGATGTCGCATGAGCCGATCGGTGAACCACCGCTCGATCAGCACGGCCAGATCTTTCGAGGCACTCATGAGCGAACCTCCCACCGCTCATCCAGCAGTCGCGCGGCATGGGTCATTAACTCCGGCGCGGCGGATAGATACCAGTAAGTGTCGCGAACATTGGTGTGGCCGAGAAAGGTCGAGAGGACCGGCAGTTCCCGCTCGACATCTTCGCCGACCGAAGCCTTCGTCCGACAATCTGCCCGCATAAACGCGTGCAAACTCGCCAAATGGCCCGTGGATCAGCTTCCGATACAGTGTGCTGCGTTGCAGATAGTCACTTGCGTTGAGAAAGTGTTGGTAAAAACTTGTTCACTCGGCATAGTTCGGCGATCGGCATAAACCTGCAAGCTCAACGGCGTTGAGCCGCTGGGATATCTCGACGATGTCCTCACCAGGGTAGTCAACGGCCACCCTAATAGCAGATCGATGATCTGTTGCCTTGGGCCTACATCAACAAGCTCATGCTCAAGGCCGTGGCCTGAGAACACCGCTCTGATGTCCGCTGTCAAGGTTTGGAACGCAGAAGGTCGCCCGATCCGAGGAACGGCTGCTCATTCTGATGAGC
>NZ_VFTQ01000073.1:0-1072 GCF_006439475.1 Mesorhizobium sp. B2-8-9 | reverse complement strand
GCGCAAAGAGGCTCACCGGCGACGCCTGGGAGAAGCGGCTAATTGCAGTGCGACGTGCAGTCGAAAATATCTGAGATTCAGCTGGTATTGCCAAATTGTTGCTGGATGCATGTGAGCAGTCGCCGCACTCTCGGCAATGCCTGGAAAGGCGCCCGACGCTCCGCTTGGCAGACCGAAAGAATGGCTTGAGACCAATCTGGATCTGACTAATACTGTCGCTGACCTGCATTCGACGTTCCTATCTTGCCCGGTTCGGAGCAGAGGTGATACAAATCGACTGGCCGGTCCATTTTATGACCACTCGATAACTGTAATCAGCGGTCTTAATCATGTGCGCGGCAAACGCTCGGCTCAGCTAGACGTTGGCTCATCTGGCGGTCGAAGGGCCTCTAAAACTAGTTAAATGGTTGATGTCGTAGTATGGATGGGGCTCGACCGCTCGGCACTGTCCGGCCTGCCGTGACCTTGGATCTAAAGAACATCACCCCGCCAATTGCCGAGGATGAAGCATTGGAGAAAAACTCGGTTCCGGCCCAGATTGAGTTCGGCAGCGTCACAAGATGTATGGGGCAGTCGCTGCGGTCAGCAATTTGTCGCTGACCGTCGGTCCCAAGGGGTTCGGGCAAGACCACGGCCCTGATGCTGCTCGCCGGGTTCGTAGCGCCCACTGAGGGAGACATCCGGATTGCTGGGAATTAGGTCGCGGCGGTGCAGTCTTATCGGCGCGACCAAGGCATCGTCTTCCAGAGCTATGCGCTGTTTCCGCACCTCACGGTGCGCCGAACCTAGAATTCCCGCTCGAAATGCGCGGCATGAAGGCTGCCGAGAGGCAGCGCAGGTCGACCGCATGCTCGCGCGCGTGCACCTCACCGACTTTGGCGGCCGCATGCCGTCGCAATTGAGCGGCGGCCAGTAACAGCGCGTGGCGCTTGCTCGAGCCCTGATCGCTGATCCGCCGTTCCTCTTGCTCGATGAGCCGCTCGGCGCACTTGACCGTAAGACCGTATGTCCGCTTCTGCCGGTGAGGTGGCTCACCCTACACTGCGCGTCCGAGGGTTGCTCGGGCGGTCCG
>NZ_VFTQ01000072.1:0-1144 GCF_006439475.1 Mesorhizobium sp. B2-8-9 | reverse complement strand
GGACCTGTTGCGCAGTTAGCAAGGACAGGCTCGCGGAGCGATTTGGTCGCGAGGCCTCGCTCCGTTTTGGCTTTTGGGGTGGAATTGAGGGTGGCGGTGTGGCCTCAGGCCGGATGCTGGACGCACCTATCCTGTGATGGCGGCCCATCGGCGCATGTTGAAGGCGATTGCAGCCATCGTCACTTGAGCTGCGGCCTTGGCCAATCCGACATAGCGGATCGTCGTCAGCTTCATGCGGTTCTTGAGCGTGGCGAAGGTGGTCTCCACCGCTGCCCGCCGTCTCGCGATCAGGCGGTTGTAGCGCTTGAGCCGCGGCGGCAGTTCGGGATGGTGCTTGTTGGGGCGGCGGGCAATGCGCGGCTTGCGGCCCTCAGCCTTGAGCCTGGCCCGGCGGGCATGCGTGTCATAGGCGGCATCCGCCCACACCGCCTTCTCGTCGCCGCGCACCAACTCATCGGCCATCACCGTGTCGTTGACGTTGGCCGGTGTGGTGATCACCGTGCGGATCAGGCCAGAGCCCTCGTCCACCCCGACATGGGCCTTGTAGCCGAAGGTGAAGTCGCCCTTACCCCGTCTTACGCCACGGGCATCGGCGTCCTTCGAGGGCCGCTCGGCTGTCGGCGGCGCCGAGACTGCATCGATCAGCGTGGCGTCTAGCATCGTGCCGCGCTTCAGGATCAGGCCCGCCTTCTCCAACTGCCGGTCCAGTTCGCCAAACAGCTTCTCCATCAGTCCTTCGCCAACAAGCAAGTTGCGAAAGCGCGACAGCACCGTGTGATCGGGAATGCTCTCCTCAAGCCCAAGCCCGGCAAAGCGCCGGAATGACAACCGATCGCCGAGCGCTTCCTCGAGCTCGCGATCTGATAGCCCATAGAGCGACTGCAGCAGCAGCGCTTTGAAGAGCAACAACGGCGGCCAGGCTGCGCGTCCCGGCCCGCCGTCGCGCAGCGGGTTGAGCAGCTTCTCGAAGCGATACCACTTCACCAGACCGGACAGTCGGTCGAGCGGCGAGGATCCACCTGCAAGCTTCTGGCCCAGAAATGCTTCCGCCAGGCTCAACTGCCCCGTCTGCTTCACCGCCATTGCGATTCCCTCCGAGCTTCCTTCTCAGAGAATCACAACCAGCCAATTACGCAACAGGCCC
>NZ_VFTQ01000071.1:0-1158 GCF_006439475.1 Mesorhizobium sp. B2-8-9 | reverse complement strand
GCAAAGAGAATACGGGCGACGCTCGCCCGTATTCTCATAATTAGCGATGTTAGGCCCAAATGCATCTGCCTGGACTTTTCGCTCGCTGCCTTTTCGCTTTCCGAGGCGACGTTACTCCCTCGCATGGGTCAAAATGCGAAATACCGGCCAATGAGCAATCGCTTCACGCAATCTGCTGAAAAGCTTCCCTTCCATGCCGATGGCAGACCGAACTTGAACGGCAGCCCATCCGGCTTTCATGGTCCCGCCGACATGACAATGGCACACGATAGCGTGCAACTGCCAATCCGTAAGCTCGAAGAAGCGTTTCGCTTCGCCATAGGTATCGTTCTTCAATCCTTGCGCGCGCAATATCGGATCAGCGAAAGCGACGCTGAGCGCGGAGTCCAGGGACCGCGCCTTGTCACGTACGTCCAAGGTCATGTATTCCGTCCCGGGGAAAGCGGCGAGGCGCCGCTCGGGATTTCGCTCGAGCAGCATGGCCCAATGTTCCAAACGCTGCCCTCGCGTCATAGCCGGAAAGGATACTTCGACTTCCGCGACCTCATGTAGTTCTTCAAGTGTCTGATGTTTCATGGCCGTCTCCTGTTGGCGAGGCGCTCTGCCTGCAGAATGCACAGGTCGGAATGGGCCTCAGTCGTCCCTATGCAGGCGAACCAGCAGTGCGTCGGGAAGTTCCAATGGCGAGAAAATTTGACAGTGTGCCTGCTTCAATTTCCCGCTGTCTCTGTGCCTTGGACCATCCCGCGCAACGAGCTACTGCGATGCTTCGACCAGCCGTCGGAGCAATGGGTAATCCTTCAGGTCCTTGTAAGGCGTGAGATCTAACTCCCCTGGCACGCACTGAAGCTGTTCTTCATCGATCGCTTTCTCGTGCCCCTTGATGACGCTTTGGTAGTGCCGCCAGGTCAGGCCAGCCCCTCTCACCGCATCTCTTTCGATGCGCGAGGCAATTTGGTGGGCGTGCAGATAATGAAGGCGCAACTCGTCCAAGAGGGCTTTTTCAACAATTTCGTGGCACACCAGAAATGGTTCGAGCCGCACGTCCTTGCCTCTCCACCTGATGGTGCGCGGCAGATGTCGGTCGATGTAAATCGTCCTTGCATCCGTGCTGTACCCAGCAATGTAGGGAATATCGAACTCGTGGCTGACCTTAAC
>NZ_VFTQ01000070.1:0-1172 GCF_006439475.1 Mesorhizobium sp. B2-8-9 | reverse complement strand
ACCCCTTGTATCTGCACGGACAGAGATTTGTGCGATGGAAGCGACTGAGCCTCGAACCGGATGGCCATCCGATTCGAGGCTTGGCGAAGTCGCCCGACGCCCCTGCGGCCACAACCGTGGATGAGCCTGGGATCTTCGCCTTTCGTCACGCACGACCGAATAGTCGCTTGGCTCCAATCGCACGCACAAGGCAGGTTACCGTGAACAAGACCATCTGTGGAGTGGATGTTTCGAAAGAATGGCTCGATGCCGATGTCGAGCCGAGCGGGGCGGCAAGCCGCTTCCGCAACGATGCGGCAGGCATAGCCGATCTGGTCAGTTGGTGTCAGAGCCATGACGCCGAGCTTGTCGTCATGGAGGCCAGTGGCGGCTGCGAGCGTCTGGCGTTCCTGCTGCTGTGGGAGCTCAATCTGCCCTGTGCCCTCGTCAATGCGCGCGGCGTACGCCGTTTTGCCGAGGCGATGGGCTTCCTGGAAAAGACCGACAGGATCGATGCCGCCATGATCGCCCGCTACGCCCAGGTCAAGCAGGTGCAACCGATGCCACCGCCGAGTGCTGCCCAACAGCGGCTCAAGGCCTTGGTGGCGCGGCTCTGCCAGGTCACCGGCGATCTCACTGTTCAGAAGCAGCGCAAAAGCGCGCTGCTCGACGCCGAGATCATCGATAGCCTCGATGAGATCATAGCCCTGCTCAAGCGCCAGAGCCGCCGGCTGGAAGGCGAGATCGCTTCGCTGATCGACGATGATCCTCTGTGGGCATGCCTCGACAAGGCTTTCCGTTCGCTCAAGGGCGTCGCCTCCCGTGCCGTGGCCCGCCTGATGGCCGAGTTGCCCGAGATCGGCATCCTCTCCAACAAGGCCATCGCCAAACTCGCAGGCCTGGCGCCGATCGCCAACGACAGCGGCAAACGCAACGGCCGCCGGCCGGTCCGGGGCGGACGTGCCGGACCGCGCTCGCTCCTCTTCCTCATTGCCCGCATCGTGGCCAAATACGATCCGCACATGGCCGCCTTCCATCAGCGGTTGCAGGCCGCCGGCAAGGAGAAGATGGTCATCCGCATCGCGCTCGCCCGCAAGCTGCTCGTCATCCTCAATGCAAAAGCACGTGACGCGCGCAAAGAGTTCGCAAATGCAACTTGACACCCAAGATAGTCGCTCATCCGTCTCGGCGCT
>NZ_VFTQ01000007.1:0-263896 GCF_006439475.1 Mesorhizobium sp. B2-8-9 | reverse complement strand
CCGGAGGGGGGAAAGGTGGCGCTGCGAAGCAGCGACGGATTGGGGGAACCACGTGGCAATCAAGCCTCGGCCTGATCAGTCACGACAGTCACAGAAGATGTGTGCATAGCGTAGCCAAGCGAGGGAGATGTCCGGCAGGACAGAGGGGGGCGCCGTCCCGCCTGCGTCTCAGATCTTCGATTGCTTAGAAAGAGCCTCGACGCTTTTCGCCAGCTCGGCCCCATCACCTACGACCCGCAGCGTCTTCAGTCGCGATGTCCCGCCGGCAACCACCGAAACGGCCGACACTGGAACACCCAGCGCCTTCGCCATCATCCGTTCCAGCGCTTGATTGGCGGCGCCGTTCTCCGGCACGGCGCGGACGCCGGCCTCAAGATGACTGCGCCCGTCGGCAGCGGTCTCGACGCCGTCGATCCGGTCGAGCGCCGCTTTTGGCGTAAGCCGCACGAAGAGGTCGATGCCGTTCTCGCCCTGCCGAAACGGCGTGCTCATCAGCCGCCGGTCACGACCCAGGACCAGACGGTGGTGACCAGGAACTGCCGGATGAAGAAGATGATCAGAAGCAGGATGATCGGCGAAATGTCGATGCCGCCGAGATCGGGCATGAAGCGGCGGATCGGGCGCAATGCCGGATCGGTCAGCCGGTAGAGCATGTTGCCCACGCTGCCGACGAACTGGTTGCGCGAATTGACGACATTGAAGGCGTAGAGCCAGGAAAAGATCGCCGAGGCGATGATGATCCACCAGTAGATATCAAGCGCCATGACGATGGTCTGAATAAGGGCGATCATGCCGGTCTCCAAATTGTCGCCGACATGTAGCCATTGCTTGGCGTGCGGGCAAGGCCCGCGGGCTTGACTGGCGGGCAAGGCCTACCAGTCAGCGTGCTCGTCGCCTGCCGGTCTTTCGCCTTGACATGAAACGGCCGCGACCGATACAAGCCGATCCGCTGGAACGGGGCTGTAGCTCAGCTGGGAGAGCGCATCGTTCGCAATGATGAGGTCAGGGGTTCGATCCCCCTCAGCTCCACCAGCCAGCACACGCATGTGCCTCTCGCGGGCGGTTGCCTTCCTCGTTCAGCATTTTGTGGCCGCCGGATTTCGGGCCGCGTGCTTGGAACCAATGGTGGGGCAAGACGGTTCAGCTATACTTTTGAAGCTGATGTGCCCGGCCGGCTGGGCAAGCGGCGATGCTTGAGGAGGTCCCCATCATGAAGATTTCGTCCAGGTTCCGTTCAGTCGCGGTTGCGGCCATTGCTGCCGCCAGCGTCAGCATTGCCAGCGCCGCGCATGCCGATAGCGGTACGATCCGCTTCTCCGTCTACAAGGCGGCCTTCTTCATCGGCGGCTCCGGCGGGGAAGGCACGCTGACCTTCCACGGCAAACGGTATCCGATCTCGATCGGCGGCATCTCGGGCGGCCTGGCCTTCGGCGCATCCAAGACCTATTTTCAGGGCAGGGTGCGCCACATCAGACGCGCCAGCGATGTGACGGGCGTCTACGGCGCGGCCGGCGGTGGCGGCGCGCTCGGCAGAGGCGCCCAGGTGATCGTGATGACCAATGACAAGGGCGCCCAGCTCGAGCTCACCGGCCGGCAGGTCGGCCTGCAGGTCAACGCCGACCTCAGCGGCATGAGCATCGCGCTGAAAAGGTAGGAGTCCCAACTCCGTTCGTTATTCCTGCACGGGCCGGTTCAGGCGTGCCCGGGCGCGCAATGTCAACGACAAGGTCGCGCCGGGCAGGCCAGACGGCGAGTTTCATCGACCTCTCCGCCGACCTGCCAGACCAATGGCGGGGGTGTCCGCTCTGATGAATAGCGGGCCTGCGGGCATCCCTCTTGCGAATGAAGGGCGGCTCACCTCAATCGTCCCAGTCATCCCAATTGTCTTCGTCCGGCGGCGGGTAGTCGGGAACGACGCGGATAATCGGCCGCGCACGCTGGTAGCGCCAGTAATCCTCGTCCGGTAGCTGACGCTCATAGGTGCGGTAGGCAGGCCGGTCGTAGTGGTGGCGCTTCCAGTATTTGTGCTTTTTGTGCGGCCGCACGCAGTAGCCGTCCTCGGTCAGGTAGGCGCATGTGACATGCGCCTGCTGCACCAGGCCATTCCTGGCCGGCGTGCCAATCATCGGCGCCGCATGGACTGCTGGCATCACCGCCAGCATGGTGCCGGCAAGGGCAAGAACAGACAATTTCATCGGCCTCTCCAATCTGTGCAGATTAAGGCCGGAAGAACGTCCTGATTGGGGACGATTTGCGGCGGCCGAGATCACTTTGATTTTCGGTCGCACATATGAGCGTTAGACCATGTACTGCGCCGGCGTCAGGCTGACGCAACCATAGCGGCCGCTGTCTTTCACATCATCCCGCGAGCGGAGGCCACCCTGCACTGCTAATTGGCCAACTGATCGAGAAGCGTGTCGATTTCCCCTTTCTTTGGCACTTCGGGCGAAGCAGGGGCGGCCTGCGGGCCGGCGGAAGCGGGTTCGGCCGCCGGCGCGGTGATCTCAGCTTCGGCCTCGCCGCCGGCGTCCTAACCTGGCGGCGACGCTGCACTATCCGGATTGTCTGGCGCCACGGCGGGTTCCGGAGCCGCGGGCGGCGCTTTGGGCCGGGGTGCGACGTTGCGCAGAAGATCGCCGATCAGATCCGCCGCTCCCTTGCCGGAACCGTCGCCGTTCGAGCCCGTTTGGCCCGGGATCAGCTTGTCGAGATTGAGCTTCCCGGTCGGCAGCCCAAGGCGGCTCAACATATCCAGGGCGCCCTGCGGGTCTTTGGCCAATGCGCTCAGGTCCGGATAGGCACGGGGCGCGAACAGCGGGCCTTGGACCACGATGGGCACCCCGATGCCATTAACGGCAACGTCGCCTCCCTGCCCGGCAAACGAGGCAACGACGCGGGGGTTGAGACGGATGTCGAGCGTCTGGTCGGCGAAGTCTATCTTGCCCGAGCCGTCCATTCGCACCAGCGGACCCAGCAGGCTGATGTCCGTCGTCTGCGCGACGCCGTTCTCGATTACAAAAGAGGCGCCGAGTTCGGTGAACGTCGTCTTCTTGGTCTGATCCTGCTTGAAGCCGCTGGAAAGCAGCCCGACCAGGTTGTTGTAGACCTCCGCTATGTCGATGCCCCGGAAGGCGCCGTCGCCGAATTTTGCCGCCGCCTTGCCGCCAAGGGAGCGGGCAAGCGATTTCGTAGTCTTTCCCGAGCCTGAAACCGCGACGGTCGCATTGAGCGTTCCTTCGATGCGGTCGAAATCCGCCGCGTCATGGAGCAAGGGAGCCGCGGCCGCGCCGGCGATCGCAGTGTTCAGGGTCAGGGAAGCGGCGTCCTTCGAGCCGTCGGCTGTCATCTCCGCGGCAATCGTGCCGCCGTAGAAGGGACTTTGCGGCACGTTCAGGTGCGCCTTGCCATCAGCAACCACCAGAGTGGTGGCCACCGGCCCGGCGAAGACCTTTCCATAGCCGAGCTTGTCGGCCTGGATATCCACCTTGGCGTCAATTCCCTTGAGGAAGGAGAGATCGATCGGCGCGTCGGTGGCGCCGTTCGGCTTCTGCTTTCCGCCCGTGGCAGGCTCGCCGCCGCCGGCGAACGCCGCGAAGTCAAGCTTCGCGAAATTGAGCGACGTCCGGATGTTGAGGGGCGCCCCAAGTTTCATCGAGCCCTGGCCCGACGCCTTGACGCCGTTCAAGGCAACAGCGGCTTTCTGGAAGGAAAGCTGCCCTGGCCCTGCGTCCACGTCGCCTTTGAAGGCAAAGTCTCGCAGACCGTGGGAAGCACTCTGCCCCAGCCATTGCATGAGCTTGTCGACCGAGGCCGATGTGACCGAAACCTGACCCTTGAACGTGCCGCCACCCCCGGCAGCGCCGCTTATGCTGCCTTCGAGGCATTTGGAGGAAACCGAAAGGCTGATCGGCCCGGACGCATCGGCAACGGAGCCGCTGGCCAGAAAGGATGCAGGCGCGAGCTGGGACTTGAACGTCACGGCCTGTCCCCGCCAGACGAGCTTGCCCGTCAAATCGACCGGCTTGCCGACATCGTGAACCTTCGCGTCAAGATTGAGTCCGGTGATGTCGTCGGCCGTCCGGGCCTCGGCAAGTGCTGCGAGCGGAAGCTTGCCTTCCCGAATTCCGACCGTTCCCTGCAGATTGACGCTGCTGCGTATGCGCTCTGCGGTGAGTCCGCGAAAAGCGAACCCCATATCGGCGGTCAGCTTTCCGGACAACGGCACGGATTGCCCGGCCAGCTTCGCTATCGAGTCGATATCCAGCCCTGAACTCGCAATATTGCCGCGTACGGTCGGCGGTGTTTCACCGACATTCGTCGAGGCTTTCGCGGTAACGCTTCCCGCATCGAGGCCGAAGTGCTCCAGCCTTGCCTCGAGATGTCCGTCGCGCACCGTCGCGGCGAGCTGGACATCGGAAGCCCGTATCTTGCCGCCGACCAATTCATCGATGGCGACGCTGATGTCGGCGTCGAACGCAGAGAGCATCGCGAGGTGGGGCTCGCCGGAGCCGGCCGAAACCTTGCCCGCGCTGGAACCACCCTTTCCAATATCGCTCAAGGCGTCGATATCGACGCGCTTTGCCGCCAGGTCGGCGAAGAAGCGATGCCGCGCCCCGGGCTGAAAGAGCGCGTCCATCTGGAAGCTCTGGTCGCCGACATCGAACTTTCCGCCCTTGATCTGATAACTGCCGTTCCCGTTGAGCTGGATCTCTCCACTCGCATGCAATGAAGAGAATTTGGCAACCGGCGCCGGATCGAGACGCGCCTCGATGGCGATCTGGGCCGGCAGCCGTTTCAGGATCGGCCTCAAGGCGGAAAGGCTCCCGCTCATTTCAACGCGACGGCCGCCGCTGGTGCCGGCCAATGAAAACGAGACCTCCCGGTCGAGGTCCGGAACCCTCAGATCGGCGTCGATTGCTGTCACCTCAGCGGAATTGCCGGCCGACGCGCCTGAGGTGAGGGTGCCGTTCGTTATCGTCAGTTGGTTGATCGCCAGCCGCTCGAGCGTATCGACAACCGCCGCGAACGGATCGGCCTGTACATCCTTCGGTTCCGGAGCTGACGCCACGTTTGCCGAAGCCTTGAGCGCGATTGTCGGATCCGCCAGCGCGACGGACTGTATCTCAAGCTTTTTCGACCATAGGGACGACAGCGTTATCGAAGTCGAGAACCGCGGAGCGGATATCGCGATATCGCCCGTGCCGGTCGAAAGCGAGATATCGTCCGCGACCACCGCCAGCTTGGGCAGCAGCGATAGTCTGACAGGTCCGTCCAGCCGAATTGTCATTCCGGTTGCGGCTGACAGTTGCCGGCTCAGTTCGGCACGAACCCAGTCGGTTGAAACAAGCGCGGGCAGAAGGAAAAGTAGCCCGACGACAAGAACGACGGCTACGGTGAGTGCAGCGACGATTTTTCTCACATCGACCAGCCAAAACGATCGGAAGAATCAGTATCGTCAAACATACATGCTTCTGGCGCGCGACTGAATCCTGCCGAAACATGGGCCCCGCGCCGGACGAATTTCGGACTGTTCCGCGGAGCCCGTCGGCTCTTTCGTCGAGGTCTATCGCGGTCGCAGCCATTTGCACGCAAGTGTTTCCAGACGAAAGGGTTTGGAAACGGTCAGCCGGTTTCCGAGCCATTCGCGTGAAACAGACCGGGCGCATTTTTCCGGCACCCGCCGCCGACATATCAGCCATTTCAAATGGAGGACGTGCCAATGTCTGCGCTCGGAACCCTGCTTCGTTTGAGCCGCGCCATCATCCACGCGCACAACAACGCCAAGGTCAGAAACCTGATGGATGTCCCGCCGCCCGAAACCGGCAGAGACATGGGCCGGCATGTTTCGCCCGACGCCTCCAAAAAGGAGCCTGGCGCCATACACCCCGGAGGACGCTGACACAAGCGGAGTCTCGGACCGGCCTCGCCCCCCTTCACCTGGAGACTGGTGTTGCTTTGCGTTGGCGCGCATAGGCCACGCAGGCGTCCACGGTGCTGACGCATAGCGCGTCACGGCTGTTCGGCAAGTTATTGTCGCCGGCATAGGCCACCTCTGCGACGTGGCCGTTGAGCATGCGTATTTGCGTATTGCAATAGCCGCCGGGGGCGACGTTGACCGACCCTCCGACCGCGGGAATCGCGCCCACGGCCATTGTCGGCACCGCGATGCTGAGATTGCCGCGTTGCACGGTGCGCTGGTAGGTCCAAATCTGACCGGAAGGCCCCGTATCGGCCGTCGCGGTCGGAAAGCCGGCGCACATGCGGACATCGGCCTCGCTGAGACCGACCATCTCCTTGCGGGCAGCGGCCGTGGTGGCGTCGACCTTGGCGATGCTCGACGTATCGTCGGGGATGACGCAGGACGACAGGGTGGAGATGCCTGCCGCAACAAAGGCAAGTTTTCGAATATGCAAGGATGTCATGCCGTCGGTCGGAGTTGTGTGCCGCCCCAGCGCCCTCCTGCCTACCTAGGCAATCGGCCAAACGCGTCAACCCGCGGAATGCCGACGCCTTCCGCGCCGATGCGCTCATACCACCCGGAAGTAGCTCGTCATGCCGGTCTTCTGGTGCTCGATGATGTGGCAATGCAGCAGCCAGTCGCCGGGATTGTCGGCGACGAAGCCGAGCTGCACCTTCTCGTCGGGCTGAATGAGATAGGTGTCGGAGATTAGCGGCTGCACTGCCCTGGTGGATGACGACAGCACCTTGAAGCTCATGCCGTGCAAATGGATCGGGTGCGCGTGCGGGGTGAGGTTCTCCATGTCGATGATGTAGCTCTGGCCGAGCTTCAGTTCGGCGAGCGGCGCGGTCGGGTCCGGAGTGTCGCCCGGCCACGGCACTTTGTTCATCGCCCAGAAACTGTAGCCGAGCGAGCCGCAAATGCCGTCGGCCGCAACGTTCTCGGCCGTCGCGCTCAGCGCCAGGCGAATCCGCTTGGCGCTTGTCAGGTCCACCTCCGGCACGGGATTGGCGTCAAGCGGGCCGAGATCGCGCAGATCGTGCTTGAGCGATTTGCCGACCGAACGCAGCGTCGCCAGGATTTTCGGCTTGGTGCCTCTGACGTCGCGCAGGCTGACGATCGCGTCCTCCTCGTCGGGCATGCGGATGGCAAGCTCGAGCCGCTGGCCAGGCCCCAGCTGCAAGGCATCCGGCGTAAACCGCTGCGGCACCGGATTGCCGTCGAGCGCGATGACCGTCGCCTCCGCGCCGTCGACCCGGAAGGCATAGATGCGGGTGACGTCGGTGATGGCCGCCCGCAGCCGCACCAACCCGCCGGCCGGCGCATCGAATTGCGGCTGGTCGACCCAATTGGCGGTGCGCACCGTGCCGAAGGTGCCGGCCTTGGCCGCGTCGCGCGGCCGGAACGGCTCGATGAACTGGCCGTCGTCGCCGAGCCGCCAGTCGCGCAGGTTGACGACCATCTCGACATCGAAGACCGGGTCCTTCGGGTTCTCGACCACGATCACGCCCGTCAGGCCGTGACCCATCTGGACCAGTGTGTTGCAATGCGGGTGGTACCAGAAGGTGCCGGCGTCGGGCGGCGTGAATTCATAGTCGAAATGGTCGCCCCGATAGACATAGGGCTGCACAAGGAACGGCACGCCGTCCATCTTGTTGGGAACGCGGATGCCATGCCAGTGGATGGTCGTCGGATCGTCGATGCCGTTGATCAAGCGCGCGGCAAACGGCTCGCCCTTTCTCATCCTGACCACCGGCGGCATCCCGGCCTCGCCGTAGGTCAGCACGTTCCTCGTCGGCGTACCGTCCATCAGCTGCGCCTCGATGTTCGCGGTTTTCAGGATCAGCGGGGCCGGCTTGGCGGCTGCAAAGCCGGCCAATCTGCCGACAGTCGCGGCGCCGATGCCGGCCAGGCCTGCGGCAGCTGTGGTTTTGAGAAAGGCGCGGCGCGTGAATATCGTCATATGGTTTCCGTCGGCAGGATGCCTCGGCCGTTGGAATTGAGCTGAACCAGTGAGCCGCCTACCACCATCCGGCGCGCCGGCCTAGTGCGTTTCACCGTTTCATGGAAACGGCGAAACGCCCTATCTCCTTGTTTTTGCGCAATTCCGGACGGAAAACCGCCCACACTTTTCCTGGAATTGCTCTAGTCCCGCAGGCTGAAGACGAAGGGCGCGGTGCGGGTGACGCGGGCGCCGAGCTCCGCCGGCGGCGCCGGCACCGAGGCGCCCTGCAATGCGCCGAGCGCCGCACGGTCGAGATCGCCATCGCCCGAGGATCGCGCCAGCCGGGCCGAGACCACCCTGCCGGAGGTGTCGACCGTGAAGGTCACGCTCGGCGTGCCCTCGACCCGCCTGGAGCGCGCCGCGCTCGGATAGCGGGTGTGCCGCCTGATCCACGCCGCCAGGCTGGAATTCCAGCGCGACGGGCCGACGCTGGAGCGCGGCGCCGCATTCGAGGACTGCGGTGCTGCCGTCTTCGCCGCCGCCTTGGCGTCGATGCTGGCGGTGGTCGTCGCCTTTGGCGGTGGCGCCTTTTCCTTTTTCACCCGTTCTTTCGGCTTTTCGACCGGTTTTTTCTCAGCCTTCTTCCTAGCTTCGACCGGCTTTTGCACCTTCACCTCGGCTTCCACAGGTTTCGGTTGCGGCAGGGGAATGACGACGTCCGGCGCGATCGCCTCGACAGGATCGGGCACGACCTCGTCCAGCGGCGGCCGCTCGCTCAGGGCAGCAACGGCCTGTTCGGCGGGAGCGGCCTGTTTGGCCTCCTGCGTGTCGTCGATATCGAGGGGCTGTTCAGCGACGGACTTGGTCTGCTCGGCCACCGGCGCCGGGTCGATCACCGATTTCACGTCGATGGGCTTTTCCGTCTCCTCCGCCGCATCGGGCGGCTCCGGTGTCACCGTGTCCGGCATCGCCGCCTCTTCCGGCACGGCGGGGGCGATGGCCAGCGGCGCCATCTCGACCGCCAGCGCTGGCGGCGGACCGCCATCCTGCATCTCGGCGAAGCTAAGATTCTGCACCGCATAGGCAACCGCCACATGCGCGGCCAGAATGATTGCGGCGGCGCTCGTCCACAGGCCGGCCTCACGCGCGCCGAAGCGCGGCTGCGAAATGCGGGAAAGCGCGGCGAGCGTCATGGCGCTGAACCGTCACCCGGAGCCGACGCCGAGTTTACACCAGTTGCCGGAGCTCCAGACTCGGCCGGTCCGCCAGCACTGCCCGACGTAGTTTCGAGCCCCACCAGCGCGACCTTGAGGTAGCCGGCGCTACGCAGCAGGTTCATCACCTCCATCAGGTCGCCATAGCCGACCGTCCTGTCGGCACGCAGGAAGATGCGCGTCTGCTTGTCGCCCCTGGTGCGGTTGTCGAGCGCCCCGGCGAAGGCCGGGCGGAGCACGCTGTCATTGCCGATCGCCAGCGTCAGATCGCTTTTCAGCGTAAGGAACAGCGGTGTCTCGGGCCGCGGCGCCGGCGCAGCCGTCGATCCGGGCAGGTCGACATCGACGTCGACGGTCGCGAGCGGTGCGGCGACCATGAAGATGATCAGGAGCACGAGGATGACATCGATGAACGGCGTGACATTGATGTCGTGGCTTTCCTCGAGATCGTCGCCGGACGTCTCGCGAATTCGTGCCGCCATCGCCGCTACTCCGCCGCCATGGCCGTCGCCTGCGGCACAGTGCGGAAATCGAGGTCGCGACTGACCAGCCGCTCGACGCCGGCGGAAGCGTCGGCGAGGATCTGCCTGTAGCCGGCTATCGAGCGTGCGAAGACGTTGTAGATGACGACCGCCGGAATGGCCGCGACGAGGCCCATGGCGGTGGCAAGCAACGCCTCGGCGATGCCGGGCGCGACGACGGCGAGGTTGGTGGTCTGCGCCTGCGAGATGCCGATAAAGGCGTTCATAATGCCCCAGACGGTGCCGAACAGGCCGACGAAGGGCGCCGTCGAGCCGATGGTGGCGAGCAGGCCGGTACCGCGCGACATGCGCCGCGCCGCCGCCGCCTCGATGCGCGCAAGCCTGGAGGCGACGCGTTCCTTCAGGCCGTCGCCGGAGGCATGATCGAGCGCGCCGGCCGACAGCGCCCGTTCCTCTTCCGCCGCCCGCACCAGCAGCGCACCTGGACCGCCGCTGTGGCCAAGCTCCCGGCCGGCCTGCATCAGCGTCGCGGCGTTGCCGATCGCATCGGCGGCGCGACGGGCCCTCAGCTTGCCGGCGAAGACCTCCAGCGACTTGGCGAGCCAGATCGTCCAGGTGACGAGAGAAGCGAAGGCCAGCCCGACCATGACCGCCTTCACGACGATGTCGGCATTCATGAACATGCCCCAGGGCGACAGGTCATGCGGCAGCGTCAGCGAGATGGAAGGCTCTTCGCTCGTGGTGCCGTTCGCAGCCGGCCGAATGCCTGGAGCGACCGACGTGGCGGCGGGCGCCTGCGCCGGGGGCGTCTGCAGGGTTGGAGCGGCCGGCGCCTGCTCGACCGGCGCAGGCGATCGTCCCTGCGCCGCGGCGACACCAGCCGAAAGAATGAGCGACGCGGCCAGCGCCGCCAAGAGGCTGTTTCGGGACAAGGCTCGTCCTCACTTCATCATTGCAATGCGGCGGCCGCCATACAGACAGGCGCAGGGCGAGCCGTGCCGGTTGACTATGAAACATGAGTTTGCGAGTCAACTATAAAGATGACTATGCTGTTCCACAATTCATAATGTGCCTATGCCCGCCTGAGCACGCTGCGGGCCTGGACCGCAAGACGGTTGCCGGGCACGATGCGCATGGAGCAAGAAGAGCAGGCGGCCGATGATCACGGCGATACCTTTCGACTTTCCCTATGACGGCAAGCTGGAGCCGCAGCATACGGCACTGCTGGTGATCGACCTGCAGGAGGATTTCCTCTCGCCGACCGGCTACTTCGCCAGGAAGGGCTACGATCCGTCGCCGCTGCGAGCCATCCTGCCGGCGGTCAACCGGCTGATTGCCGCGGCCCGCGTCGCCGGCCTCACCATCATCCACACCAGGCAAGGCTACCGCGCCGACATGGCCGACATGACGCCTTACGAAAGATGGCGACGCAAGCGGGCAGGGCTCGACGGCACCGATGTCCTGCTGCGCTCCGGCCCAGGTTTCCAGATCGTTTCCGACATCGAGGTCGCGCCTGGAGACATCATCATCGACAAGACCTGCAACAGCGCCTTCACCCACACGGATCTCGAGCTCATTCTGCGGGCGCGCGGCATCACGCATCTGCTGTTCACCGGCTGCACGACGGATGTGTGCGTGCACACCACGTTGCGCGAGGCCTGCGACCGCAACTTCCAGTGCCTGACGATTTCGGACGCCTGCGCCAGCGGCGACCGGTATGCGCATGAAGCCGCACCGCATATGGTGACGGTCGAGGACGGCGTCTTCGGCGCGCTGGCGAACTCGGCGGCCGTCATCAGCGCGCTATCACGGCTCGCGGGTGTGGCGAGCTGAGGATTTCGGGATCGCGCGGATCGCCGGGTTCCGGCCAGCCGATATCCTTGCGGATGTCGAGAGGCAGCAGATAGAGCGTCCGCGCTGCCCGATAGCGGGCACGGGTCGCGGTGTATTCGCCTGCGATGCGAGCGATGGATGACAGGATCGACATTTGCTTCTCCCTTGGTTGATGCCGGGATGGCAACCCGGCACTCACCAAGACGAAACGCGGATGGCTTTTGGAACGGCGAGGATAAATTTTTCTGAACTCACGGGCGCGGCGGCCGCTTGATAGGTCAATGGCAGCGTCCGAATCGCGAACTTGATTGATTGCCGAAAAACTTTTGCGTGTACCGTTCCGTTTTCGGTTCAGGCTTCGTCTTGAGGGTCGTAACGGGTGCGAGAGCCGAGACGGCCTCCGCCATCAGGACAAACGGAGCCCAGCCATGTCGACCACAGTGACCTTGATCAACGTCTTCACCGCCAAGCCGGGCAAGCAGCAGGAACTCGCCAACACGCTTGCCGAGGGCACGAAGAGTTTCTTCAGCAAGCAGCCGGGCTCGCTGTCGTCATCCGTGGTGATTGGCGTCGACGGCAGCAAGGTGGCCAACATCTCGCAATGGCGTTCGGCGGACGACATCGCGGCCTTCCGCGGCGATCCCCGCTTCGGCGAATACATGAAGAGCATCGTCGAGCTCGCCTCCGGCGAGACCATGATGGGCCACACGACTTATTCCCATACGGGCGGAGTGGAGAACTGAAGCAATTCCAGGAAAAGTGTGAAACGGTTAGGTTCGGCGCCTTCGCCGACCTTCTGTCCGGAATTGCGTCGAACAAAGAGGTAGAGCACGCGTGACCGGTTCGCACGATCAGTCCGTTGCGGCAACCGAAACCAGGCTTCGCGCCTTCGAGCGCGATGCCGCTTCGCTGAGAGCCAAGCTGCACCGCTACGCGTCGCGCATGGTCGGATCGGTCATCGATGGCGAAGACATCGTCCAGGAGGCTTTGGCAAAAGGCTTCGTGGCGATCAGGAATGGCGACATGCCCGACAAGACCGAGCCTTGGTTGTTTCGCATCGCGCATAACGCCGCCCTCGATTTCCTGCGCAAGCGGGCCCGCTTGCGGGGGCGCGAAAGCGAAGTCGAGCTCGACACGATCGCCGACCAGAACTCGGCGCTGGATGCCCGAATTGCCGCCGAGGCGAGCCTGGCCGAACTGATGCAACTGCCGCCGGCGCAACGATGCACGGTCGTGCTGAAGGATGTGCTTGGACACAGCCTGGAAGAGATCGGCGAAATCCTCGAAACTTCCGAGACCGCGATCAAGGGCGCGCTGCAGCGGGGTCGCGAGAGCCTGCGCAAGCTGGCGGCCGCGCCGCGCATCGCGCCGCCCCGCCCGGCGCTCGACCAACACGACATGCGGCGCCTCGGCGATTATGTGGCCGCCTTCAACGCCAGGGACTTCGATGCCTTGCGCGGCCTGCTGGCCGAGGACGTCAAGCTGGAGCTGGTCAACCGCCTGCGAGCCGACGGCAAGGAATATGTCGGCAATTATTTCGGCCGCTATGCCGACGAGACGCATTGGCATTTCACGGCCGGCCTCGTCGAAGGCCGGCCCGCTATCCTGGTCACCAGCCCGGAGCGTCCGCACGGAGCGCCGCGCTATTTCATCCTCATCGATTGGGAGAACGGCCGGATCGCCGGCATCCGCGACTTCCTGTTCGCGGATTACGTGATGGACGGCCTGGACTATTCCGACGCGGAGCGACCTTAGTCTAGGACGCGCAGTGTTGCGCAAAAGGGTGGGAGGTAAACGCACCCGGCTGCGGGACCTCCGTCTCGCGTCGCGCCAGCGAATTCGCGACCAGCGTGATCGTCTCGCGCCCGATGCGGGCGATCTCGCCCAGGCGGTCGATGCCGCCGATCATGAATTCCTCGACGCCCAGCGCCGCATAGGGCAACAGCGCCAAGGCGAGCCGCGCCGGCGGCCCGACAATCTCGACCGCCTTGTGATCCGAGGCGCCCGTCCAGCCGTCCGGGCGGATGCGCACCGGAAGCGCGAAGCGCAGCCTGCCGCCGCGGCCGTGCTCGGCGGCGGCGCTGCGCGCGCGCTCCATCAATTGCCTCACCTCGTCGGGCGAACCGGCGGCCAGCTCGAAGACATCGGCATGCTTGCCGGCGACCTTCAGCGCGGTGCCCGACTGACCGCCGAGCCGGATGACGAGATCGGCGCCGTGCGGACCCTTGCGCGGCACGAAGCCGCCGCGCACGCTGTAGAAGGCGCCCTCATGGTCGAAGGGCCTGTCGTTCGACCACAGGCGCTTCAGCAGCACCAGATATTCGTCGATGCGCTGCCACACGACGCTGTGGCCGACCGGCCGCGCCTCGGCATCGCTGTCTTCAAGCGGCTCGCTCAGCATGCGAAGCGACAGACGCCCCCCGCCTCTGCGGTCGAGCGCTGCGAGCTGCCTGGCCGCTACCGTCGGCTCGATAACGCCGGCCCAATGCGTCAGCACCACCTCCAGCGAGCCGGTGCGGTCGAGCGTCTGCGCGGCGATATCCATGTTGGCAAGCAGTCCGGCCGGATCGTCCACCACCAGCTTGCGAAAGCCGGAATCCTCGATCAGCGACAATTTGGTCGCCGTCTCGGCGAAATCATAGAAGAAGCTGCCATGGGCAGGCTTACCAGGAACATGCGTGAACTCGATTGGCATTGCCATCTCCTCCATCACGTTGGGCCGCCCCGCTCCGAACCCGAGTCAAATCCATCTCGTCGGCGCGCGACAGCGCGCCGGCCTTCTTCAGCTCCGATTACACAACTCAGATTTTTGGACGGCGGGGCCTTTGTTTTTACGCAATTCCGGACGGAAAACAGTTCGCACTTTCCTGGAATTGCTCTGGCCCCGGCTCAGTCAGGGGATGATCCCGAAAACGACGGCGCCGGTGAACACGAAGGCAAGCGCAAAGACGAGGTAGGCGAACGTGCCGCCATAGGCGGGCCTCCAGCTCTGGTCGGCGGCAACCCTCTGGCCTTTGCGTTGGGCGTTCTGAATGTAGGACATGGTCGATCCTCCGTCGCGACCGTTAATCTATAAAGTTAGTAGACTTTGTCGATCGCTATTTTTGAGCAGTTTCTGGAACAAATTTTTGGGGAGGATGCAATCTGTAGTTTTTCATTCTCGCCCGGTAGCGGCATACCCGGTTCCAGGTTTTTCGTTCCAGAACGGCAGGCGCTCGACGGAGTGGGGGTCGACCCATGGCGCGGTGCAAGGAGATTCGTGCGCCGAGTGCCCTTTCGCTCGCGGCGGTTGCGAGGTGGTTCCCCCACTCCGCCGCTGCTTCGCAGCGCCACCTCTCCCCTCCGGAGGGAGAGGAAAGGGCGCCACCCGCCTACCGCTCCTCCCGGCGGAACGGCTTCAGCAGGGCCGAAGGCGCGACCGCGTTGCGCGACATGAAGGCCATGGCGACGATGGTGAAGATGAAGGGCAGCATCAGGAAGGCTTCGTAGGGGATGTGGCCGAGGCCGCTCGCCTGCATCCTGAGCTGCAGCGCGTCGACGAAGGCGAAGAGCAGCGCCGCGCCCGCCGAGCGCCAGGGATCCCAGCGGCCGAACACGACCAGCGCGATCGCCACCCAGCCGCGCCCGGATACGACGCCAAAGGTAAAGGCGTTGAACTGCGCCATGGTGAGGAAGGCGCCGGCAAGGCCCATCAGCGCGCCGCCGAGGATCACCGCCTGGAAGCGCGTGGCAATCACGCTGACGCCGGCCGAGTCCGCCGCGCGCGGATTCTCGCCGACCATGCGCACCGACAGCCCCCATGGCGTGCGGTAGAGCACGAAGGCGGCGAGCGGGATGGCGATGATCGCCAGATAGACCAGCGTGAACTGGCTGAACACCGCCGGGCCGAGGATCGGGATGTCCGAAAGCAGCGGGATCGGCACCGGCTTGAAGCCGTCGATGCTCGGCGGCACCGATTGCTGGCCGAAGATCAGCCGGTAGAGGAAATAGGCAAGGCCGGATGAGAACAGCGTCACGCCGATGCCGCAGACATGCTGGCTGAGGCCCAGTGCCACGGTGAACAGCGCATGCAGCGCGCCCATCAGCGCCCCGACCAGCACGGCTACCAGCACGCCAAGCCACAGGCTGCCGCCAAGGCTCGCCGCGGTGAAGCCAGCCATCGCCGACAGCAGCATGATGCCTTCGATGCCGAGATTGAGCACGCCGGCGCGCTCGGAAAACATTTCGCCAAGCGTGGCGAAAGCAAGCGGCGTGGCGATGCGGATGATGGCGGCGAGGAAGCCGACCTGGAAGATCTGCTCGAACACCACGCTCATGCTGGCGCTCCCACGCGGCGGATGCGGTAGGCAGTGAACAGCAGCGCCACCAGCATGGCCAGCAGCGCCGTGCCCTGGATGACGTCGCTTAAGAAAGCCGGCACGCCGGTGGCGCGCGACATCGCCTCGGCGCCGGTCATGACCGCGGCCAGGAAGATCGCCGCCGGTACCACGCCGAGCGGGTTGAGCCTCGCGAGCATGGCGACGACGATGCCCGAATAACCATAGCCCGGCGAGATGTCGCTCATCACCTGGAAGTGCACGCCGCCGACCTCGCCGACGCCGGCGAGCCCGGCCAGCGCGCCGGAGAGCAGCGCAGTGGACAGCAGCACGCGCTGGACGTTGATGCCGCCATAGCGCGCGGCTTCCGGGTTCTCGCCGGTGACGCGAATCCTGAAGCCGAGCGTGGTGCGCGCGATCAGGAACCAGCAAAGGGGTGCGGCGATCAGCGCCACGACCACGCCGAGATGCAGCCTTGTGCTCTCGATCAGCACCGGGAAATTGGCCGAGTCCTCGATCGGCGGCGAGATCGGATAGCCGGAGAAGGTGTCCTTCCACGGCCCCTCGATCAACGCCATCAGCGCGTAATAGATGACCGAGTTGAGCAACAGAGAACTCACCACATCGTCGACTTTGAATTTGACGCGCAATGTCGCCGGCACCAGCGCGACGAGAGCGCCCGCAGCCGCGCCTACAAGGGCCATCAGCAGCATAGCGAGATAGCCCGGCATCGGGATGGCGCCGACAAAGCAGCTTGCCACCGCACCGGCGAGCAGCTGGCCCTCGGCGCCGATGTTCCAGAATTTGGCGCGGAAGGCGATCGCCACCGCCAGGCCGGTGAAGATCATCGGGGCGGCGCGCACCAGCGTCTCGGTGATGGCGTAGCTGTCGCCGAGCGATGCGGACAGCATGACGCCATAGGCCTCGATCACGCCGGCGCCTGCAATCGCGATCAGGCCGCTGCACAGGATCAGTGTGGCAGCGATGGCGACCAGCGGCAGCGCGAGGCTGAACCAGGCGGGCGTTGACGTGCGGGCTTCGAGGCGGAACATCAGGCGTGGCCCTCCGCGCCGGTCATCATCAGGCCGAGCCTCGCGACGGTGGCATCCGCGCTGGGAAGCGTGCCCGCGATGCGGCCCTCATACATCACGGCTATGCGGTCCGAGAGCATCAGCAATTCCTCGAGGTCCTCGCCGATGACGATGATGCCGCAGCCCTTGGCGCGCATGGCGAGGAATTTCTCGTGGATGAAGCGGGCAGCGCCGATGTCGAGGCCGCGCGTCGGCTGCGAGACGATCAGCACCTTGGGGTCGAAGGCGAGCTCGCGCGCAAGAAGCGCCTTCTGCAGATTGCCGCCGGACAACGCTCCGGCGCGCACCATCGGTCCGGGGCAGCGTATGTCATAGGCCTTGATCTGTTGCTCGGCGAAGGCGCGGATGGCGGCCGGGTTGAGCAGGCCCTTGCGGCTGAAGACCTCGGTGCCGATACGCGGCAGCACCATGGAATCGGCTAAAGGCAGGTTTGTGACGAGGCCGGTGGTCATCCGGTCTTCCGGGATGCGGCCGAGGCCGAGCGTCTGCAATTCACGCGGCGAAAATTGCGCAACCGCTTTGCCGGCTATCGTCATCGCTCCGGCCTTGGGCGACAGCATGCCGGAAATGACATCGGCCAGCGCGCGCTGGCCGTTGCCGGAAACGCCGGCGATGCCCAGGATCTCGCCTGCGCGGACGAAAAGCGAGACGTCGCGCAGCGGCGTGCCGGCATGAGCGGAAGTGGATATGCGGTCGAGCGTCAGCACGGAAGCGCCGGGCGTCGAAGACTGCTTGACCGGCGGGACAATTTCGTGGCCGCACATCAGCTTGGCCATTTCCGCCGACGTGGTGCTTGCCGGATCGTCGACGCGGCCGGCGACCTTGCCGTGGCGCAGCACGACGCAGCGATGGGTGAGCGCCCTGACTTCGTTGAGCTTGTGCGAGATGAAGATGATGCCGAGCCCTTGCGCCGCCATCGAGCGCAGGGCGGCGAACAGGCCGTCCACTTCGCTCGGCGCCAGCACCGCCGTCGGCTCATCGAGAATCAAAAGCCTGGCGCCGCGAAACAGCGCCTTGATGATTTCCAGCCGCTGCTGCTCGCCGACGGACAGCGCCGAGACCGGCAGGTTCGGATCGAGGCTCAGCCCATATTGCCGGCTGATTTCGTCCAGGCGGGCAAGCCCGCGAGCACGATCGATGCGGCCGGACCTGCCGGCAATGCCTATCAAAAGGTTTTCCAGCACCGTGAGGCGCGGCGCGAGGTGAAAATGCTGATGCACCATGCCGATGCCAGCGGCCAGGGCGTCGGCGGAATTGTGGATGGCGACCGGCCTGCCTTCGACCAGGATCTCGCCGGCGTCCGGCGCATAGGCGCCGAACAGCACGTTCATCAGCGTCGTCTTGCCGGCGCCGTTCTCACCGAGCAGGCCGAGAATCTCGCCGGGCGCGACGCTAAGGTCGACGGCCTCGTTCGCCTTGACGGCGCCGAAGCTCTTGGTGATGCCGCGCATTTCGATGAGTGGGGCGGACAAGGGTGCTCCTGCGCTGGTATCCCTCCCCCTTGAGGGGAGGGTGCCGAGCGAAGCGAGGCGGGAGGGGTCGCCTCAACCGCCTCGACGTTGATACAAAGGATGGAGTGCGTCGCGGGCGACCCCTCCGGCCCTGCGGGCCACCCTCCCCTCAAGGGGGAGGGGAACGCCGGCGTCAATCCGAAACCGGCGTGTTCTCGTCGACGTCGACGCGGAAATTGCCTTCGAGGATCTCGGCCTTCTTCTTCTCGACCAGCTCCTTGACGTCGGCGGGCAGTGTCTTGTCGAATTTGTGGTAGGGCGCCAGATACGAGCCGCCCTTGGCCATGCGCGAGAAATCGCCATAGTCCTGCGCGGTGAAGACGCCGGCCTTGACCAGCTTGATCGCCTGCTCGACGGTCGGGTACATGTCCCACACCGGGCCGGTGATGACCGTGTCCGGCCCGAGGCTGGACTGGTCCGACATGTTGGAGATGGCAAAAATCTTCTTCTCGACCGCGGCCTCGATGACGCCGAAGCGCTCGGCATAGATGACGTCGACGCCGGCATCGATCTGCGCCACGGCTGCTTCCTTGGCCTTGGGCGGATCGAAGAAGGAGCCGATGAAGGCGACCTTCTTCTTGACGTTCGGGTTGACCTCCTTGGCGCCGGCGAAGAAAGCGTTGACCAGCCGGTTCACTTCCGGGATGCCCATCGCCGCGACGGCGCCCACCGTGCCCGATTTCGACATCTTTCCGGCGATCATGCCGGAGAGATAGGCGGGCTCGTGAATCCAGTTGTCGAAGACGCCAAAATTGGGCTCGGCCGGGCCGGCGCCGGAGCCGAACAGCCACGCCGTCTTCGGGAATTGTTTAGCCGTGCGGCGCGACTCGCGCTCGGCGGCGAAGGCGTCGCCCAGCACGAGCTGGTACCCCCCTTGAGCATATTCGCGCATCACGCGGCTGAAGTCGGCGGTCTGCACCTTTTCCGACCATTTGTATTCGATGCCCAGTTCTTTCTCGGCCTTCTGCAGGGCGACATGGATCTGGTTGTCCCACGGCTCCTCGATCGGCGTGGCGAAGATCGCCGCCACCTTCAGCTTCTTGTCCTTGGCGAAGGCCGCGCCGGGCAGCACGGTAGCCGCGAGGCCGAGCGCGCCGAGTTCCAGCACGCTGCGCCGCGACAGGCCGGCGCGTTGCGTTTTGCTACGTTCGTTTTCCATTGAAGTGCCCCTCTGTTCGACAGCCGTGTCGAGCCGGCCGTTCCAAGAATGTCAGACACCCAGGACTATGGAACGGCGCCTGAGATTTGTCCACATGGTCAAATTTGATGGGGACGCCTGTGCGTTCGTCATCCACGGGCGGAGCAAGGAGCGTAGCGACGCAGCGCAGACCCGAGGATCCATGCCGTGACCTTGACGCTGCTCAACGGCGCAGAATCAGCGACGGCTGCGCCAATGCCTATTCTGGACCGTGGCATTCTTCGTCTGATGGAACGGCATGGATTCCAGGGTCTACGCTTCGCTTCGCCCTGGAATGACGAATTACCGGGCGTCGCTCACTTCTTCCCAAGCCCCCGTCTCGGCAAACCGCCTCAACGCCGGCGCCGGCTCGAATATCGGCCGGCCGGTCTGCCGGTGCCAATGCTCCAGCCGCTCGACGATCTTCGCAGCGCCTGCAAGGCCGGCCCAGAACATCGGCCCGCCCTTGCCGATCGGGAAGCCGTAGCCATTGACCCAGACGACGTCGATATCGGACGCGCGCGCGGCGATGCCTTCCTCGAGTATCTTCGCACCCTCGTTGACCAAGGGATAAAGCGTACGTTCGAGAATCTCCTCGGCGCCGATCTCGCGCCGCGCAATTCCAAGCTCCGCCGCCTTCGCCCGGATCAGCGCCTCGACGTCCGGATCGGCAATCGGCTCACGCGAGCCGGTCTCGTAACGATACCAGCCGCGCCCGGTCTTCTGGCCGAAATGTCCCTCTTCGCACAGCGCATCGGCGATCACAGCCTTCTGGCCGCGGGCCTTGCGGTTGCGCCAGCCGATATCGAGGCCGGCGAGGTCGCCCATCTGGAACGGCCCCATCGGCCAGCCGAAATCTGTGAAGGCCCCATCGACCTGGCTTGGCGTCGCGCCTTCCAGCAACAGCGCCTCGTTTTCGGCGCCCCGCGCCGACAGCATGCGGTTGCCGACGAAACCGTGGCAGACGCCGACGACGACCGCGATCTTTCCGATGCGCCGCGCGAGGTCGGTGACCGTCGCCAGAACCTCAGGCGCGGTCTTTTCGGCGCGCACGATCTCAAGGAGCTTCATGACGTTTGCCGGCGAAAAGAAATGCATGCCGAGCACGTTTTGCGGCCGCGACGTAGAGGCGGCGATTTCGTTCACGTCGAGATAGGAGGTGTTGGTGGCGAGGATGGCGCCGGGCCTGGCGATCGCGTCGACCTTGCCGAACACGTCCTTCTTCACCGCCATGTCCTCGAACACGGCCTCGATGATCAAGTTGCAATCGACGAGATCGGCGTAGTCGGTGCTGCCCTTGAATAGGCCGAGCCGCTGCTGCTTGGCCTCTTCCGTCAACGAGCCGCGGCTGACGGAGACGGCATAGTTCTTCTCGATCGTCGCCAGGCCGCGCCGCAGCGCTTCCTCGCTGGTCTCGAGCAAAGTCACCGGGAGACCGCCGTTGGCAAAGGCCATGGCGATGCCGCCGCCCATCGTGCCGGCGCCGATGATGCCGACGCGTTCGATCCGGCGCTTCTGCAGATCCTTACCCGGTATCTTCGCCGCCTCGCGCTCGGCAAAGAACAAATGCCGCTGCGCGCGCGACTGGTCGCCGGAAACGAGTTTTTGGAAAAGCTCCCGCTCGGCCGCGAGCGCTGCGTCGAACGGCAAGGTGATCGCGTTGCGCACGGCTTCGGCGCAGGCAAGCGGCGCGTCCAGTCCGCGGGCTTTCTCGGCCAGATCGGCGGCTAGGCTATCGAAGGATGCGAGGTCGGTCCCGGCAAGGCGGTCGTTGCGGTCACGCACCGGCACGAACGGTCCGCCTCGATAAACCATTTCGCGGGCGAAACGAACCGCCTCTGCCAAGAGATCGGTGTCGACAACCGCATCGGCAAGACCGACGGCCTTCGCCTCGCCGGCCGAGATCGGGCTGCCCGAGACGATCATGCCGAGCGCTTTCGCGGCGCCGACCAGGCGTGGCAAACGTACGGTCCCGCCGCCGCCCGGCAGCAGGCCGAGCTTTACCTCCGGCAGGCCGAGCTTGGCGCCGGCATCCACGACGCGAAAATGGCAGCCCAACGCCAGTTCCAGCCCGCCGCCGAGCGCCGTGCCATGGATGGCGGCGACCGTCGGCTTGGCGATGGTTTCCAGCAGGGCGATAATGGCGCGCAATTCCGGTTGCTCGACCGGCTTGCCGAATTCGGTGATGTCGGCGCCGGCGACAAAGGTGCGGCCGGCGCAGGCGATGACGATCGCGCTCGCGGCGGGATCGTCGCGCAAAGCGGTAAGCGCCTCGTAAAGCGGCTTGCGGACATGAAAACTCAGCGCATTGACCGGCGGGTTGTCGATGGTGACCACCGCCACGCCGTTCTCGTTCGCCACGCTGACAGAACTGGACAAGCGGAACCTCCCGAGACTGGCTGCAACCGCGCAAGGGTTTACTAGGCAGCGAGGTGAATGGGAACCCGATCCGGCCCTGGCCCAATTGTTGGCGAGGCCCGGTTAGTTGTCCACGCGGCCGAAGGGCGGCACGTCGCCGATCACCTCGCGCTTGTCCTTGCCGCAGGCGAAGGTCTTTGCCTTGTCGTCGGCGAGCTTGCGCGCCTGGTCGTTGGCCTGCGGATTGCCAGTGGCTAATACCAGGCCGATCGTGCAACCTTGATGCTCTTCCGGTTGCGCCACCTTGGCGACGACCAGCACATCGGTCGATTTCTTTTCGTCCTCAGGGTTGCTGACGGAGCGGCGGTGGATGGCGGCGAAGGGGATGACGACGTCGCCATTGGTCTCGATGCGCCATTCGACTTTCGGTCCAGAGCCGTTGAACGCGGTAAAACTCTCCCAGACCGCAGTCATGTCGTCGGACGGAAAGCCGTAATAGACGGATTCGCGCGCGTCGTCGTAGCTGATCATCACCGGGTAGCCGCGATAGCCGGAGCAAGCGAGGCTCGCCCAGTCGCCGTCGCCTTCCGCGGCCTGCGCATAGGTCACGCAGTCCTTCTTCCAGTCGAGCTCGGTATAGGCGCTGGAGATGTCGCCGGCCTGGGCCGCCTGGCAGAAACCGGCGAGGGCAAGCGGGACCAGAAGAGCGCGCATCGCTGACAACTCCGTTCGAGCTGCCCGAGCGTAACGTCAATCGCTATTTCTTCAAGCTGGCTTCGATCAAGAGATCGGCGTTGCGGGCGACTGCCGCTGCCGGTCCGCCCAAGCCAAACAACTGGCCGCTGATATAGGCGCCTTCGATGAGCAGCAGCAGGCCGTCGCCCAGCGTGTCGGGATCGGCAGCGCCCATGGCGGCCGCCATGGCGCGCAGGCGCCGGCGCAATTCCACTTTGTTGTTCTCGCTCACCACCCGCGCAGGATGTCCGCGCTCGGGATATTCCACCGCCGCGTTGGTCATGCCGCAGCCGCGATAATCGGGCTTTTGCGTGCGTTTGCCGACGCGGGTCAGGAAAGCGATGATCTGGGCCCGCGGATCGCCCGGATGCGCATCGACCGCTTCGTCGAAGCGTTCCCAGAATTCGAGGTCGTATTTGCGCAGATAGGAGGCGGCGAGCTCATCCTTGGACGGGAAGCTGCGGTACAGGCTCGGCTTGGTGACGCCGGCACGCCTGACGATCTCGTCGACGCCGATCGCCCTTATCCCCTCGCGGTAAAAGAGGTCGCGCGCCACGTCCAGGATCTTGTCTGCCGCTCGGGGAGCAGGGGGCTCGCTGATCGACGCTTCAATTTTATTGTCGGATGGCATTCAAACAACTCGCTTGACAATGTTACTGACCGGTACGTATGTATGGCTTCACTCCATTGCAACGTACCGGTCAGTAACATGATAATCCAGTCCCGTCCGTTTGGCCAGCGCTACGCATTCGTCGTCGTTGCCGTCATTTTTCTGTGCCTGCTGATCGCGGCCGGGCTCCGTTCGGCGCCCTCGGTGATGATGGTGCCGCTGGAGGAAAGCTTCGGCTGGCATCGCGACGTAACGTCCTGGGCCGCCAGCGTCGGCATCCTGCTCTACGGTTTGACCGGACCGTTCGCCGCCGCGCTGATGGAACGTATTGGGCTGCGCCGCACGCTGCTCGGCTCGCTGCTGGTGATGTCGGGATCGACCGCGCTTAGCCTGTTCATGACTGAGCCATGGCATCTTTTCATCACCTGGGGCGTGTTTTCCGGCATCGGTTCGGGCGCGGTGGCGAGCGTGCTCGGCGCCACTATCGTCAACCGCTGGTTCAAGACCAATCGCGGCCTGATGATGGGCCTGATGTCGGCCTCAAGCGCCACCGGCATGCTGGTCTTCCTGCCGCTCATCGCCTCGCTGGCGCAGAGCGGCGGCTGGAAGCCGGTGGCGATCGCCGTGGCGCTGGCCACCGCCGCGCTGATACCCTTCGTCTTGCTGCTGGTGCCGGAGCGCCCCGCTTCGATCGGCCAGGTTCGTTACGGCGCCGATGCGAATGACGTGCCGCCGGTGTCGCCTGCATCGCAGGGCAACTTCCTGGCCCATACGCTGAACACGCTGCGCCGCGCGGCGGGCACACGGGTGTTCTGGTACCTGTTCGCCACCTTCTTCGTCTGCGGATTCACCACCAATGGTCTCGTCGGCACGCATCTCATCGCCTTCTGCGGCGATATGGGCATTGGCGAGGTGCAGGCAGCCGGGCTGTTGTCGATGATGGGCATTTTCGACCTGATCGGCACGACGCTGTCCGGCTGGCTCACCGACCGCTTCGATCCGCGCAAGCTGCTCGGCATCTATTACGCGGTGCGTGGGCTGTCGCTGATCTACCTGCCCTATTCCGGCTTCTCGGCGACCAGCCTGGTCATCTTCGCCGTGCTCTACGGGCTCGACTGGATCGCCACCGTGCCGCCGACGCTCAGGCTCGCCAACGAGGCGTTCGGCGATCGCAGCGGACCAATCGTGTTCGGCTGGATCGTCGCCGGCCACCAGGTCGGCGCCGCCGCCGCTGCCGCCTTCGGCGGCACGATGCGCGAGCTGCAGGGCAATTACGAGCTGGCCTTCCTGATTGCCGGCATGACCGGTATCGCGGCGGCTTGTATCTCGCTGTTGATCAACACGAGCAGGCCGGCCTTCGGGCCGGAGCCGCAGGCGGCTTAGGCGCGACTTTCCCTTCTCCCCTTGTGGGAGAAGGTGGCCGCGAAGCGGCCGGATGAGGGGTGCTCCAGGGAACACCGACGCCTCACTCCGCTGGAACACCGACGCCTCACTCCGCTGGAACACCCCTCATCCGTCTCGGCGCTATCGCGCCGATCCACCTTCTCCCACAAGGGGAGAAGGAAGATGTCGACTGTTATCAAAACTTCATGGTTCCGATATGCGCCTGAAACATTGAGGCGAGAGCTTGGCGGTCCCGCTCAATGCCATCCCGGAGACAGCCATGAACAAGCTTTCGCTCACCCGCCGCGCTTTCGTCACTTCGGCCAGCGCCTTCGGCCTTGTCGGCGCCTCCGGTCTGGCGCTGCCCTATTATTCCCGCGCCAGCCAGCGTCCGGCCTTCACGCATGGCGTCCAGTCCGGCGATGTCGACGCCACCTCGGGCATGGTCTGGACCCGCACCGATCGTCCGGCCCGTGTGATGTATGAAGTATCGACGACCGAAAGCTTCGCCAATGCGACGCGGCTGGCTGCGCTCGATACCTCGCCGGCCAGCGACTACACGGTGAAGCGGCTGCTCACCGATCTCGCCTCGGACCAGGACATCTTCTACCGCATGACTGCTGCCGATCTTTCCGACATCAATGCCGTGTCCGAGCCGATCGTCGGCCGTTTCCGTACCGCGCCGTCGTCCAAGCGCGACGTGCGCTTCGCCTGGTCCGGCGACACCGCCGGCCAGGGCTGGGGCATCGACGAGACCGGCATGAAGACCTATTCGAGCATCGCCAAGCACACGCCGGACTTCTTCCTGCATTCCGGCGACACCATCTATGCCGACGGCGCCATGAAGGACGAGGTCGACCTGCCCGGTGGCGGCAAGTGGAAGAACGTCGTCATGATCGACGGCAAGCGCAAGGTCGCCGAGACGCTGGACGAATACCGCGACCAGTGGAAGTACAACATGATGGACAAGCATGTGCTTGGCCTGTCGGCCATCTGCCCGACCTTCTACCAGTGGGACGACCACGAGGTGCTCAACAATTGGTCGGATTCGAAGGACCTGACCGCCGACGACCGCTACAAGGAAAAGTCGATCCATGTGCTGGCGGCCAGGGCGGCTCGCGCCTTCCATGAAATGACGACCATCCGCTACGAGCCGTCGGAGCCGGGCCGCGTCTACCGCAAGGTCTCGCATGGGCCGTTGCTCGACGTGTTCTTCCTCGACATGCGTTCCTATCGCGGCCCGAACGGCCCCGACATGGAAGAGACGCTGACGCCGAAGTCGCGCATGATCGGCGAGGAGCAGTCCAAGTGGCTGAAGCGCGAGCTGGCGAATTCCAAGGCAACGTGGAAGGTCATCGCCGCCGACATGCCGCTTGGCCTTGTCGTCTGGAACGATGCGGCGAAGAAGGCCGGGGCCGAGGCGGTCGCCAACGGCGACAATGGCGCGCCGAAAGGCCGCGAGCTCGAATTCGCCGACGTGCTGCGCTTCATCAAGAATGCCGGCATCACCAACACGGTGTGGCTGACCGCCGACGTCCACTACACCGCGGCGCATTACTACAATCCCGACAAGGCGCAGTTCCAGGATTTCAATCCGTTCTGGGAATTCGTCTCCGGCCCGATCCACGCCGGCAGCTTCGGCCCCAACGATCTCGACATGACCTTCGGGCCGGAGTTGAAGTTCATCAAGGCGCCAACCGCCGAACAGGGCCAGAACCTGCCGCCGTCGGCCGGGCTGCAGTTCTTCGGTCTGGTCGACATTTCCGGCGCAACGGAACAGCTCACCGTACGGCTGATGGATCGCGACGACAACGAGCTTTACAAGGTTACGCTCGATCCGGTGCGGTCGGCTTAGGCTGCGTTGATATTCAGGTGATGCCGGCCTGTGAACAATGGTTACCTGCGCTTCCGGTGCTCACGTACTTTAAGTACGCTCCGCTCCGATTCTCGGAAACCACCGTTCTCGGCTCGGCCTGACCTGAATCTCAACACACCCTAGGCCCAGCAGTCGCGTCGTCGTGTGACGTCAACGCGGTGAGGTGGTCCAGAACTGAACTCGCAAAAGACCGTCAGTCCGGATAGCAAGCCCGGGGAACGTTGGGCCAGACCGCGGTGTCGCAGTTGGCATCCTTCTGGCGTTGCTTGAAGGCGGCGCTGACCGGGCCGGTGACGATCGGGTCGACGCCGTCGGGGGCGTCGGCGAACATCTGCTGCGCGGTCCTGGCGTCGGGCGGTGCGATCGGGTCGGCTTGCCGAAGCGTCGCCGCCGACTGCGCTGCGCCGGCAGCGACGAGCATTCCAAGCGCCGCCCACGCGAAAACCGGACGCAATCTGGACATAGGATCGGTCATGAACATCGAACTGTCCGGCCCCTCAAAGGTTCCGCCTTGGTTAACGGAATCATTTCACACCAAGACGTTTAAGAATCAGTGACCATGTATTTGGGGTCGGGCCTCCCCTTTCGCAATTGCGAAAAACCTTGTATGAGCCGCGCAACCGAAAAAGGCGGCGCCTCTGGGCCTGCTGCCTGCAACGCTCCCGAGACCAGACAATGAACCTCCGCAATATCGCGATCATCGCGCATGTCGACCATGGCAAGACCACCCTCGTCGACCAACTCCTGAAACAGTCCGGCGCCTTCCGCGACAACCAGCGCGTCGCCGAGCGCGCCATGGATTCCAACGACCTCGAAAAGGAACGCGGCATCACCATCCTGGCCAAGGCGACCTCGGTCGACTGGCATGGCACCCGCATCAACATCGTCGACACGCCCGGACACGCCGATTTCGGCGGCGAGGTCGAGCGCATCCTGTCGATGGTGGATTCGGCGATCGTGCTCGTCGACGCCGCCGAAGGGCCGATGCCACAGACCAAATTCGTTGTCGGCAAGGCGCTCAAGGTCGGCTTGCGCCCGATCGTCGTCATCAACAAGATCGACCGTCCGGATGCCCGCCATATCGAAGTGGTCAACGAGGTGTTCGACCTCTTCGCCGCGCTCGACGCCACCGACGAGCAGCTCGATTTCCCGATCCTCTATGGTTCGGGCCGCGACGGCTGGGTTTCGGAAAATCCGGAAGGCCCGAAAGACCAGGGTCTCGCACCGCTGTTCGACCTGGTCGTCAAGCATGTGCCGGCGCCGACGGTCCATCCCGGCCCGTTCCGCATGATCGGCACCATCCTCGAGGCCAACCCGTTCCTCGGCCGCATCATCACGGGCCGCATCGAGTCCGGCACGCTGAAGGCCAACCAGGCGGTCAAGGTGCTGCACCATGACGGCACGCAGATCGAGACCGGCCGCATTTCGAAGATCCTCGCCTTCCGCGGCCTCGAGCGCCAGCCGATCGACGAGGCCCAGGCGGGCGACATCGTGGCCATCGCCGGCCTGTCGAAAGGCACCGTCGCCGACACCTTCTGCGATCCGACGGTGAGCGAGCCGCTGCATGCGCAGCCGATCGATCCGCCGACCGTGACCATGTCCTTCCTCGTCAACGACTCGCCGCTTGCCGGCACCGAGGGCGACAAGGTGACCAGCCGTGTTATCCGCGACCGCCTGCTGCGCGAGGCCGAGGGCAATGTCGCGCTCAAGATCGAGGAATCGGCGGAGAAGGACTCCTTCTTCGTGTCCGGCCGCGGCGAATTGCAGCTCGCGGTGCTGATCGAGACGATGCGCCGCGAGGGTTTTGAGCTTGCCGTGTCGCGCCCGCGCGTCGTCATGCAGAAGGGCGAGGACGGCCAGCTGCTGGAGCCGGTCGAGGAAGTCGTTATCGACGTCGACGAGGAGCATGCCGGCGTCGTCGTGCAGAAGATGTCCGAGCGCAAGGCCGAGATGGTCGAGCTGCGCCCGTCCGGCGGCAACCGCCAGCGCCTGGTCTTCCATGCCCCGACGCGCGGCCTGATCGGCTACCAGTCCGAATTGTTGACCGACACGCGCGGCACCGCCGTGATGAACCGGCTGTTCTTTGCCTATGAGCCGTATAAGGGCGAGCTGCCCGGCCGCACCAATGGCGTGCTGATCTCCAACGAGCAGGGCGAATCGGTCGCCTATGCGATGTGGAACCTGGAAGACCGCGGCCCGATGATCATCGATCCGGGCGTCAAGGTCTACCAGGGCATGATCATCGGCGTCCATTCGCGCGACAACGACCTCGAAGTGAACGTGCTCAAAGGCAAGAAGCTCACCAACATCCGCGCCGCCGGCAAGGACGAAGCGGTGAAGCTGACGCCGCCGATCCGCATGACCCTGGAGCGCGCGCTGGCCTGGATCCAGGACGACGAACTGGTCGAGGTGACGCCGAAGACCATTCGCCTGCGCAAGCTCCATCTCGACCCGAACGAGCGCAAGCGTTTCGAAAAGGCCGCCAAGGTGATGGGCGCGGCGTAAGGTTCCACGGAAAGTTCGAAAGTGGGAGCGGGTGCTCCCTCTTTTGTTTCAGCCGCAGTCAGCTGCTTTCGTTTCAATTTAGGCGTCGGCGCTGCCCTCATCCGCCTGCCGGCACCTTCTCCCCGTGAACGGGGAGAAGGGAATCTCGCGCGAACTCCGGCGCTCTTTCTGCAACGTTCGCGACTGGCGAAATCGTCGGCGCCATGTCCCTTCGCCCGTTTACGGGGAGAAGATGGCGGCAGCCAGATGAGGGGCGGCGCCGGCGCTGGCAGTTGTTGTCGCCTTGATCAACGTTCGCGCCTCGTTGGGCGTGCCAAATCTAGTACGATCGGCTATCGTTCTTTATCTCTTATAGGGAGCGACCCCATGCATCTCGCCTCTTTGCTGATCTTCGCCGCCGCGCTCTTTGTCGCCGCCGGTTCGCCCGGCCCGTCGATCGCAGCCTTGGTGGCGCGGGTGATCTCGAAAGGATTCCGCGACGTCTTCCCGTTCCTGCTGGCGATGTGGATCGGCGAGGGCGTCTGGCTTTCGCTGGCGGTGTTCGGGCTCGCCGTCGTGGCGCAAACCTTCCACTACGCCTTCGTCGTCGTGAAATGGGTTGGCGTCGCCTACCTTGCTTATCTCGCGTTCAAGATGTGGACGGCGCCGGTCGAGGCGAAGGAGGGCGAGATGCCGCGCGAGGACTCGCCCCTGAAACTTTTCCTTGCCGGCATGGCGGTGACACTCGGCAATCCGAAAATCATGATGTTCTATCTGGCGCTGCTGCCGACCATCATCGATCTGGCTTCGGTCAGCGTGATCGGCTGGGTCGAGCTGACGCTGACCATGGCGCTCGTGCTGATCGTCATCGATCTCGCCTGGGTGCTGGCCGCCTCCCAGGCGCGCCGGCTGCTGAAGAGCAGGCGCGCCATGAAGATCGCCAACCGTGTCAGCGCGACGACGATGGCGGGCGCCGCCGCCGCTATCGCCGCGCGATAGAGCGCCGGCCTCACATCATTTCAATGATCGGCGCGATCTCGACGGTAAAAGCCGGGTCCATCAGGATCGGGCAGTCCTTGGCTTTGGCGACGGCATCGTCGATGTCCTTGGCTTCGACGATGGTGTAGCCGGCGGTCGGATTGCTGCCGCCATTGTTCTCGATCTTGCCGCCGGGCAGCACCGTCTTCGACATGCCGACCGGATTGCCGCCGTCGACCACGGCCGAGCCGAGCTTGTCGTACCAGCCCGTCCAGGCATCCATAGCCGCTTTGCGTTCGGCGTCGTCGGTCGGCATCTTGCCGGAACCGTGATAGACATAGAGAAATTTCGCCATGTTCTCCTCCCTTTTCGGCGGCGTCGAACCGGCATGCGGCCACGCCGCTTGCGATATGCAGTGATGCTGCAATCCGATATGCGGCCTTGCCGCAATCCTGATCATCGGACCAAAACGAAAAACAGGCAATCGATGTTAAGTTGAGTCTACTGTAACGAGCTCACCTTGCCATGGCGTGGTATTCGGGGTTGGGCCGCATGTCGACTGCTGCTGCCACCCGGTTCGACATGTTGAAGAAGGCGGCGGTCGAGGCGATGTCCCAGATGTCGCGGTCGGTGAAGCCGGCCTGGCGCAAGGCGGCGCGATCGGCCTCGACGATTTTAGCCGGCTCTTCGGTCAGCTTCACGGCGAATTCGAGCATGGCGCGCTGCCGGTCCGACAGCTCGGCGGCGCGAAAATTCATCACCATCATCTCTCCGAAGGCCGGTTCGCCCGACAGCTGGCGCACCGCCGCGCCATGCGCGGTCAGGCAATAGAAGCAGTGGTTGATCGAGGAGACGACCACGGCGATCATCTCGCGCTCCAGCTTCGACAAGTCGGACTCGCCCAGCATCAGGTCGTTATACATGTCAGTGAAGGCGCGCAGCTTCTTCTCGTCGAAGGCGTAGGCGAGAAGCACGTTTGGCACGAGGCCGAGCTTCTCCCGGCATTTGTCGAAATAGGCTTTCGTCGCCTCGCCGAGCTCCGCCTGGACAAGGTCGAGCGCGGTTACTTTGCCGGTCATGACTGTTCTCCTCGCGCTGTGATGGCGTCGGTTGGAATTTTTTTAAGCGCCGTCAAACCTTTGTCGCCAAACGGCGGTCATCTGGCTACCATAGTCGCAAAAGCATATAACGGGAGGGACTAAGCGTCATGGCCAGCGTGAAATCCAAGCCGAAGAGGAAAGCCGCCGCCGCGAAAGCGGAGGAGAAACCCGCAAGGCTTGCCGACTATCTGCTGGCGCGGGCGCCCGCCGAGGACATCGCGGCCTATGACGTGGCCGACCTCGAGCGCGCCGGCGAGCTCGCCGCCCAAGCAGTCGCCAGCCACAGGAAGGGCGAGAGCGTCGTTGCCGTCGAAGCCGATTCGGGCGTTGCCTGCGACGGCCGGCCGGTCACGGTCATCACCGTCGTCAACGACAACATGCCGTTCCTGTTCGATTCCATCCTCGGCGAAATCACCGAGACAAGCGGTGAGCCGACCTTGGTCACCCATCCGATCGTCACCGTCCGCCACGGCAAGACCGGTGTGGTCGAGGTGCTTGGCGACGGCGGCAAGGAGGATGACGACCGGCTGAGCGTCGTCCATGTTCATATCCCGCGGCTGACCGCCGAGCAGGCCAAGAGCCTCACCGGGCGGCTGCACAAGGTGCTTTCGCAGGTCCGGGCGGCCGTCGTCGATTGGAAGCGGATGCTCGCCCGCCTCGACCAGGCGATTTCCGAATTCCGCTATTCGGCGGTGCCGCTCGACAAGAAGAGCGTCGCCGAGGCGATCGCCTTCCTCGAATGGCTGCGCGACGACAATTTCACCTTCCTCGGCATGCGCGAGTTCAAATATACCGGCGGCGAGGAAAGCGGCTCGCTGGAGCGCGCCGACAAACCCGGCCTGGGCATCCTGTCGGATCCGGATGTGCTGGTGTTGAGGCGCGGCACCGAGGCGGTGACGACGACGCCGGAAATCCGCGCCTTCCTGCACGGGCCGGAGCCGCTGATCGTCACCAAGGCCAATGCCAAGTCGTCGGTGCATCGCCGCATCTATCTCGATTACATCGGCATCAAGACCTACACGTCGAAGGGGGCGCTCGCGGGCGAGCTGCGTATCGTCGGCCTGTTCACCTCGACCGCCTACACGCGCTCGGTGATGAAGATCCCCTATCTGCGCTCCAAGGCCGAGACCGTGATCTCGAAATCCGGCTTCGATCCGCACGATCATTCCGGCAAGGCGCTGATCAACATCCTGGAAAGCTATCCGCGCGACGAGCTGTTCCAGGTTCCCATTCCCATCCTGCGCAAGCACGCCAGCGCCATACTCGGGCTGATCGAGCGGCCGCGCGTGCGGGCGCTGGTACGCGTCGACCAGTTCGACCGCTTCGTCTCGATCATCGTCTTCGTACCGCGCGACCGCTACGACAGCGTCGTGCGCGAGAAGGTCGGCACCTATCTCAAGACGGTGTTCGAGGGCCGTCTGTCGGCCTATTACCCGGCCTTCCCGGAAGGCGGGCTGGCGCGCGTGCATTTCATCATCGGCCGTTCCGGCGGCAAGACCCCGAAGGTCGAGCAGTCGGCGATCGAGGCGGCGATTCGCGACATCGTGCGCACTTGGGAGGACGCGCTCGCCGAAGCCGCGGAAGCCGCCGGCAGCGATCCGGCGCTGAAGGCGATCGCGGCGCGTTTCCCCGAAAGCTATCGCGACAGCTTCTCGGCCGCCGTGGCGCTGGCCGATGCCGGCCGCATCGCGAAGATCGGGGCCGACAATCCGATCGCCATCGACTATTACCGCCATGCCGACCAGAAGCCGCACCAAGCGGCTTTGAAGATCTATCATTTCGGCAGCCCTGTCGCGCTGTCGCGGCGCGTGCCGGTGCTCGAAAATATCGGCTTCCGCGTCATCAGCGAGCGCACCTTCGAGGTCGCCGACACCGGCTCCGGCAAAGTCTTCATCCACGACATGGAGCTGGAGAACAGCTACGGCGCGCGTATAGACATCTCCGATGGCGGCGCGTTGTTCGAAGACGCCTTCCTGTCGGTCTGGCGCGGCGATGTCGACAATGACAGCTATAACGGCCTGGCCCAGACCGCCGGCCTGTGGTCTGGCGAGATCGCCATCCTGCGCGCCTATGGCCGCTATCTGCAGCAGGCCGGCATTCCGCAGAGCCAGGATTTCATCGCCGCCGCGCTCAATCGCTATCCCGAGATCGCGCGCGGCCTGCACGCGCTGTTCGTCGCCCGGCTCGGTCCGGCGGCCGAAGGCGAAGGCGCGGTCGCGGCCAAGCACCTCAAGGCCAAGATCAAGGATGCGCTGGAGGAGGTGCCCAATATCGACGACGACACCATCATCCGCCGCTATCTCAACCTCATCGAAGCCTCGCTGCGCACCAATCATTTCGTAACCGATACGAAACAAAAAGGGCAGTCGCTGGCGATCAAGCTCGATTCGCAGGCGGTCGAGGGACTGCCGGCGCCGAGGCCATGGCGCGAGATCTTCGTCTACGGATCCGAGGTGGAAGGCGTGCATCTGCGCTTCGGCCCGGTGGCGCGCGGCGGCCTGCGCTGGTCGGACCGCGCCCAGGATTACCGCACCGAGGTGCTGGGGCTGGTCAAGGCGCAGCAGGTCAAGAACGCTGTCATCGTGCCGGTCGGCGCCAAGGGCGGCTTCTATCCCAAGAAGCTGCCGATGAGCGCCGGGCGCGATGCCATCTTCGAAGCAGGCACCTCGGCCTACAAGAACTTCGTCTCCAGCCTGCTTTCGATCACCGACAATATCGGCGTCGACGGCGTTATCCCGCCGGCCGGCGTGGTGCGGCGCGACCAGGACGATCCCTATTTCGTCGTCGCCGCCGACAAGGGCACGGCGACCTTCTCAGACACCGCGAATGCCATTTCCGAAAAACACCATTTCTGGCTGGACGACGCCTTCGCCAGCGGCGGCTCGGCCGGCTACGACCACAAGAAGATGGGCATCACCGCCAAGGGCGCCTGGGAAGCGGTAAAGCGGCATTTCCGCGAGATGAACCGCGACATCCAGACCTCGCCCTTCACCCTGGTTGGCGTCGGCGACATGTCGGGCGACGTGTTCGGCAACGGCATGCTGTTGTCGCCGGCCACCAGGCTGATCGCCGCCTTCGACCATCGCGACATCTTCATCGATCCCGATCCAGACATGGCCGCCTCGATGGCCGAGCGGCAGCGCATGTTCGCGCTGCCGCGCTCGTCCTGGCAGGACTATGACAAGTCGAAACTGTCGGAAGGCGGCGTCATCGTCTCGCGCAACCAGAAATCGATCACGCTGCCGCAGGCCGCGGCCACCGCGATCGGCCTCGCCAAGACCACGGCTACGCCGGTCGAGATCATGAACGCCATCCTCAAGGCGCCGGTCGACCTTTTGTGGTTCGGCGGCATCGGCACTTATGTGCGGGCTTCAGGCGAAAGCAACGCCGATGTTGGCGACCGCGCCAACGACGCCGTCCGCGTCACGGCGCTTGATGTCCGGGCCAAAGTCATCGGCGAGGGCGCCAATCTCGGCGTCACGCAACGGGCGCGCATCGAGTTCGGCATGAATGGCGGCCGCTGCAACTCGGATGCCATCGACAATTCGGGTGGCGTCAACTGTTCCGACGTCGAGGTCAACATCAAGATCGCGCTGGCGTCGGCGATGCGCAAAGGCTCGCTGGCGAGGCCGGCGCGCAACAAGCTACTCGCCGAGATGACCGACGAGGTGGGCGCGCTGGTGCTCGCCAACAACTATCAGCAGACGCTGGCGCTTTCGCTGGCGCGCAAGCGGGGGCTCGCCGACATCGCGCACCAGGCGCGCTTCATGTCGGCGCTGGAAGCGCGCGGCCTGCTCGACCGGGCGGTCGAGACGCTGCCTTCGCCGGCGGCGCTTGCCGAACGCGAGGCGCGCGGCGAGCCGCTGACCCGGGCCGAGCTTGGCGTGCTGCTCGCCTATGCCAAGATCGTGCTGTTCTCCGATATCGTCGCCAGCGACGTGCCCGACGATCAGCATTTCGACCGCGACCTGATGGGCTATTTCCCGGAACGCATGGCGAGGAAATTCGCCGGTGAGATCCGCGAACACCGGCTGCGGCGCGAGATCATCGCGCGCGTGCTCGCCAACGACCTGGTCAATCGCGGCGGACCGTCCTTCGCCAACCGGCTGCAGGAAGCCACAGGCCGCACGGCGGCCGATGTGGTGCGCATCTTCGCCATGGTCCGCGACGGCTTCGCGCTGCCCGCGCTCTATCGCGAGATCGACGGGCTCGACAACCATATCGACGGGCAGGTCCAGCTCGATCTCTATCAAGCGATCAGCCGGCTTATCTTTGTGACCAGCGGCTGGTACCTGAAGCACGAAGCCGGCTCCGCGCCGCTGGGCCAGCGCATCGCCGAATTGCAGGAGGCGCGCAAGGCGCTCGAGCCGAAGCTTCTCTCGCTGCTGCCGGCCTTCTCGCGCGAGCGCGTCGAGGAACGGCGGCACGGCCTGTCGAAGAGCGGCGCGCCGGAGAAGCTCGCCGGGCAGCTCGCTTTGGCCGAAGTGGCCGAACTGATCCCCGACGTCGCGCTCACCGCGCGCACGGCCAATGCCGACATCGTCAGCGCGGCCAAGGCCTTCTTCGCCGTCAGCGATGCCTTCCGCATCCCGCGCGTCGAGGAAGCCGCACGCTCGATCATGCCGCCGGACTATTACGACCAGTTGGCGCTGTCGCGCGCGGCCGACACGATCGGCGTGGCGCGGCGCGGCATCGCGGTGGCGGCGCTCACCGCGCACGGCACGGCGGCGGATCCGGTCGCGGCTTGGCTGGAAGCCGGCGGCGACCGCGTCGCGCGCATCCGCGAGCGGCTGCAGGCGCTGACTGAAGGCGGCGACATCACCGTGTCGCGGCTGTCGGTGGCATCGGGCCTGATGAGCGACCTGACGGGGATGTGAAGTTCCTCGCCCCACGAAGTGGGAGAGGTGCCGAGCGCAGCGAGGCGGAGAGGGGCCTTCGCAGGGCGGAGATCTTCTTTGAATGATCAACCTGCCGGAGGTCGCCGCATTCCCCTCTCCGTCTCGGCTTCGCCGAGCCACCTCTCCCCTGATCGACGGGGTAGAGGAAAGGCGCCAAGCTTTTTGCCGTCAATGCTGGTCCAGCAACGCTCCCTTCCTTTCCCTCCGGAGGGGGGAAAGGTGGCGCTGCGAAGTAGCGACGGATTGGGGAACCACGTGGCAATCAAGCCTCGGCCTGATCAGTCGCGCCAGTCACAGAAGATGTGTGCATAGCGTAACCCACTGCGTGGGGCGAGGAACCCGAACGGCGCCGCTTGTCCATTTGCATCGCTGCCCGAAAACATGCAGACATGGCGCCCGACGCGAGCGGTGCCAGGGGAATCAGCATGGTGGCGGTAGAGACAGTGCAGCGGGCATCGGGGCGCGGCATCTGGGGGTGGATGTTCTTCGACTGGGCGGCGCAGCCTTTCTTCACCGTCGTCACCACATTCATCTTCGGACCCTATTTTGTCTCGCGCATGGCGAGCGATCCGACTGCCGGGCAGGCCGCGTGGGGTTACGGCATTGCCGCCGCGGGCCTGGTCATCGCGGTGCTGTCGCCGGTGCTCGGCTCGATCGCCGACCAGACCGGGCCGCGCAAGCCGTGGATCGCCTTCTTCGCGGCCATCAAGATCGCCAGCCTCACGCTTTTGTGGTTCGCGGCGCCGGGCTCCAACCTTTTCCTGGTCGTGCTCTTGTTCTCGCTGGCTTCGGTGGCGGCCGAATTCTCGACCGTGTTCAACGATTCCATGATGCCGCGGCTGGTGCCGAAGGAAGAGATCGGCCGGATCTCCAACATGGCCTGGGGGCTCGGCTATCTCGGCGGCATGATCGCGCTGATCTTCGTGGTGCTGTTCCTGGCCGGCAATCTCGAGACCGGCAAGACGCTCATCGGCCTTGATCCGTTGTTCGGACTCGATCCGAAACTCGGCGAGGACGCGCGCTTCACCGGGCCGATGTCGGCCGGCTGGTATTTCCTGTTCATCCTGCCGATGTTTTTATTCACGCCGGACGCTACCAAGGGGATCCCGATCGGCCCGGCGGTGCGCGAGGGCCTGTCCGAGCTGAAGTCCACCCTGGTGGAAGTGCGCCAGCGCAGCGGCATCCTGCGCTTCCTCTTGGCCCGCATGATCTATCAGGACGGCGTCAATGCGCTGCTGGCGCTCGGCGGTACGTTCGCGGCCGGGATGTTTCAATGGTCGATCACCGAGATCGGCCTGTTCGGCATCATTCTCAACATCGTCGCCATCTTCGGCTGCTGGATCGCGGCGCGGCTCGATACAGCGCTGGGCTCGAAGCATGTGGTGATGATCGCGCTGGTGATGCTGTCGGTCGCCACCCTCGGCGTCGTCTCGACAGGGCCTGGCTTCACGCTGCTCGGCCTGGTCCCGCTGCCGACCGCCGATTCCGGCGGCCTGTTCGGCACAGCTGCGGAGAAAGCCTATATCCTCTATGGCCTGCTGATTGGGCTCGCCTTTGGGCCGGTGCAAGCGTCATCGCGATCCTACATGGCGCGCAGTGTGACCGCCGCCGAGTCCGGCCGCTATTTCGGCATCTATGCGCTGGCCGGCCGGGCGACGAGCTTCCTGGCGCCGTTTATGGTGGCGAGCATCACCACCATAAGCAATTCGCCGCGACTCGGCATGGCGGCGATCATCCTGTTTCTCGGCATCGGCATGGCGATCCTGGCGGGGACACCCTATCCGGCGGATAAGCCGAAGAGGTAGGGCCACTTTTCCTTCTCCCCTTGTGGGAGAAGGTGGATCGGCGCGGAGCGCCGAGACGGATGAGGGGTGCTCCAGCTTGGCGAACATGCCCGTCGAAAGCTGCAATCGCCCACGCCTCATTCCCTGGAGCACCCCTCATCCGTCGCCTTCGGCGACACCTTCTCCCAAAAGGGGAGAAGGAAGAGGCGCTAATGCCTAAAATGCCTCACCCCGGTGAAAACCATGGCGATGCCGTGCTCGTCGGCGGCGGCGATGACGTCCTCGTCGCGCATCGAGCCGCCGGGCTGGATCACCGCGGTGGCACCGGCCTCGATCGCTGACAATAGCCCGTCGGCGAAGGGGAAGAAGGCGTCCGAGGCGACGACCGAGCCTTTGGTCAGCGGCTCGGCGAGGCCGGCCGCTTCGGCCGCGTCCAGCGCCTTGCGGGCGGCGATGCGCGAGGAATCGACGCGGCTCATCTGGCCGGCGCCGATGCCGACGGTCGCGCCGTCCCTGGCATAGACGATGGCGTTGGACTTGACATGCTTGGCGATGCGGAAGGCGAATTTGAGGTCGGCCATCTCGGCCGGCGTCGGCGCGCGCTTCGTCACCACCTTGAGCTCGAGATCGTCGACGACCGCATTGTCGCGGCCTTGCACCAGCAGTCCGCCGGCGACGGATTTCACCGTCGTGCCGGCGACGCGCGGATCGGGCAGGCCGCCGGTGACCAGCAGGCGCAAATTCTTCTTCGCCGCGACGATCGCGGCGGCCTCGTCGGTGGCGTCGGGCGCGATGATGACCTCGGTGAAGGTCTTGACGATCTCTTCCGCCGCCTCGGCGTCGAGGATGCGGTTCATGGCGACGATGCCGCCGAAAGCCGAGACCGGGTCGCAGGCCAGCGCCTTGGCGTAGGCCGCCTTCAGCGATGAGCCCTCGGCAACGCCGCAGGGATTGGCATGCTTGATGATAGCGACCGCCGCCGAGCGCGCCGGATCGAACTCGCCGACCAACTCGAAGGCGGCGTCGGTGTCGTTGATGTTGTTGTAGGAGAGCTGCTTGCCTTGCAATTGCTTTGCCGTTGCCACGCCCGGCCGCTTGTCTCCCGACAGGTAGAAGCCTGCGCCCTGATGCGGGTTCTCGCCATAGCGCATCACCTGGTCGAGCCGGCCGCCGAACGCGCGCCATGTCGGGTGCTCGATCTCCAGCGCCTCGGCAAACCAGCCGGAGATCGCAGCGTCGTAGGTTGCGGTGCGTGCAAAGGCCTTGGCCGCCAGCATCTTGCGGAAATCGAGCGACAGCGAGCCCAGATTCATCTCCAGCGCGTTGACGACGGAAGCATAGTCGGCCGGGTCGGTGACGATGGCGACGTAGGCGTGGTTCTTGGCCGAGGCGCGGATCATCGCCGGCCCGCCGATGTCGATGTTCTCGACGATCGAGGCATAGCCGGCGCCGGAGCGGCGGACGTCCTCGAACGGATAGAGATTGCAGACCACGAGGTCGATCGGCTCGATGCTGTGGTCGTGCATGGCCTTGGCATGCTCGGCGTCGTCGCGGATGCCGAGCAGCGCGCCATGCACCGACGGATGCAAGGTCTTCACCCGCCCATCCATGATCTCGGGAAAGCCGGTGAGGTCGGAAACGTCGCGGACCGCCAGGCCCACCTCGGCGATGGCCTTTGCCGTGCCGCCGGTCGAGACCAGCTCGACACCGGCGGCGGCGAGCGCCCTGGCGAAGTCGATCAGGCCGGTCTTGTCGAAGACGGAAAGCAGCGCGCGGCGCACCGGAACGAGGTCGGGCGCCGGAATGTTTTTTGTGGGCACGGCCATGGCGGGCGGCCTTTCAGAGCTGTTGGCAGGGACGTTGGCCGGCCCTAGCATATGAGCCCCGGAAATCAAGTGAGTCCGGGATCAGGCGCGCAGCCGTTTGCCAGCCAGCCTCAGTTGTTTTCGGAATAGCCGGAGATAACGGTGCGGGTCAGCTGCCAGTGGACCTCGGCAATTTCCGAGGCCTTGAAGGCGAGCACGATCTGCCGGCTGCGGCGCGGCCCGCTCAGGCCGGCAAAGTAGATCGATTCCTCGACCTCCGGCACCACTTCGGCGCAGGTGAAGACCCAGCTGTCGCCCTGCGCGCCGGCGAGCGTCAGGCGGTCGTGGTCGTCCTGCAGCAGGCTGATGTCTGGGTGGACGTGGAAGCGCACCGTGACGAAGTCGCGGCCGTTGTTGCGGATCGCGGCATTGCCCGGGCGCAGGAACCGATCGCGGCCGGCAAGCACGTTGCCGTTGCTGGTCAGCTTCAACTCGCGCTCATGCAGGAAGCCGAACTGCTGGACATAGCCGTCATGGCGGGCGACGAAGCCTTGCATGCCCTTCTGGTCGAGGCGCTTGCAGGGCACATGCTGCGGGCCGCCGATCAGCGGCGATCCCAAAAGGTCGCTGACGCGCAGCGAGTGGCTGAAGCGCGCCGACGAGGTGTCGTTGAGCGTGGCGGTCGAATGCGCGGCGGTGGCGCGGGCCAGCGGCCGGAATTCCGGGGCGCCATAAGTGTCGATGCCGGCATTGACGATGAAGTGCTGGCGCCCGGAGGAGAGCTCGAAGGCGAGGCAGCCGGCATGTGCTGCGTTGGAGACGTCGACCGGCGGCGGCAGGCCGGTGTCGGCGATCACCGTCACGCCGCCCATCGACAGGCGCTCGTAGCCGGAATGCGGCGCGTGCAGCAGCGGCGCGCCCACCGTGTCGTCATGGCGCATGATGGTGGCGATGCGGTCGTGGATGGTGGCGCCCATGCCGTTGAAGCGGGCAAGGCTGCCGTCCTGATGGCGAAAGAAACGCAGCGCCGGCAACATCCGGTCGATGGCGCCGATCAAGGCCGACGGCGGCGCCTCGGCCTGGTTGGCATAGGTCTGGCGCAACGGCAGAAGATCGGCCAGCAGCTCGAGCACCGCCATCGGCTTGCGCGAGATATGGCCGCCATCGGGCAGGATCTGATGCTCGAGCTCCTCGGCCAGGTTGCGTGTCGCGGCACGCAGCGCCGAGGCCGGCGCCGGCAGGGACAGCGCGGCGAAGGCGAGCGCGATGCGGGCGCGCAGCCTGGCCTCGCCATCGGGCATCTCGCGCACCATCGAGCGGAGATAGCGGATCTGCACGGCGAGCGATTTCAGGAACGCGCGATAGAAAGGGAATTCGGCGCCCTGCAGCACCACCGAGGAGTGCTGCAGCCAGGCGATCACCCGCTTGGCCGTCGTTCCCGGCTCCCAGGCGATGCCGGAGATCTGGTTGCCATGCATGGCGATCCAGTCGGTCACCAGGGCTCTCGCGTTGGCGGCGGCGAGCTCGGTGCCGGTGGCGCGCATGTGGCGCAGCCAGCGGAAGCCATGCAACGATTTCTGCCAGCCGCGATTGGGCACGTCGAGCTGAAAAGGCGACTTGCCGCCGGTCTCGACCAAATGGCCGGACAGCGGGTAGCGGCCGTAATAGATCTCCAGCGCGATCTGCGGATCGGCAAGCCGCAGATCCGGCGGGGCGATCAGGACGCGTTCGGGCGTGCGGCCGGAATAGCGCCAGCGATAGATCGGCCCGGCGCGGAGGCGCCGACGCGTTTTGCGCCAGAACTCCCTCGCGACAAGCGTCCAAAGACGCGTCGTGCTGCCGGCAACAAGTGCCAATAGCCCTCCTGATGTCCCCATAACCCAAGCACAAGCTTATGCGATTCAAGAACTTATGCGAAGGCGGATTTCGCCGAAGTGAACCGCTTCACGCCGCCTTGCCCGTGCCGTCGCTAAAAAAGTCAGCAAACTTTATGAGATAACGTCTCAATCGGCCCGTCTCATCCGCGCGGCAAAGAAGCCGTCCAGGCCTGAAATCCCGGGCGTTTCCAGCGCGAGGTCGGCCGGCGTGGTGCGCAACATACCCTCCAGGGTCAGAAACGGATCGACGCCGGCAAATTCGCCAGGCCGGATCGGATCGGCGACGACGCCGGGGTTCCCGGCGAGGAAATCGCGATAAAGCTCCTCGCCTTCGATCGGGTCGAGCGAGCAGTTGGAGAACACGATCCGTCCGCCGGGCCTGACAAGGGTAACGGCATGGGCAAGCAGCCGACGCTGGAGATCGGCGAGTTTTTCGACATCGGCCATGGTCTTGGTCCATGGCACGTCGGGATGGCGGCGCACCGTGCCGGTCGAGGAGCAGGGCGCATCGAGCAGCACGGCGTCGAACAATTGTGCCGGCCGGTAATCCAGGAGGTCGGTCTGGACGAGCTCGGCGGTCAGGCCAAGGCGCTCGAGATTCTGACTGAGCCGCGCCAGCCGGTTCTTCGAGGTGTCGATCGCGGTCACCTCGGCGCCGGCCAGAATAAGCTGCGCCGTCTTGCCGCCGGGCGCGGCGCACAGGTCGGCGACGCGCTGGCCTCTGATGTCGCCGAACAGGCGTGCCGGCAGGCTTGCGGCCGCATCCTGCACCCACCAGGCGCCGTCGGCGAAACCGGGGAGGTCGATGACATTGGCGGCGAGCTTCTCGACGCGTACGGTTCCGGTCGGCAGCACGATGCCGCCCAAACGCTCGGCCCAGAGCGCCGGATCGGCCTTGACGGTGAAGTCTACGGGCGCCTCGTGGCGATGGGCGGCAAGGATGGCGCGCGCCTTGTCGGCTCCGTAAGCGGCGGTCAGCCGCTCGGAGAACCATTGCGGCGCCTCGCTGGTGGCGGCAAGCGCCGGGGCAAGCTCAGCCTCCTTGGCGCGCGCCAGCGAACGCAGCACGCCGTTGACGAGGCCGGAGAAACGCAGCGTTCGCGGATCGGATTTGGCGTGGGTGACGGCAAGGTCGACGGCGGCGCTGTCGGGAACATCGAGAAACAGGATCTGCGCGGCGGCGACATTGAGGATATGCGAGAGCGCCGTGGCATTGGCCGGCAGCGGCTTTTCCAGGCGCTTGGACAGCAGCCCGGCAATGGTCATGCGGTGGCGCAGCGCCGTGACCAGGATGGCGCGCACCAGCGCCCGGTCGCGGCCGTCCAGCGCCTTGTATTGCGGATGGCCATGCTCGTTGTCGGTCAACCCATCGAGCGGCGTGCCGGCATCGATGACGGCGGCAAGCAGCCGCGCCGCCGCCTTGCGTGCGGCAAGGCCGGCGACGTTCTCGTCACCAGCCCTGTGTTGCGGATTGCCTGACTGTCCGCGCCTCGGCGGCGTCACGACCAGGGACCCTTCGACCGGACATTGCGCGGTCCGGTCGGGTTGCGGCCCCAGGGATTGGGCTTTGGCGGCGCCGGCTCAGCCTCCGCTGGCGGCGGGTCCGCCGGCTTGCCCCATGGCCCCGCCGACGGCTCCTCGGGCTGAATGGGTGGCGGAGAAGCCCGGCGCCGGGCGACCGGCGATGCGCCACCCATCGCGCGCGCCATCTCCTGCAGCGCGGCTATGCGGTTCTCGGTGCTCGGGTGGGTCGAGAACAGATTGTCCATGCGCTCGCCATGCAGAGGATTGATGATGAAAAGATGCGCCATCGCCGGATTGCGCTCGGCATCCTCATTGGGGATCCGTTCGGCGCCGCGAGCGATCTTGTTGAGCGCCGAAGCCAGCCACAACGGGTTGCCGCAGATCTCGGCGCCGCGCCGGTCGGCTTCGTATTCGCGGGTGCGGCTCACCGCCATCTGCACGATCATCGCGGCGAGTGGCGCAACGATCATCGCTACAAGCACGCCGACAAAGCCGAACGGATTGTTGTTCTCGCGGCTGCCGCCGAAGAAGAAGGCGAAATTGCCGAGCATCGAGATGGCGCCGGCGAGCGTCGCCACGATCGTCATGGTCAGCGTATCGCGATGCTGCACATGGGCAAGCTCATGCGCCATCACCGCCGCGACCTCTTCATGCGAGAGCCGCTCGAGCAGGCCGGTGGACGCCGCAACGGCAGCATTTTCCGGATTGCGGCCGGTGGCGAAGGCGTTGGGCTGCGGGTTGTCGATCAGATAGGTCTTCGGCATCGGCAGGCCGGCCTGCTTGGCCAGCGCCTGCACGATCGCGTAATATTCGGGCGCGTTCTTGGCGTCGACCTCGACGGCGCGGTTCATCGACAGCACCATCTTGTCGGCGTTCCAATAGCTGAACAAATTGGTGCCGGCGGCGATCAGAAGCGCGATGACCATGCCGCCCGGGCCGCCGATCAGATAGCCGACGCCCATGAACAGCGCCGTCATCGCGGCGAGAAGCATGGCGGTGCGAAGCGTGTTCATCGTTTCATCCGTCTGGTCTGATGGCGGAGGAGGTGGCGAATAGGGGTCGATCCTTCTGTCGTCATGGCTATATGATGGGAGGCGCCGGTCTTCGTTTCAATCGGCGGGAGTATCGCATGACTGAAGAACCCAGCAAAACCGAAGCAGTTGCAACGACCAAAGAGCCGCAAAAAACGCTCACCCCAGCGGCGCAGCGCGCGTTGACCGAAGCCGAAGCGCGTCGCCGGAATTACCGGGCGGCCGAAGCGCAATTGCCGAAGGAAATCGGCGGTCGCGGCGGCAAGGAGCCCGGCCGCTACGGCGACTGGGAGGTGAAGGGGCTCGCCACCGACTTCTAAGCAACCGCACGCTCGGGCGCGAGCGCGATCCAGCCACTGACGTCCGTAGCGATGCCGATTTCGTCATAGGAACGGATTGTCGGGTGCGGCGTGACCAGCGGGTGGACATGCGTGGCGCTGATCACCACCACCGACGCGCCGGAGGCCTCGCCTGCCGCGATGCCCGCCGGCGCATCCTCGAAGACCAGGCAGTCGCGCGCCTCGACGCCGAGACGGCTTGCCGCCAGCAGGAAGCAGTCCGGCGCCGGCTTGCCATGAGTGACATCTTCCGCCGTGACCATCATGGCGGGAACCGGAATACCGGCCGCCTCGATGCGCAGCAGCGCCAGCTCGCGCGGCGCCGAGGTGACGATCGCCCAGCGCTCCGGCGGCAGCGATTGCAGAAACGCGATGGCACCGGGAATCGGGACGATGCCTTCGAGGTCCTCCGCCTCGGCCTTGAGCAGCGCATCGGCTTCGGCGACGGCGTCGACGCCCGGCAGCTTCAGTCCCGCGATCGTCTCGATCGCGCGCTTGCCATGGATCGTGGGCAGGAAGCTCGCCACGTCGAGGCCGTGACGCTCCGCCCATTTTGCCCACACCCGTTCCGCCGCGGCGATCGAATTGAGCACCGTGCCGTCCATGTCGAATAGGAAGGCGGCGAATTTTGAGCCTGCAAACATCGAATGTCCTGGAGAATCGTTTTCGGGAGGGGCGAAACGCAAAGCCCAGTTTAGACCGGCCGGCACCGCCTGAGAAGGCGAGAGGCCCACCATTTCATCCCGGCACGGGAACAAGCTCCGGCTCGCGGCGTTGAACGGGCAGTCTTCCAAAATCACCAAGGGGGGCATGCGATGCTGATCCGGCTCGGCTATGAAATCGCCATCGAATGCGCGGCCGTGACGCCGATCATCTCGCTCCTCGACATCCATCCGGACCGCCATGCCGACATCAAGCGGCAGACGCGGGTTCTGACCTCGCCCTCGGTGCCGACCCGGACCTATCGCGACCGCCACGGCAATATCTGCCGTCGTTTCACGGCGCCGGCAGGCAACTTCCGCATCCTCTATGATGCGGCGGTCGAGGACAGCGGCGAGACCGACGAAGTGAACACGCTGGCGCACGAAACGCCGGTCGCGGAACTGCCGGACGATGTGCTGGTCTATCTGCTCGGCAGCCGCTATTGCGAGACCGACCATCTCAGCGACACCGCCTGGCAGCTTTTCGGCCAGCTGCCGCCCGGCTGGGCACGAGTCCAGGCGATCGTCGATTATGTAAACAGCCGGCTTTCCTTCGGCTACGGCTATGCGCGCGCCACACGCACGGCGGCCCAGGCGCATGAGGAGCGTGTCGGGGTGTGCCGCGATTTCGCGCATCTGGCGATCGCGCTTTGCCGATGCATGAACATTCCGGCGCGCTATGTGAACGGCTATCTCGGCGATATCGGCGTGCCGGCCGATCCGGCGCCGATGGATTTCTCGGCCTGGATGGAAGTCTTCCTTGACGGCAAGTGGTACACGTTCGATCCGCGCCACAACCAGCCGCGCATCGGCCGGGTCGTCATCGCCCGCGGCCGCGACGCCACCGACGTGCCGCTCCTGCACAGTTTCGGCCCGCATCGGCTCACCCTGTTCAAGGTCTGGACCTACGAGCAGGAAGGCAACCGCTTCAATCCTCCGCATCACGGCGTCGATCGGACGGCCAGCGCGCAGATGCTGGGGTAGGTTCTGTCGATATTCAGGTGAGGCCGGCCTGCGAAGGACGGCCTCCTGCGCTTCCGGTGCTCACGTACTTTAAGTACGCTCCGCTCCGGTTCTCGGAAGCCGCCCTTCTCGACTCGGCCTGACCCGAATCTCAACAGACCCTGCGCTGCGCCATGTTTCACCGGAGCCGCTGACCCGCTTCGGCACAGTTCGATTGTGCCGAAGAGAGAACGACCGCGACAGTCTTCAAGACTATGGTAAGCGCTTCATGAAGGTCGCGTTTCCAAGGCATTTTCGTTTACTTCCGGTTCACCTTCAGATTTGCCGAAAGTCAGCAAAACAATGGATTAACCTCTTGTTAATCGCCTTACGGCGGCTTCTGGCCGAAATCCTGCAACGCCTCTGCCGAGCGGCACGGTGCCGCGGACAGTGGAGGCGGAAGGGATGCGGCAGTTCAGAGGTGTCGTTCGTGGGGTGGACGGCTTTGCCCGCAACCGCGAAGGCAATTTCGCGGTACTGTTCGGAGCTGCCGCATCGGTCCTCGCGCTGGGGGTGGGATTCGCGGTCAACATCTCGCAACTCTACAATGCGAGATCGAGCCTGCAGGGCGTCGTCGACGCCGCCGTGACCTCGACGGCCCGCGATCTCACCCTCGGCGTCATCACGGAAACCGATGCCAACAAAACGGTGCAGGCGTTTCTCGACGCCAACAGCACGGCCGGCATCCTGCAGGCCAACCAGATCGTGCTCGACAGGCTTACGGTCAACAGGACGGCCAACACCGTACAGGCGGATGCGCATGTCGATGTCGGCCTCTATTTTCCGCTGTTCAGCACCAGCACCATGCGCCGCGTGACCGCCTCGACCTCGGCGCTTTATTCCGACAAGACCGTCGAGGTGGCGATGATGCTCGACGTCACCGGTTCGATGAGGCCCGACTGGCGCACCAAGACCAACAAGATCGGCGACCTGCAGGCAGCCGCATCACAGACGGTAAAGGATCTCCTGGATCAAAACCGGGATCCCAACGATCCCCGGATTCGGGTATCGATCATACCCTACGCCGAAGCCGTCAACACCGGCGGCCTGGCCGATACCGTCTTCGTCGAGACCGAGACGGGGCCGAAAGTGCCGCCGCCGATCGATGCCCCGGTAGCGGTTTCCACTACGGTCTCCGATCATTGCGCAACCGAGCGCAAGGACAAGGACGGCTACGCCGATTATTCATCGGACGGGCCCTACACGCAACGCCGGGACAACCAGGGCAAGATCTATCTGGCCAAAGTCAACCGCGACTACCGCATGACGCTATGCCCTACGGCTGCCCTGGTTCCGCTGACTGCTGATGAGGACAAGCTGCTGACGGCGATCGATCATTTTCAGGCTGGGGGCGTGACCGCAGGCGGCATTGCCGCGCAATGGGGCTACTACATGCTCTCGCCATCCTGGCGCACGGCAATCTCGAGCGCCCGCCTGGGTGCCGGCCCCGCCAACTTCGATCGGAACAGGGTGGCCAAGATCGCCATTCTGATGACGGACGGCCAGTTCAACACCGCCTTTGCCGGCGGACGCGGCGCGTCGCGGTCGCAGGATCAAGGTCAAAAGTCGCGCGCCAATGCCGAAGCCATCTGCGATAACATGAAACGCGACAGCATCGAGATATTCACCATCGGCTTCGATCTCAACGACCCGGCTATGTCCGCGACCGAACGCGATCAGGCCAAGTCCCTGTTGAAGAACTGCGCGACTGACGACACCTCGTCGCTCAAGCATTACTACGAGGCCGCCAACGGCGCCGAATTGAAACAGGCCTTCGGCGAAATCAGCCGTAATATCGAAAAGCTTACAATCAGCCGCTGAACTGCAGCGCCGACCCCAAAAAGGAAAAGGCCGCCGCTTCTTGACGAAGCCGGCGGCCTTCCGTGTTTCCGTCCATGACGCGGCTCCGGCGGCAACCCCATCGGGCTACCTGCCGCGCGTCTCGCGCCTTAACGGGAAGACTGCTTCCCGAAAGTGCAATCCGCTGAGCTCACGTTATGGAAAACGAAATCACTCGACATCGGATCACCTCCTTTCAGTTCGTTGAACACACACAGATGATGGGGTGCGTCGCGGCAAATGGCAAGGTGCCGCAACGGAATGGCAGGCGGGAAATCCCTGCCCGCGGTGTTTTTGGGCAACAGATCGGGATTGCGCTACGCAGGCCAGTTGGATGACAGTGGCGCCCGGGGGGCCCGCATTCGACGCATCGGGAGGTGAGAATGGACGCCGCCGACAAAGCCGCGCGGATCGCACGAACGGTCGTCGAGACGCTGAAACCGGGTTTCGCGGTCAAGCTCTGGACCGGCGAGCGCATCGGTCCCGCCGGCGGTCCTGTGCTCACCATCAACGACCAGGATATCGTCTGGCAATTGCTGCGCCGGCCGCGCTTCTCGACGCTGGTCGAGATGTGGATCTCCAAGACCATCGACATCGAAGAAGGCACGCTGTTCGATTTCTACGCGCTGCCTTCGCAAGGCAAGCTCAAGGCGAAGCTCAGATCGCTGCCGAAGCTGGCGATTTTGCGCGACCTGCCGGCGGTGCTTTTCTCGCGCAAACAAATGACGGCGCGCAGCGATCTTTCCGGCCGCAACCCTTATGTCAGCGGGTCGAACAAGGAGGCGATCCAGCACCATTACGACATTTCGAACGCCTTCTATCGGCTCTTCCTCGACGAGCGCATGGTCTACAGCTGCGGCTATTTCAGGGATTTCGCCAACGGCATCGACCAGGCGCAGATCGACAAGCTCGACCATATCTGCCGCAAGCTCAGGCTGAAGCCGGGCGAAACGTTGCTCGACATCGGCTGCGGCTGGGGCGCGATGCTGATCCATGCGGCGAAACATTACGGCGTCGTCGGCCACGGCGTCTCGCTGTCGCAGGCCCAGACCGAGCTTGCCCGCGAGCGCATTCGCGCCGAGGGGCTGCAGGATCGCATCACCATCGAGATAAAGTCCTATGCCGAGCTCTCCGGCAGCTTCGACAAGATCTCGTCGATCGGTATGTTCGAGCATTTGGGGATCGCCAACCACGCTGCCTATTTCTCGACTGTCCACCGCCTGCTGAAACCCGGCGGCATCTATCTGCATCATGCCATCACCCGGCGCAGCAAGGGCGACCTGAAGAAGACCCTGCGCAAGGGGCCGGAATACAAGGCCCTGATCAAATACATCTTTCCCGGCGGCGAGCTCGACACGATCGGCATGACGCTCGGCAATCTCGAGGCGCACGGCTTCCTGGTCTATGACGTGGAAAACCTGCGCGAGCATTATGCGCGAACCTGCCGCCTGTGGGCGGAGCGCCTCAGTGCACGCTTCGACGAGGCGGTCGCCGAGGTCGGCGAGCCCAAGGCGCGGCTGTGGCTGCTCTATCTGACGGGTTGCTCGATCACCTTCGAGCGCGCCTCGGCGCAGATTTTCCAGACCGTCGCCACCAGGCGCGCCCGCGGCCCGAGCGGCCTGCCGCCAACACGGGCGGATTTGTACCGGTAGACCCGACCCGCTTCAGTCCATCAAGCGCATCGGCGCGCCGATCTCGATCCGCGCGGGCCGGTCGACCGTGCAGTAGACACCGAGATTGTGAGCGTTGTGGCGTACCAAATTGCGCAGGATGCCGGGGTCGGTGTCGAAGCCGTCCTGGGCGATGATGGTGAAGCCGCAGCGGCGGCAGGGTTCGGAGACGGTGAGCAGCAGATCGCCGACCGCGAGTTTCTTGCCGATCCATTCCGTTTCGGGAAAAGCGCCTTGGACCGGCGCCATGTCGATGACGATGTTGGGCCGGAAGCGGCGCGGATCGGGCACGCCTTCGGGATGCAGCGCCTTCAGTCTGGCCAGCGAGGCGGTGGTGAGCAGATGGATCGGCGCCTTGGCATAGCGGGCCTCGGTCAACGGGCCGGTGTAGCCGGGCGCCGCGTTCTCCGCGCCGAACGGCCGGATCGAGGCCTCGAAGCCGAGAAAGGCCGATACCGTGCGGTCGCTTTCAGGATCCGGCGCCGGCAGCCATTCGCCGCCGGGCACCGCCACTTCGAGCCGCCATTCCTTGTTCATCGGGGCCTCGCTCAGCCGGGTGCGAATCAGCGGCACCTTGTGCCACTTGGCCTCGCGGTCGGGCCTGGCGATCTCGCCGTCGGAAGCATCAACCAGTCCGAACAGCCGGTCGCCGTCGACGGTCTTCAGCCCGACGGAGATGCCGTCACGCCGCTCGCCGGCGAGCGAGCTCGCCGGATAGCGCCAGAGCTGGCTGACCGTGCCGAGGATTGCCTTGCCGGTCATCAGCCCTTCTTGTTCTGCCGGTTGGCGACGAGATCGTCGACCACGGCCGGATCGGCCAGCGTCGAGGTGTCGCCGAGCGCGCCGAAATCGTCCTCGGCGATCTTGCGCAGGATGCGCCGCATGATCTTGCCCGAACGGGTCTTCGGCAGGCCCGGCGCGAACTGGATCTTGTCGGGCGTGGCGATGGCGCCGATCTCCTTGCGGACATGCGCGACCAGCTCCTTGCGCAATTCCTCGCTCGATTGGGTGCCGGCCATCAGCGTGACATAGCAATAGATGCCCTGGCCCTTGATGTCGTGCGGGTAGCCGACGACGGCGGCTTCCGACACCTTGTCATGGCTGACCAGGGCCGATTCCACCTCGGCCGTGCCCATGCGGTGGCCGGAAACGTTGATGACATCGTCGACGCGGCCGGTGATCCAGTAGTAGCCGTCGGCGTCGCGCCGGCAGCCGTCGCCGGTGAAATATTTGCCCTTGTAGGTCGAGAAATAGGTCTGCACGAAGCGGTCGTGGTCGCCATACACTGTGCGCATCTGGCCCGGCCAGGAATCGGCGATGCAGAGATTGCCGTCGGTGGCGCCGTCCAGCACCTTGCCTTCGCCGTCGACCAGCTGCGGCTGGACGCCGAAGAAGGGCCGCGTGGCGGAACCCGCCTTGAGGTCGGTGGCGCCGGGCAGCGGCGTGATCATGATGCCGCCGGTCTCGGTCTGCCACCAGGTGTCGACGATCGGCACCTTGGCGTTGCCGACGACGTTGTAATACCACTCCCAGGCTTCCGGATTGATCGGCTCGCCGACCGAACCCAGCACGCGCAGCGACTTGCGCGAGGTCTTCTTCACATGGCTGTCGCCGGCGCCCATCAGCGCGCGCAGCGCCGTCGGCGCGGTGTAGAAGATGTTGACCTGGTGCTTGTCGATCACTTCCCAGAAGCGCGACTGCGAGGGATAGTTCGGCACGCCCTCGAACATCAGCGTCGTGGCGCCATTGGCCAAAGGCCCGTAGACGATGTAGCTGTGGCCGGTGACCCAGCCGACATCGGCCGTGCACCAGTAGATGTCGCCATCATGGTAATCGAAGACATATTGGTGCGTCATCGAGACATAGACGAGATAGCCGGCGGTGGTGTGCAGCACGCCCTTCGGCTTGCCGGTCGAGCCGGAGGTGTAGAGGATGAAAAGCGGGTCTTCCGCCTTCATCTTTTCCGGCTTGCAGTCGGCCTTAACGGTCTGCGCCTCCTCGTGGTACCAGACGTCGCGTCCCGGTACCCAGCCGGTCTTGCCGCCGGTGCGGCGCACCACCACGACCTTCTCGACCTTGGTGCCGGCCTTGGCGGCGATGTCGATCGCCTTGTCGGTGTTGTCCTTGAGCGGGATCGGCTTGCCGCCGCGCAGGCCCTCGTCAGCGGTGATCACGATGGTCGATTTACAGTCGTCGATACGGCCGGCCAGCGCATCGGGCGAGAAGCCGCCGAACACGACCGAATGGATCGCGCCGATACGCGTGCAGGCGAGCATGGCATAGGCCGCTTCCGGAATCATCGGCATGTAGATGGTGACGCGGTCGCCCTTCTTGACGCCATGCTTCTTCAGCACGTTGGCGAAGCGGCAGACATGCGCGTAGAGCACGTTATAGGTGACCTTGCGGTCGTCATAGGGGTTGTCGCCTTCCCAGATGATGGCGGTCTGGTCGCCGCGCTTCTTCAAATGCCGGTCGATGCAATTGTAGGAAACGTTGGTCTGGCCGTCCTCGAACCACTTGATCGAGACCTTGCCGTCGAAGGAGGTGTTCTTGACCTTGGTGAAGGGCTTGAACCAATCGATGCGCTTGCCGTGCTTGCCCCAGAACTTATCCGGATTTTTCACGCTGTCGGCATACCATTTGAGATAGGTGTCGTTGTCGATCAACGCGTTCTTCTTCCACGCCGGCTGGACGCGGTGGACATGCACATCGGACATTTCTTTGCTTTCCTCCCAAACCATCCACCGGCTTGCGCCGCCGGCGGCATCGCAGCGAAGCGGCCGCGAATTCGCGGGCATTATTAACAGTTCCGCGGTGACGGCAACATTAGACGTTGGATTCGCGTGGCGGGATGACGCAGGGGCAGTTCGACCAGCCATTAGCACTCTCGCTTCGCGGCTGCTAACCGCCTGTTTTAACGACAAAAATTTTGCAGAGTCTCGAAGAAATCCATAGACAGTTAAGCAACCGTGGGCACAATTCAGCGTTGGGAGGAAGGAGAATCAACCAAGGAAACGCAATGCGCGACAATTCCGAAATGGATCTGATGCTCAGGGGATACGGGCTGACTACGGCTAAGATCCTTTATCATTACCCCGATCACCCGCACCTGCTGCAAAGCTATGTCTGGCAGGACTATGACCTAGCTCCGGAATTCCCGGTGCTGATCCGCTTCATCGAGTTCTGGAAGACCAAGCTCGACGGTCCGCTGCATTCGGTCACCTACACGCATCAGAAGCTGATCGCGCCGAACGAGTGGCGGAAGGTGGATGGGGAGTTTCGGGTGCACTGAGGCGGTGGTACAGCTGATCTCCCCCGCAAGGGGGGAGATTGGCAGTTTCAGCGCTGGCTTCACACCGCCGGCGGGTTCAGCCGGGCGAAGCCTTCCTGGCGGCGATAGGGGAAGTACGGATAAGGCGCCGTCACCGCGCTTGCTTCATCGAGCGCCCTGATCTGCGTCGGCGTCAACGCCCAACCGACGGCGCCGAGATTCTGGCGCAGCTGCTCCTCGTTGCGCGCGCCGATGATCACCGATGACACGGTCGGCCGCTGCAGGAGCCAGTTGATGGCGACCTGCGGCACGGTCTTGCCGGCCTCGGCGGCGACCGCTTCCAGCGCATCGATCACCTTGAAAAGCTGCTCGTCCTCGACCGGCGGGCCGAAATCGGCGGTGCCGTGCAGCCGGCTCTTCTCCGGCAAGGGTTTTCCGCGGCGGATCTTGCCGGTGAGCCGGCCCCAGCCGAGCGGGCTCCATACCAAGGCGCCGACGCCCTGGTCGAGGCCGAGCGGCATCAGCTCCCATTCATAGTCGCGCCCGACCAGCGAATAATAAACCTGATGCGCGACATAGCGCGGATAGCCGTGCTTTTCCGCCAGGCCGAGCGATTTCATCACCTGCCAGCCGGAGAAATTGGAGACGCCGACATAGCGCAGCTTGCCGGAGCGCACGAGGCGATCCAGCGTCGACAGCACCTCCTCGATCGGCGTCGAGGCGTCGAAGGCGTGGAGCTGAAGCAGGTCGATATAATCGGTGCCGAGGCGCTTCAGCGCCGCATCGACAGAGCGGATCAGGCGCGAGCGGGACGAGCCCCAGTCGGCCGGGCCATCGCCCATCGGCAGCGCGGTCTTGGTCGAGATCAGCACCGCGTCGCGGCGGCCCTTGATCGCCTCGCCCAGCACCTCCTCCGAAGCGCCGTTCGAATAGACATCGGCCGTGTCGAAGAGGTTGACGCCCGCCTCCAGGCAGATGTCGACCAGGCGGCGCGCTTCCTTCGCGTCGCTGTTGCCCCAATGGCCGAACAGCGGGCCGGAGCCACCAAAAGTTCCGGTGCCGAAGGAAAGGGCGGGCACTTTCAGGCCGGAGGCCCCGAGAGGTCGATAATCCATGTTTTTTCTCCTGATTGGATGTCGAAGGGAGTCAGCGCTCAGCACTGCGCGGTGACCGGCTTGCCGATCGCCCGGCCGCGTTCGAGACGCAGCGTCATGAACACGACGCCGAGCGCGGCGAGCGGCGCCAAGCCGGCGACAAGGGGGACGGCGCCGAGGCCGGGGCCGTGGTCGATGACGAAGCCGCCAAGCCAGGCGCCGATGGCGTTGCCGAGATTGAAGGCGGCGATGTTGAAGGAGGAGGCCAGGCCCTGGCCGGCGCCCTTGGCCTTCTCCAGCACCCACATCTGCAGCGGCGCAACGGTGGCGAAGGCGGCGGCACCGAGCAGACCGACGGCGACAATCGCTGCTACCGGCTGGTGGATCGCCGCGGCCGTGACGAACAGCATCGCCGAAAGTGCGACCAGCGTGCCGATAACCGTCGGCACCAGATGGCGGTCGGCAAGGCGCCCGCCAAGCAGATTGCCCGCCACCAGGCCACCGCCGAAAACCAGCAGGATCGGCGACACGGCTGCCTCGGAAAAGCCGGTGACGCGGGTGAGGATGGGCGCCAGATAGGTGAAGGCCGCAAAGACGCCGACCCAACTCAGCACCGTGGTCAACAAGCCGAGCAGCACCGGCCGGCGGCCGAGCACGGCGAGCATGCCTTCGGAGGTCTCCTCTTCCTCCGTGGCGGTAGGCTCGTCGCGCGGCACCAGCAGCGCGATCACGGCAAAGGCGATGACGCCGACAAGCGTGACGGCCAGGAAGCTAGAACGCCAGCCATAGGCCTGGCCGAGCCAGGTGCCGAAGGGCACGCCGAGGATGTTGGCGACGGTAAGGCCGGTGAACATCAGCGCGATGGCCGAGGCCTTCCGGTTGGGCGCGACAAGGCTGGTGGCCACGACGGAGCCGACACCGAAGAAGGAGGCATGGGCGAAGGCGGTGAGCACACGGGCCGCCATCAGCGTCCAGTAGTCGGGCGCCAGCGCGCAAGCGAGGTTGCCGACGGTGAAGACCACCATCAGGGCAAGCAGCAGGGTCTTGCGCGGCAGGCGTCCGGTCAAGGCGCCAAGCAGCGGCGCGCCGACGACGACGCCCAGCGCATAGCCGGAGATGAGCAGGCCCGCGGCCGAGATCGAGACGCCGAGATCGGCGCTGACATCGAGCAGCAGGCCCATGATGACGAATTCGGTGACGCCGATGCCGAAGGCGCCGGCGGTGAGGGCATATAAAGCAAGAGGCATGGCTGCGGTCCGGTTGATCGGGAAGGGAACGCTCAACCCCGCGCCCCGACACGCAAGATCGTGATCCGCCAAACTGTGAACCAGCCTTGCATCGGGCATATTTTCTGTGAAATAGATTCACGAATGGCGAGACCGGACATCAACCGCTCCGGCGAGGTCGAAGTGTTCGTCCGCGTCGTCGAGGCGGGCAGCTTCTCGGCCGCGGCGCGGGCGCTGCGCATGACGCCGTCGGCCGTGAGCAAGCTGATCGCGCGGCTGGAGGCGCGGCTTGGCGCGCGGCTGATCAGCCGTTCGACGCGCAAGCTGCAGTTGACGCCGGAAGGGGCTGCCTTCCATGACAGCGGCCTGCGCATCCTCGCCGATCTCGACGCGGCCGAGCGCGAAGCGGCGGCGGGCGCGGCGCCGCGCGGCAGGCTGAGGGTCAACTCCTATGTGCCGTTCGGCCAGCACCGGCTGATGCCGCTCTTGCCGCGCTTCCTGGAAAAATTTCCCGAGATTTTCGTTGAAGCCGTGCTGACCGACAGTGTCATCGACCTTCTGGAAGAGCGCGCCGACGTCGCCATCCGCGCCGGGCCGCTGCGCGAGTCACGCCTGGTTGCGCGCAAGCTCGGCCAGAGCCGGATGGTCCTGGTCGCGTCGCCTGCGTATCTTGCAGCGCGCGGCAGGCCACGCGCATTATCCGACCTCGCTCGCCACAACATGCTGGCCTTCGGCTTCGCCAGGCACATAGAGGGCTGGCCGTTTGTCGATGCGACAGGCAAATCGATCATCATGCCGATTGTCGGAAACATGTCGCTGACCGACGGCGAAGCGAGCGGCGAACGACGCTGGCAGGAGCCGGCATAGCGCGGCTGGCGCGTTGGCATGTCGAACCCGACATCGCCGCCGGGCTGCTCGTGCCGTTGCTTGAGAAGTTCAATCCAGGCGACGAGGAGCCGACGCATGCCGTCTATGTCGGCCAGGGCAAGCATCTGCCGGCCCGCGTCCGAGCGTTCCTCGATTTTCTCGCGGAAAGCGTTCCTCTCTGAATGAGGAAAGAGCCGCGCGCCAATGGCACGCGGCTCCGACCTGCCTGCTTGAGCGGAATTACGCCTTCGGCACGAACGGCGCGGGACGCCGGCCGGCGCCTTGCCGCTCCAGCATCCAGCCGGGATACTCGGCAGGCAGCGCGCTTACCTCGTCGAGCCTGGCGAGGTCGTCGGCGTCGAGCTTCAAGCCGGTTGCGGCGAGGTTCTGCTCGAGCTGGTCCATGCGGCTGGCGCCGATGAGGACGCTCATCACAAAAGGCTTGGCCAGCACATAGCCCAACGCCACCGTGGCGACGCTGACATCGTGCTTTCTGGCGACCTCGCGCATGACCGCAACCGCCGCCCAGGCGCGGTCCTCATTGACCGGCGGGAAATTGAACGAAGCACGACGGCCTTCGCCATTGCCGGGTGCGCCGGGACCGTATTTGCCGGAAAGCAGCCCGCCGGCCATAGGCGACCAGACCATCAGGCCAAGCTTTTCCTCGTTGATCAGCGGCACGATCTCGCGCTCGAGATCGCGGCCGGCGATCGAGTAGTAGGATTGGATTGTCTCGAAACGGGCAAAACCTTTGCGCTCCGCGATGCCCAGCGCCTTGGCGATGCGCCAGGCCTGCCAGTTGGAGACGCCGACGTAACGGACCTTGCCGCTGGCGACGAGATCGTCGAGCGCGCGCAGCGTCTCGTCGATCGGCGTGACCGTGTCGGTGCCGTGCAATTGGTAGAGGTCGATGTGATCGAGCTGCAGTCGCTCCAGGCTGCGGTCGACCGAATCCATGATGTGACCGCGCGAGGAGCCGCGCTCGTTCGGCCCGTTGCCCATGGCGCCATGCACCTTGGTGGCGATGATAACGTCCGAACGTTTCACGCCGAGATCCTTGAGCGACTGTCCCAGCAGCTGCTCGGACTGGCCGAAGGAATAGACATCCGCCGTGTCGAAGAAATTGACGCCGGCGGCGATCGAGCGGCCGACGATCTCGTTGACGCCCTTCTGGTCGAGACTGGCGATCAGGCCCCATTGGGCATTCTCGCCGGCGGCGCCGAAGGTCATGGTGCCGAGGCAGAGTTCGGAAACGAACAGGCCGGTGTTGCCGAGCTGATTATAACGCATGGTGAGATTCCCCGAGAAAGGAGTGAATGTGCACCGGGTAAATAGGAACGGCCCGTTTCGTTTCAAGTTCTGGCGCAAACGCGGTGGTCAACTTGATGTGAAGTTGCCAATCAGCGGATCTTGAAACGTCAGACTTCCCAGGGATTGACGACCGTCACGCCCATGCCTTCGAAGTCGGCCACGTTTCGAGTGACCAGGATCAGGTCGTGCACGAGGGCGGTTGCCGCAATGAGGGTGTCGGCGTTTCCTCGCGTACGTCTGGCCGTGATACGGCCCCACGCGAGGGCGACCTCTTCCGTGATCGCCAGGATGCGGTCCGCATTGTCTCGGCGCAGTTCCCGCAGCCAGACGTCAAGCCGCGCTGCCCTGTCGGGGTCGGTCTTGCGCTGCTTGACGATCCCACGTTCGATCTCACCAATGGTGATCACACTGAGACTGATCGAGGTCGGATCAACCGAAGCCAGCCAGGCGGTTGGTTTCGGCAGCCGCCTTTGCACGTCTGAAACAACGTTCGTATCGAGCAGATACATCAGAGGTCGACGTCCCGGATCATCGTATCCGAGCGGCGGGTGATTTCCTTATGAAACTCATCGTCCCAGCCGGGGCCGGTCAGAAGATATTCAGCGAGCGATTTCTTCTTCCCGGCCAAGCGGTCGTAATCCTCGGCGGACAGCACGACCGCAGCCCGTTCGCCGCGAAGCGTCACGGTCTGCGGCCCCTCGGTTCGCGCGCGCTGGACCACTTTTGAAAAATTGTTCTTCGCGTCCTGAAGATGCCAGTTCATCCGCCGCTCCTAGCTAGCTTGGCTAGATATAGCGCGGTGGCAGCGGATCATCAATCAACCCCAGGGAAAGATAGCGGGTGGCGGCGTCACCGGTTGCCGAAGATTGCCGACCCGACCCTGACGCTGGTCGCGCCGAAAGCGATCGCGGTTTCGTAGTCGCCGGACATGCCCATCGAAAGTTTCGCGACGCCGGCTTCGCGGGCGAGCTTTTCCAGCAGCGCGAAATGCGGGCCGGGGTTCTCATCGGCCGGCGGGATGCACATCAGGCCTTCGATGGCGAGACCATGCATCTCGCGGCAGCGTTTGACGAAGGCGACCGCCTCGCGCGGCTCGATGCCGGCCTTTTGCGGCTCGGAGCCGGTGTTGACCTGGACATACAGCTTGGGCGTTCGGCCTTGCCTTACGATCTCCTTGGCGAGCTCAGCGGCGATCTTCTCACGGTCCACCGTTTCGATGATATCGAAAAGCGCCACCGCTTCCTTGGCCTTGTTGGATTGCAGCGGGCCAATCAGGTGCAGCTCGATATCGGCAAATGCCGCCTTCAGCGCCGGCCATTTGCCTTGCGCTTCCTGCACGCGGTTCTCGCCGAAGACGCGCTGGCCTGCCTCGATGACGGGGCGGATGTCCTCGGCCGCGAAGGTCTTCGACACCGCCACAAGCGTGACGGCGCCGGGCGCTCGCTTCGCCTCGCGCTCGGCGTTCGCGATCTTCGCCCTGACCGCGTGAAGCTGCTCTACGGCGTTCGTCATGCCACTATCCTGCCCATAGTTTTCATGGCCGGCCGGCTCGCCGCAGTTGACGGGTCCGGCAATCCATGGTGAACACCGCGACGACATTGTCTCGGCTGCCGGCCTAGGCGTGTCGATATTCAGGTGATGCCGGCCTGCAAATGCCGGTTTCCTGCGCTTCCGGTGCTCACGTACTTAAGTACGCTTCGCTCCGGTTCTCGGAACCCGCCATTTTCGGCTCGGCCTGACCTGAATATCGACACGCCTTAATCCAGCACCGCGCACCTGCTTTTAAGTGAAAAACATCCGATGGCAACCGAACGATACAATCCGCGCACGTCAGAGCCCAAATGGCAGAAGGCCTGGGCCGAAAAGAAGCTGTTCGAGGCCAGGAACGACGATCCGAAGCCGAAATACTACGTGCTTGAGATGTTCCCCTATCCATCGGGCAAGATCCATATCGGCCACACCCGCAACTACACGATGGGCGACGTGGTGGCGCGCTACAAACGCGCCAAGGGTTTCAACGTGCTGCATCCGATGGGCTGGGACGCGTTCGGCATGCCGGCCGAAAACGCCGCCATGCAGAACAAGGTCCATCCCAAGGACTGGACCTACGAAAACATCGCGGTCATGCGTGAGCAGCTCAAGATGATGGGCCTGTCGCTCGACTGGGCGCGCGAGTTCGCGACCTGCGACGTCGACTATTACCACCGCCAGCAGATGCTGTTCCTCGACTTCGTCGAGAAGGGCTTGGTGACGCGCAAATCCTCCAAGGTCAACTGGGACCCGGAGGACATGACGGTGCTTGCCAACGAGCAGGTCATCGACGGCCGCGGCTGGCGCTCGGGCGCGCTGGTCGAGCAGCGCGAGCTGACGCAGTGGTTCTTCAAGATCACCGACTTCGCACAAGATCTGCTGGACTCGCTCAACGGACTCGAAGAGTGGCCGGAAAAGGTCAAGCTGATGCAGCACAACTGGATCGGCCGCTCGGAAGGGCTGCTGATCCGCTGGCCGCTGGCAAAGCCTGTCGGCGAGACACATGAGCTGGAAGTCTACACGACAAGGCCGGACACCATCTTCGGCGCCTCCTTCATGGCGGTCGCCGCCGACCATCCGCTGGCGAGAAAAGCCGCCGAGAGCAATGTCGAGCTGGCGAAGTTCATCGACGAGGTACGCCACATGGGCACCTCGGTGGCGGCGCTCGAGACGGCCGAAAAGAAGGGCTTCGACACCGGCATCCGCGTCGTCCACCCGTTCGACGAGAATTGGACGCTGCCGGTCTATGTCGCCAATTTCGTGCTGATGGAATACGGCACCGGCGCCATTTTCGGCTGCCCGTCGGGAGACCAGCGCGACCTCGACTTCGCCAACAAATACGGCCTGCCGGTGATTCCGGTGGTGATGCCGGAAGGCGAAAAGCAGGGGAGCTTCCAGATCATCGAGGAGGCCTATGACGGCGACGGCGTGATGATCAATTCGCGCTTCCTAGACGGCATGAAGCCCGAGAGGGCGTTCGATGAAGTGGCGAAGCTCCTGGAGCAGAAAAGCATCGGCGGCCGGCCGATGGCGGAGCGCAAGGTGAATTTCCGCCTGCGCGACTGGGGCATTTCGCGCCAGCGCTACTGGGGCTGCCCGATCCCGATGATCCATTGCGAAGCCTGCGGCGTCGTGCCGGTGCCGAAGGCCGACCTGCCGGTGAAGCTGCCCGACGACATCGAGTTCGACCGTCCAGGCAACCCGCTCGACCGTCATCCGACATGGCGGCATGTGAAGTGCCCGCAATGCGGCCGCGATGCGCGGCGCGAGACCGACACGATGGACACCTTCGTCGATTCGTCCTGGTATTTCGCGCGCTTCACCGCGCCGTGGGCAAACGAGCCGACCGAGCCGAAAGCGGCCGACGAATGGCTGGCGGTAGACCAGTATATCGGCGGCATCGAGCACGCGATCCTGCATCTGCTCTATTCGCGCTTCTTCACCCGCGCCATGCGCGAGACCGGTCACCTGAACCTGGCGGAGCCGTTCAAGGGCCTTTTCACGCAGGGCATGGTGGTGCACGAGACCTACCGCGTCGGCGGCCCGTCCAACAATGGGCGCTGGCTGTCGCCGAGCGAGGTCAGGCTCGAGGACGTCGACGGCAAGCGCCGCGCCGTCGAGATCGCCACCGGCGAGGAGGCGACGATCGGCGCGCTGGAGAAAATGTCGAAGTCGAAGAAGAACACGGTGAGCCCGGAAGAGATCACCGACGGTTACGGCGCCGACACGGCACGCTGGTTCATGCTGTCGGACTCGCCGCCGGAGCGCGACGTCGAATGGACCGACGAGGGTGCGGCCGGCGCGCACCGCTTCGTGCAGCGCATCTGGCGCCTGGTGCAGATAGCGGCCGAATCTCTGCCCGGCATCAAGCCCGCGGCGGCGAAAGATGGCGAGGCGGGCGTGGTTTCCAAGGCCGCGCACAAGATCCTGAAGGCGGTTGGCGAGGACATCGAGAAGCTCGGCTTCAACCGCGCCATCGCCCGCATCTATGAGCTCGCCAATGTGCTGGCTGCACCGCTCAACGACGTTGCCGAGGGCAAGGCCGACCCCGCGCTGAAGGGCGCCTGCCGCGAGGCGGTGCAGATCCTGGTGCACATCATCGCCCCGGTCATGCCGCATCTGGCGGAGGAATGCTGGCAGGCGCTGGGCGGCACGGAGATGGTCGCCGAGCGGCCCTGGCCGGTCTACGACCCGGCGCTGGTGGTCGACAACGAGATCGTGCTGCCGGTGCAGGTCAACGGCAAGAAGCGCGGGGATTTGACAATTGCCCGCGACGCGGATCAAGGTGCCGTCGAAAAAGCGGTGCTGGCTCTCGACTTCGTGCAAAAAGCACTGGAAGGTAAGGCTCCGCGCAAGGTGATCATCGTCCCGCAGAGGATCGTCAATGTCGTTGCCTGATCCGGTGAAGTCACAACCGGTCCGCCTGCGCGGCCGCCTGGCGGTCTGCGGCATGGTCGCCGCGCTGGCGCTGGTTTCGGCCTGCACCGTGCGGCCGCTCTATTCCAGCCAGCCGCTGTCGCCCGGATCGCAGCTCAGCGCATCCGCCGAGCTCGGCTCGATCTCGATCAAGCCGGTCAACACGCGCTACGCGCAGCAGGTGCGCAACAATCTGATCTTCGCCTTCGGGCAGGGCTCGGGCGAGCCGGCCTCGCCGGCCTACACGCTCGATCTCGGTGTCACCGAGCTGGTCGAATCGGCGGCCATCGTGCAGGTGCAGACCCAGGAAGACGAGCCGACGGCGGGCACGGTCACGCTGACCGCCAACTACGTGCTCAGGGACACCGCGACCAACACGGTGATTGCCGTCGGCAAGCGCTCGATCCCCTCGTCCTTCGACCGGCCGCGCCAGGAATTCGCGGCTTATCGCGCGCAGATCGATGCGGAGAACCGCGCTGCGCGCGAGTTGGCCGACCTGCTGCGGCTTTCCATCGCCCAGGATTTGGCCAGGCACGGCAAAAAGGCCTAGTTCCTCGCCGGAGATTGGCTGAAGCCTTCCGAACTTCGTCATCCTAGGGCGGAGCAGCCGCGAAGCTGCGTCGCGTAGACCCTAGGATGCATTCCGTTACCTCGGCCTGAAGGTGCGGCGGAGCAGAATTCTGCACCGTTGCGACGCTCGTATGTCACGGAATGGATCCTCGGGTCTGCGCGCGTCGCTTCGCTCCTTGCTCCGCCTGTGGATGACGATCGCGATGGGGGTTTCGGCCAATCGCCGAGGCAGGTGACCTGGCAAGGCATAGGCACTTTGCCACGAAAGAAGGCCCGGTTGCCCGGCCTTCTTTGCTACTCAGTTGCTTTTTGCCTTGCGCAATCCCCAGACGGAAAATCGTTACACACTTTTCCTGGAACTGCTCCGGTCTCAGCCGATCTTCTGGCCGGTCTTGGCCCAGTCGGCGAGGAAGGCGGCGAGGCCTTTGTCGGTCAGCGGGTGATTGACCAGCGCCTTCAGCGTGGCCGGCGGCGCGGTCACGATATCGGCGCCGATCAGCGCGGCCTGCTTGACGTGGTTCACCGTGCGCACCGAGGCGGTCAGGATCTCGGTCTTGAAATCGTAATTGTCGTAGATGGTGCGGATTTCCGAGATCAGCTCCATGCCGTCCGAGCCGGTGTCGTCGATGCGGCCGACGAAAGGCGAGATGAAGGAGGCGCCGGCCTTGGCGGCCAGCAACGCCTGGTTGGCCGAGAAGCAGAGCGTCACGTTGACCATGCGGTTCATTTCGGTGCGGATGGTCTTGCAGGCCTTCAGGCCGTCTAGCGTCAGCGGCACCTTGATGGCCACGTTCGGCGCGATCTTGGCCAACACCTCGGCCTCGGCCATCATGTCCTTGTATTCGGTGGCCACCACCTCGGCCGAGACCGGCCCTTCGACGATGTCGCAGATTTGCTTGGTGACTTCGGAAATCTTGCCGCCCGATTTCAGGATCAGCGACGGGTTGGTGGTGACGCCGTCCAGCAGCCCCAGATCGTGCAGCTCCTTAATTTCCTTGATGTCAGCGGTGTCGACAAAAAACTTCATGGCTGTCTCCTTGGGGATCGCCTGGCGCCCGCCAGGCACATGCGAGGGTCCCCTTTGATCTAGAGCAAAGTCGGGGCAAGGTCACGCCCGATGATCGAAGATTCGCCCTTTGTCGCAGCCGCGCCCGTGCTGGTGCCGATGCCCGCCGAACGGCCCTATACCTATGCCGTGCCGCCCGGCATGCGCGTGGTGCCGGGCTCGATCGTGCGCGTGCCGCTCGGGCCGCGCCAGGTCGCGGGCATCGTCTGGGACGGCGCCGTCGAAACCGTCGATACGAAGAAATTGCGGCCGATCGAGGAGGTGTTCGACTGCCCGCCGATCGACAGGGCGATGCGCCGCTTCGTCGACTGGATCGCGCAATACACGCTCTCTGCCCCCGGCATGGTGGCGCGCATGCTGCTCAGAGCTCCCGAGGCTTTCGACCCGGAGCCGTGGATCGAAGGGCTGCAGCGCACGCTGGCCGAACCGGACCGGTTGACCGACGCGCGGCGGCGCGTGTTGGAGACGGCCGAAGGCGGCCTTGCCTGGACGCGCTCTGGGCTGGCGCACGCCGCTGGCGTCTCCTCGACCGTCATCGACGGGTTGCGGGCACAGGGCGTGTTCGAGACGGTGATGATCCCGCCGCGTCCGGTGGTGGCGGCGCCCGATCCTTCCCATGCCGTGCCGGAATTGATGCCTGACCAGAAAGCGGCGGCGGACAAGCTGCGCGCCGCGGTCGCCGCCGATAGCTTTAATGTCACGCTGCTCGACGGCGTCACCGGCTCCGGCAAGACGGAAGTCTATTTCGAAGCGGTGGCAGCGGCGCTCGACAAGGGCAGACAGGTGCTGATCCTGTTGCCGGAAATCGCGCTGACGCACGCCTTCCTGGAACGTTTCCAGGACCGGTTCGGCGCCAAGCCGGCGGAATGGCATTCCGACCTGCCGCCGCGGATGCGCGAACGCGTCTGGCGCCAGATTGCGGAAGGCGGCGTGCGCGTCGTCGCCGGCGCGCGTTCGGCGCTGTTCCTGCCGTTCAAGGAACTCGGCCTGATCGTCGTCGACGAGGAGCACGACCCCGCCTACAAGCAGGAAGACCGCGTCTTCTACAATGCGCGCGACATGGCGGTGGTGCGCGGCCATATCGGCGGCTTCCCGGTCGTGCTCGCCTCGGCGACGCCCTCGGTGGAAAGCCGGGTCAATGCCAGCCAGGGCCGCTACGACCGGGCCGTGCTGTCGGCCCGTTTTGCCGAGGCGGCGCTCCCCGACCTGAAGTCGATCGACATGCGGCGTTCCCCGCCGGCGCGGGGCAGCTTCCTGTCGCCTGTCCTTTTGGAGCAGATGCAGCGCACGCTGGAGAGGAAGGAGCAGTCGCTGCTTTTCCTCAACAGGCGCGGTTATGCGCCGCTGACGCTCTGCCGCGTCTGCGGCCACCGCTTCGGCTGCCCGGTCTGCTCAGCCTGGCTGGTCGAGCACCGGTTTCGCGGCCAGCTCGTCTGCCATCATTGCGGCCATAACGAGCGGCGGCCGGAAGCCTGCCCGGAATGCGGCACGCTCGACCATCTGGTGGCATGCGGCCCAGGCGTCGAGCGCATCGCGGAGGAAGTGGTCGGGCATTTCCCCGATGCCCGCACCATCGTGCTGTCGTCCGATCTTCTGGGCGGCGTGCGCCGGCTCAGGCTCGAGCTCGAGGCCGTCGCCAATGGCGAGGCCGATATCGTCATCGGCACGCAGCTGGTCGCCAAGGGTCATAATTTTCCCGGCATGACGCTGGTCGGCGTGGTCGATGCGGATCTGGGATTGGCCAATGGCGATCCGCGCGCCGCCGAGCGCACCTTCCAGTTGCTCAGCCAGGTGACGGGCCGCGCCGGCCGCACCGGCAAGAAGAGCCTCGGCCTCTTGCAGACCTACCAGCCGGATCATCCGGTGATGCGCGCGATCGTCTCGGGCGATTCGGAAGCGTTTTACGAGCGCGAGATCGCCGAGCGCGAGCGGGCGGCGCTGCCGCCCTTCGGCCGGCTCGCCGGCATCATCGTCAGCGCCGCGACACGCGGCGAGGCGGAAAGCCATGCACGGGGCCTGCGGCGCGCGGCACCCAGTGCGTCCGACCTCTTCGTGCTCGGGCCGGCAGAGGCGCCGTTGTCGCTGATCGGCGGCCGTCACCGCTTCCGCCTGCTTGTGCAGGGCGAACGGCGCGCCGACATGCAAGGCTTTATTCGGGCCATGTTGGCGAATGGACCGAAGCTGCGCGGCTCGGTCAGGGTGCAGGTCGACATCGACCCGCAGAGCTTTTTATAACCTTGGAGAGACAGCCTCAACGGGAGTGGTCGCTTATGAAAACCCTAGGCCTTCTCGGCGGGATGAGCTGGGAATCGACCGCGATCTATTACCGCCTGCTCAACGAGATCGTGCGCGAGCGGCTGGGCGGGCTGCATTCGGCCAAGCTGTTGTTGTGGTCGTTCGATTTCGCCGAGATCGCCGAACGCCAGCATGCCGGCGACTGGGAAGGCGCCGGCGCTCTTCTGGTGGAAGCCGCGCGCAAGCTGGAGGCGGGCGGGGCCGAGGGCTTGGTGATCTGTACCAACACCATGCACAAGCTCGCCGACACGGTGCAGGCGGCCATATCGATCCCGCTCATCCATATCGCCGACGCCACGGCGCAGGCTGTCCTCGATGCCAGAGTGAAGCGGCCGGCGCTGCTGGCGACACGCTTCACCATGGAACAGGATTTCTACAAGGGACGGCTCGCGGAGAAATACGGGCTGCAGCCGATCGTGCCCGACCAGGGCGGCCGCGACATGGTGCATCGGGTGATCTATGACGAGCTCTGCCAGGGCATCGTCAGGTCCGAATCGAAATCCGCCTATCTCGACGAGATCGGCCGGATGCGGCGCACCGACCGGGTGGACGGCGTCATCATGGGATGTACCGAGATCACCATGTTGATCGGCCAGGGCGATTTCGACGTTCCGGTCTTCGACACGACGCGCATCCATGCCGCGGCCGCGGTCGATTTCGCGCTCGCCTGATGCGCTGTACCTAATGTGCCCGCCGTCCTCTGGCGCGCCTTCATTCCCTAGCTAGAATGCCGCTGTTTCAGAACAAGAAATAAGAGGGGGATTTTATGGACTTCGCGTTTCCGTGGCCCGCCAGCCAGGGTGAGTGGCTGGCCTGGTCGAGCGCCGTCGTGACCTTGGCGCTCGGCCTATTCCTGTTCCTGGCGCCGGGGCTTGCGTTTCGCGCGCTGCGCCTGCAGCCGAGGCCCGAGAAAGCGGCGGCGATCGCCGAGGGACGCGGCCGCATGTCGGGCTTTTATCTCGGCGTCAGCCTGTGCTGCATTCTTCTGGCGCAGCCGCTGCTTTACATGGCGCTGGGCTTCTCCTGGCTGTTCACCGCCTTCGGCCGGCTTCTGTCGATGATGTCGGACGGCGCCAACACCCCTTTCAACTGGGTGTCGATCGTGGTTGAATTGGCGCTGGCGGCGCTGCCGCTGGCCTTTGCCTTCGGCTTTGTACTGTGAATCCGGCGCTTGGGGTTGGCCCCAGCCGCCTGATGCGACAAAAGTGCCTGAAAACCATGCCGGACGATGCATTGCGGTCTTAAAAAGCCTGTGCTAGACGGCAATCGACTTTCGACCGGGGATAGCGGAAGCCGCGCCTCCGTGCTTGGAAAAATGCAGTAAGGTCAAAGATTTAGCCAGAGTTCTCGCTCGCGCCAACAATCTGCGGCCTGTCAGACAAGAGAAAAGACGGTCCGTGGCCCAATCGTCATCGCCAATCTCAGCTGTCGCCGAACGCTATGCAGGCTCGCTATTCGAGCTTGCGCTGCAGGACAATTCAGTCGCCAAGGTCGAGGCCGACCTCGCCAGCTTCGAGGCAATGCTCAACAGCAGCGACGATCTCGCGCGGCTGATCAACAGCCCGGTGTTTTCCGGCGAGGACCAGGCAAGGGCCATCGCCGCCATCGCCGACAAGGCCCAGATCACCGGCCTGGTGGGCAATTTCCTGCGCGTCGTCGCCAAGAACCGCCGCCTGTTCGCGGTACCCGGCATGATCAAGGCATTCCGCCAGATCGCCGCCGACCATCGCGGCGAGGCATCGGCCGAGGTCACCTCGGCGCATGCGCTGACGGATGCGCAGCAGGCTGAACTCCAGGCGACGCTGAAGAGCATCGCCGGCAAGGACGTGGCTATTGCCATGACCGTCGATCCGTCGCTGCTCGGCGGCCTGGTCGTCAAGATGGGCTCGCGCCAAATCGACACGTCGCTCAAAACCAAACTCAATTCGCTCAAGCTTGCACTGAAAGAGGTCGGCTGATGGACATCCGCGCCGCGGAAATTTCCGCAATTCTGAAAGACCAGATCAAGAATTTCGGCAGGGAGGCCGAGGTCTCCGAAGTCGGCCAGGTTCTGTCCGTCGGTGACGGCATCGCCCGCGTCTACGGCCTCGACAACGTCCAGGCCGGCGAGATGGTCGAATTCCCCGGCGGCATCCGCGGCATGGCGCTGAACCTCGAAGCCGACAATGTCGGCGTCGTCATCTTTGGCAACGACCGCGACATCAAGGAAGGCGACACCGTCAAGCGCACCGGCGCCATCGTCGACGCGCCTGTCGGCATGGGCCTGCTCGGCCGCGTCGTCGACGCGCTGGGCAATCCGATCGATGGCAAGGGCCCGATCAAGGCGACCGAACGCAAGCGTGTCGACGTCAAGGCGCCCGGCATCATTCCGCGCAAGTCGGTGCATGAGCCGATGTCGACCGGCCTCAAGGCCATCGACGCGCTGATCCCGGTCGGCCGCGGCCAGCGCGAGCTGGTCATCGGCGATCGCCAGACCGGCAAGACCGCCATCATCCTCGACACGATGCTGAACCAGAAGTCGGTGCACGACAACGGCCCCGAGAAGGAAAAGCTCTACTGCGTCTACGTCGCCGTCGGCCAGAAGCGCTCGACCGTCGCGCAGTTCGTCAAGGTGCTGGAAGAGCGCGGCGCGCTCGAATATTCGATCATCGTCGCTGCCACCGCGTCCGATCCGGCGCCGATGCAGTTCCTGGCGCCGTTCACCGCCTGCACCATGGGCGAATATTTCCGCGACAACGGCATGCATGCGCTGATCAGCTATGACGATCTGTCGAAGCAGGCCGTCGCGTACCGCCAGATGTCGCTCCTGCTGCGCCGCCCGCCGGGCCGCGAAGCTTATCCGGGCGACGTCTTCTACCTGCACTCGCGCCTGCTCGAGCGTGCCGCAAAGCTCAATGACGACAACGGCAACGGGTCGCTGACCGCGCTGCCGATCATCGAGACGCAGGCCAACGACGTGTCGGCCTACATCCCGACCAACGTGATCTCGATCACCGACGGCCAGATCTTCCTCGAAACCAACCTGTTCTTCCAGGGCATCCGTCCGGCGGTGAACGTCGGCCTGTCGGTGTCGCGCGTCGGCTCCTCGGCGCAGATCAAGGCGATGAAGCAGGTCGCCGGCTCCATCAAGGGCGAGCTCGCGCAGTATCGCGAAATGGCTGCCTTCGCGCAGTTCGGCTCTGACCTCGACGCGGCAACGCAGCGTCTGCTCAATCGCGGTTCGCGCCTGACCGAGCTGCTCAAGCAGCCGCAATTCTCGCCGCTCAAGGTCGAGGAACAGGTCGCGGTGATCTTCGCCGGCGTCAACGGCTATCTCGACAAGCTGCCGCTGAACCAGGTCGGCAAGTTCGAGCATGGGCTGCTCAGCCATATGCGCTCGGCCGGCAAGGACGTGCTCGACGGCATCCGCAAGGAGAAGGCGCTGTCGGACGATTTGCGCGCCAAGCTCAAGGCCGAGATCGACGCCTTCGCCAAGACCTTCGCTTGAACGAAGCTGGACGGGATCAGGTTTGAAGCATGGCTTCGTTAAAAGACCTTCGTAACCGTATCGCCTCGGTCAAGGCGACGCAGAAGATCACCAAGGCGATGCAGATGGTCGCCGCGGCGAAGCTGCGTCGCGCGCAGGAAGCGGCGGAAGCAGCTAGACCCTATTCCGAGCGCATGGGCGCGGTCCTGGCCAACATCACCCAGGCGATCGGCGGCGGCGGCGATGCCCCGGCGCTGATGACGGGCACCGGCAGGGACGACGTGCATCTGCTCATCGTCTGCACGGCCGAGCGCGGCCTGTGCGGCGGCTTCAACTCGCAGATCGCGCGCCTCGCCCGCGACCACATCCGCAGGCTGCTGGCCGACGGCAAGCAGGTGAAGATCATCTGCGTCGGCAAGAAGGGCTATGACATCCTGCGCCGCGAATACGCTTCGATGATCCTCGAGCGCGTCGACCTGCGCGAAGTGAAGACGCTCGGCTTCGCCAATGCCGATGCGATCGCGCGCAAGGTCATCCACCTCTTCAACGAGGGCGGCTTCGACATCTGCACGCTGTTCTATTCGCAGTTCAAGTCGGTGATCAGCCAGGTCCCGACGGCGCAGCAGATCATCCCGGCGGCGGCCGTCGGGTCGACCGCTCCCGAGGCGACCAGTGGCGGCAATGCCGTCTACGAATACGAGCCGGAGCCGGGCGAGATCCTCTCCGACCTCATCCCGCGAAACATCGCGGTGCAGATCTTCCGCGCGCTGCTTGAAAACGCGGCCGGCGAGATGGGCGCCAAGATGAGCGCGATGGACAATGCGACGCGCAATGCCGGCGACATGATCAACAAGCTGTCGATCACCTACAACCGCCAGCGGCAGGCGCAGATCACCAAGGAACTGATCGAGATCATATCGGGCGCCGAGGCGCTCTAATCACGCCCCGCGCGGGACACCCGGCGAGTGGCGTGAACAACGGATAGACGAAAAGGGCAAAGACGATGGCGAAAGCAGCTACCCCGAAGACCGCGGCCAAGGAGGCACCGGCCCCGAAGGCGGCAAAGGCCCCGGCAGCAGCCGCGAAGGCCGCCGCTCCGGCGAAGAAGGCGGCCGCTCCGGCCAAGGCCGCGGCTTCCGCAGCCAGCGTCGCGGCCAAGCGCGTCGGCGCCGCCGGCAAGGTCCGCCAGGTCATCGGCGCCGTCGTGGACGTGCAGTTCGAGGATCACCTGCCGGCCATTCTGAACGCGCTGGAAACCGACAATGTCGGCAACCGCCTGGTGCTCGAGGTGGCCCAGCATCTCGGCGAGAACACCGTGCGCTGCATCGCCATGGACTCGACCGAAGGTCTGGTTCGCGGCCAGGAGGTCTATGACACCGGCGCGCCGATCTCGGTTCCGGTCGGTCCCGGCATGCTCGGCCGCATCATCAACGTCATCGGCGAGCCGGTCGACGAGGAAGGCCCGGTCGACGGCGTCGAAATGCGCGCCATCCACCAGCCGGCTCCGGCCTATGTCGACCAGTCGACGGAAGCGCAGATCCTGGTCACCGGCATCAAGGTTCTCGACCTCCTGGCGCCTTATGCCCGCGGCGGCAAGATCGGCCTGTTCGGCGGCGCCGGCGTCGGCAAGACCGTGCTGATCCAGGAGCTGATCAACAACGTCGCCAAGGCGCATGGCGGCTTCTCGGTGTTCGCCGGCGTCGGCGAGCGCACCCGCGAAGGCAACGACCTCTATCACGAGTTCATCGAATCGGGCGTCAACAAGAAGGGCGGCGGCCAGGGCTCGAAGGCAGCACTTGTCTACGGCCAGATGAACGAGCCGCCGGGCGCGCGCGCCCGCGTCGGCCTGACCGGCCTCACGGTCGCCGAATATTTCCGCGACCAGGGCCAGGACGTGCTGTTCTTCGTCGACAACATCTTCCGCTTCACGCAGGCGGGCTCGGAAGTGTCGGCGCTGCTCGGCCGCATTCCTTCCGCCGTGGGTTACCAGCCGACGCTGGCGACCGACATGGGCGCGCTGCAGGAGCGCATCACGACGACGACCAAGGGCTCGATCACCTCGGTGCAGGCCATCTACGTGCCGGCCGACGACTTGACCGACCCGGCGCCGGCGACGTCCTTCGCCCACCTCGATGCCACGACCGTGCTGAACCGCGCGATCTCGGAAAAGGGCATCTACCCGGCCGTCGATCCGCTGGATTCCACCTCGCGCATGCTCGACCCGATGGTCGTCGGCGAGGAGCACTATCAGGTTGCCCGCCAGGTGCAGTCGATCCTTCAGCGCTACAAGTCGCTGCAGGACATCATCGCCATCCTCGGCATGGACGAGCTGTCGGAAGAGGACAAGCAGACGGTGGCCCGCGCCCGCAAGATCGAGCGCTTCCTGTCGCAGCCGTTCTTCGTCGCCGAAGTGTTCACCGGATCGCCGGGCAAGCTGGTCGACCTCGCCGATACCATCAAGGGCTTCAAGGGCCTTTGCGCCGGCGACTACGACCACCTGCCGGAAGCCGCCTTCTACATGGTCGGCGGCATCGACGAGGCGGTCGAGAAGGCACAGCGCCTGGCGGCGGAAGCGGCATAAGAAAGCGAATAGCGAATAGGGAGTAGCGAATAGGGAGCAACGGGTTTGGCGAGTTTCTTCACTACTCGCTACTCGCTATTCCCTACTCGCTAAAATTGATCATGGCTGAAGCTTTCAAGTTCGAACTGGTCTCGCCGGAGCGGCTGCTCGTTTCCGAGCAGGTTGAGTCGGTCGTCATCCCGGGCGCCGAAGGCGAGATGACGGTGATGGCGCAGCACGCGCCGGTCATGACGACCATCAAGCCCGGCGTCGTCACGATAAAGACCGCGGGCGGCAAGGAAGAGCGCTTCGTCGTGTTCGGCGGTTTCGCCGACATCCTGCCTTCCGGTTGCACGCTTCTTGCCGAATCGGCGACGCATGTGAACGACATCGATCGCGCCGATCTTGCTCGTCGCATCCAGGAGGCCAAGGAAGACGCGGCCGACGCAAAGGACGACGAGAGCCGCAGCAAGGCTGAGCAGTTCCTCAGCCAGCTCACCACGCTGGAAGGCGCGCTGCTGCCGGCCTGAAGTCCGTCCAGGACGACAGATCGATCCGCATGGGGGCAATTTTGAAAGCGGGGCCTTGCCCCGCTTTTTTGTTTATCCGACAGTCCGGCTGCCTTGGCAGGGGGTGGCCGATGACGCAGCAGACGGATCAACGAGAAGTAACCTCGCGATCGAGGTGGTCGACGGCCCTGATATCCGCTTTTGGCGGGCCGTTTGCCGGGTTCCTTTGGATTGGAGCGGGCAGGCTGGCCCTCGTCAGCCTCGTCTTTTTCAGCGTGCTCGCCTTGGCGATTGTTTATGTCGGCTTTCCGGCGCTGCCGGGAGTCGATCTTAGCCGGGCGACAAATTTCTCAAACGTGACATCTATGGTCTTGTCGGCCGCGCTCGTGGCGCCCTTCGCAAACCGCTTCACGCCTAACAGGTGGTATGCGCACGGAGGCGTGGTCCTCGCCCTGGCTATTCTCACATCGCTGATTGCTGCACTGGTGATCCGTACGCTTTTGTTCCAGCCGTTTACGATCCCGTCCAGCAGCATGAACCCCACCCTGCAGAATGGCGACTATCTGTTCGTGTCGAAATTTGCATATGGCTACAGCCGGTACAGCATACCGTTCGAGCTGTTGCCGATCGAGGGACGCGTTTTTGGTGCCGAGCCAAAACGGGGAGACGTGGTGGTGTTCAAGTTCCCGCCCGACCCCAGCATCGACTATATCCAACGGATCGTCGGTCTTCCCGGTGAAAAGATCCAGATGATCGACGGCGTGCTGCACATCGACAACGTGGCCGTCGGCCTCGAGGACGCCGGCACGTTTGCTTACGAAGAATCGTCGAGACCGGCAAAGCTTCGGCGCGAGACGTTGCCCGGCGGCGTCGTCCATTTCGTACTCGACCTGACGGACAATTCCGTCGGCGACAACACACGCGCCTGGATCGTACCGCCCGGCCATTATTTCGTGCTCGGCGACAATCGCGATAATGCTTCCGACAGCAGGTTCAGAGTGGGCTTCGTTCCTTACGAAAATCTCGTCGGCAAGGCCGCTCGGCTGTTCTGGAACTCGAGAGGTCTCGATTACGCTTCACGCCAGGTCGTGAACGGGTCGGTCGGCCGGTAAGGCGCCGTCGAGCCCTCGGACTAATCGGCCTTTCCGCTCTTGCCATTAATGCCGAGCGCGGCAAAAGCCAGCTTCGGACCGCCCTGCTTGAAATGGACGAGGTGGGTGGCGACAAACTCGATCAACCTTTGTCGTTCCGCGTGGCCTTTGGCAAAGCCGGCGAGGTCGAACACAGCCTCGGCCAATGTTGCGGTCGGCAGATTGCGGCCGAACAGGTCGCCGAGGGCGGTATCGAGCGGGTCGGTGAAATGGCCCTCAGGCAAGCTGCTACCGCGCGCGGCGCAGGCGGCGATCCAAGCGGCAACAACCAGCGACAGATGTTCCGGCAGCAAGCCGGCCTCCAGCCGGGCGAGGGCGGAGGCGACGATGCGCTGCGGCAGCTTCTGGCTGCCGTCATTGGCGATCTGCGCAGTGCGGTGGGCGAGCGCGGTGTTGGAAAAACGTTCGGCGAGCTCGGCCGTATAGGCGCTTGTGTCGAGCCCGGCCTGCTGCGGCAGGGTTGGAATAGCCTCGGCCCAGAGCCAATCGACGAACTGCCGGATCGACGGATCGGCAAAGGCGCGGTCGACGGTGGCGTGGCCGCTGAGCAGGCCGAGATAGGCGATGCCCGAATGCGCGCCGTTGAGCAGCCGCAGCTTCATGTCCTCGAACGGGCCGACGTCCTCGACCATGGTGACGCCGAATTTCTCCCAGGCCGGCCGCCCGGCGGGAAAGCGGTCCTCGATCACCCATTGCCGGAACGGCTCGGTCATCACCGGCCACGCGTCATCGATGCCGAGCTCGCCAGCGATGCGGGCGCGATCGGCGTCCGTGGTCGCCGGCACGATGCGGTCGACCATGGAAGATGGAAACGCCACTTCGTCGGCGATGTGACGCGCGAGGTGGGCACCGCCTTCGCGGCTGTCTCGCAACTCGGCGAACTCGACCATCAGCCGGTGCAATGTGGCGCCGTTGGCCGGCAGGTTGTCGCAGCAGAGCACCGTGAAGGGCGGCGTGCCGGCGGCGCGGCGGCGCGCGAGCGACTCGGCGAGAAATCCATGCGCCGTCTTCGGCGATCCGGGGTTGGCGAGGTCGTGGACGATATCGGGGTGCGCAGCGTCGAGCGTGCCGTCGGCTGCCCTTAGATAGGCCTTCTCGGTGATGGTGAGCGTGACGATGCGGGTGCCCGGATCGGTGAGCGCGGCGAGCACAGCGCCAGGGTCCTCCGGGGCGACGTGCAAGGACTGGATCGAGCCGATCACCTGCAGCTGCTCGCCGGCGCTGTCGCGGATTGCCAGCGTGTAGAGCCCGTCCTGCGGCGCCAGCGCATCGCGCGTGTCGGGGCTGCGCAGGGAGACGCCGATGATGCCCCAATCGCTCTCGCCATCCGCCAGACAGGCATCGACATAGGCGGCCTGATGGGCACGGTGAAAGGCGCCGACGCCAAGATGGACGATGCCGGGCGCGACGGATTTGCGGTCATAGCGAGGCACCAGAACTTCGGCCGGCAGCTCCGCAAGGGTGGCGTTGGATAGGCGGCCGTTCATGGAAGCTGGTCTCCGATCGGAAAACGACGGCAGCGACCTAACACCCGCTGTCGCCGTGCACAATGGCCACGTTCCTTTCGAAAGTCATCATACAACTGCATAATATTTGTATGTTGACATTATCTCTGGCCGATCTACCAATAGCGGAGCTTGGGAGGAGCCGCGTGGCCGTATTGACCGATCCGGACCTGCTGTTTTCGCCGGAAACGCGATCATTGGCGCGCGCCCTTTATGCAGGTGTGAAGGACCTGCCGATCGTCAGTCCGCACGGCCACACCGACCCGCGCTGGTACGCGCTCAACGAACCGTTTTCCGACCCGGCGCAGCTCTTGATCGTGCCGGACCATTACATTTTCCGTATGCTGTTCAGCCAAGGCGTGCGGCTGGAGGAACTCGGCGTCCCGACGCTCGAAGGCGCACCCGTCGAAACCGACGGCCGGGCGATCTGGCGGCGCTTCGCCGAGCATTATTATCTCTTCCGCGGCACGCCCACACGGCTGTGGCTCGATCGTGTGTTCGAGCATCTGTTCGACATCAGGGAGCCGCTTACCGCAGCCAGCGCCGACCGTATCTACGACACGATCGCCGCGCTGCTGCAACGCGACGACTATCGGCCGCGCGCGCTGTTCGAGCGCTTCAACATCGAGGTGATCGCGACGACCGAAGGCGCGCTCGACGACCTCAAATGGCACCGTATGATCCGCGACAGCGGCTGGAAGGGTCGCGTCGTCACCGCGTATCGGCCGGACGCCGTGGTCGATCCCGATTTCGAGGGGTTCCCGGCCAATCTGGATAGGCTCGGCGAGATCACCGGATGCGACACCGGCAGCTGGTCCGGCTATCTCGATGCGCATCGAAAGCGCCGCGCCTATTTCAAGGAGTTCGGCGCGACCTCGTCCGATCACGGTCATCCGACGGCCGAGACCGCCAATCTCTCCGACGCGGCGGCGCAGGAGCTGTTCAACCGCATCCGGCGCGGCTCCGAGGATGAGCGCGAGCGAAAACTGTTCCGAGCCCAGATGCTGACCGAGATGGCCAAGATGAGCCGCGACGACGGCCTGGCGATGCAGATCCATCCTGGATCATGGCGCAATCATTCGCCTTCCATTTTCCAGAAATTCGGCCGCGACAAGGGCTTCGATATCCCGACCCGGACCGATTATGTGTCGGCGCTGAAGCCGCTGCTCGATTGCGTCGGGCTGGAGCGCGACCTCACGATCATCCTGTTCACGCTCGACGAGACGAGCTATGCGCGCGAGCTGGCGCCGCTCGCCGGCATCTATCCGGCGCTCAAGCTCGGGCCAGCCTGGTGGTTCCACGACAGCCCGGAAGGAATGCGCCGCTTCCGCGAGATGACCACCGAGACGGCGGGCTTCTACAACACCGTCGGCTTCAATGACGACACGCGCGCCTTCCCGTCGATCCCGGCGCGCCACGACGTCGCGCGGCGTGTCGACTGCGCCTTTCTGGCGCGGCTGGTCGCCGAGCATCGCCTCCGGGAGGAGGAGGCGCATGAGCTGGCCCGGGAGCTTGCCTACTCGCTTGCCAAGAAGGCGTACCGACTCTGAGCCGGGATATCCGTGATTTTTGAAGGGAGGAAAGACATGTTGCGTATTTCGAGATTGCTGGCGGCGACATTCGCCATCGGGTCCTTGATGATCGGAGCCGCGCAGGCCGAAACCGTCCTGCGCTCTTCGGACACCCATCCGGACGGCTATCCGACAGTCGAGGGGGTCAAATATATGGGCGAGCTGATCAAGCAGCGCACCAACGGGCGCTATTCGATCGAGGTCTATCATTCGGCGCAGCTCGGCGAGGAAAAGGATACGATCGAGCAGACCCAGGCCGGCGTCATCGACCTCGATCGCGTCTCCATGGGGCCGTTCAACGGCATCGTGCCGGAAACCGCCGTGCCGTCGTTGCCCTACATCTTCCGCTCGGTCGAGCATATGCGCCATGTCATGGACGGGCCGATCGGCGACCAGATCCTGAAGGCGTTCGAGGCGCATGACCTTGTCGGACTCGCCTTTTACGATTCCGGCGCGCGCTCCTTCTACAACACCAAGAAGGACATCGCCTCGATGGCAGACATGAAGGGCATGAAGTTCCGCGTCATCCAGTCGGACGTCTTTGTCGACATGGTCAATGCGCTCGGCGCCAACGCCACGCCGATGGCCTATGGCGAGGTCTATTCGGCGCTGCAGACCGGCGTCATCGACGGCGCCGAGAACAACTGGCCGAGCTTCGAATCCGCCAAGCACTACGAGGTCGCCAAGCACTACACGCTGGATCAGCACCAGATCGTGCCGGAGGTGCTGGTGATGTCGAAGGCAAGCTGGGACAAGCTGGCGCCGGAAGACCAGGCGATCGTGCGCCAGGCGGCCAAGGACAGCGTCGTCAAAATGCGCGAGCTGTGGGACGCGCAGGAGAAGAAGTCGCGCGACATCGTCGAGAAGGCCGGCGTCAAGATCAGCGAGATCGACAAGCAGCCGCTGATCGACGCCATGAAGCCGGTCTACGACAAATATCTGTCGACGCCCGAGCTCAAGGACCTCGCCGCCCGTATCCAGGCGACGAAATGACCGGGATCGGCAACAGGCCCGGTGGCACGGAGGCCTCCGTGCTGCCACCCAGCCGGTCGGGTACGAAAGGGTTCTGGCTGCGGGTGGAACAGGCCCTTTCTGGGCTTGCGCGATTGGCCTTATGGGTCAGCGGCACGGGGTTGACGCTGATGACCGTCATCATCTTCTGGCAGGTCTTCTCGCGCTACATGCTGAACCGCTCGCCGAGCTGGACCGAGTCCTCATCCGTGCTGCTGATGGGCTGGTTCATCTTTCTCGGCGCCGCCGTCGGCGTGCGCGAGCGCACGCATCTCGGCTTCGACGTGCTGCTCTATGTCTTGCCTGCCTCGGCCAAGGCGGTGCTGCGCAGCATTTCCGATCTCGTCGTATTGGCCTTCGGCGCCGGCATGATCGTCTATGGCGTGCAGCTCGCCAGGTTGACCTGGAACACGGTGATGCCGTCGCTCGCCTTGCCCGGCGGCGTCAGCTTCCTGCCGGTCATCATGGGAGGCGCGCTGGTCTGCCTGTTTTCACTCGAGCGGCTGGCGGGGCGCTTTGCCGGGCTGCCGGTCGATGCCGACATCTACGCAACCGGCGAGGAGCTCTGAACCATGGCACTGATCGTGCTTTTCGGCACTTTCGTCTTCCTGCTGGTTATCGGCACGCCGATCGCGTTCTGCCTCGGCGTCGCCAGCTTCGCGACGATCCTCACGATCGGCCTGCCGCCGGTCGTTGTGTTCCAGCGGCTCAATTCCGGCATCAGCGTCTTTTCGCTGATGGCCATCCCGTTCTTCATCTTCGCCGGCGACCTTATGGTTCGCGGCGGCATCGCCGCCCGCCTGGTGGCATTGGCCGGGTCCCTGGTCGGCCATCTGCGCGGCGGCCTGGGTCAAGTGAACATTGCCGCGTCGACCATGTTCGGCGGAATTTCCGGTTCGGCGGTAGCCGATGCCTCAGCGGTCGGCGGGCTGATGATCCCGCAGATGAAGGCGCGCGGCTACGGCATCGACTATGCCGTCAACATCACCTCCGTCGGCGCCATCATCGCGCTGCTGATCCCGCCGTCGCACAACATGATCATCTATTCGATCTCGGCCGGCGGCCGCATCTCGATCGCGGATCTGTTCACCGCCGGCGTTCTGCCGGGGCTGCTGCTGGCCCTGTCGCTGATGGTCACCGCCTATCTGGTGGCAAGCCGGCGCGGCTATCCGACGGAACCTTTTGCCGGTTTCGGCCGGGCCTTGCAGCTGCTTGTCGCTGCCATTCCCGGGCTGATCCTGATCGGCATCATCTTTGGCGGCGTCCGCTCCGGCATCTTCACCGCCACCGAAAGCTCCTGCATTGCCATCGTCTATGCTTTCCTGGTGACGTTGATCATCTACCGGTCGATGAGCTGGAACGATTTCGTCACCGCGACGACAGCGGCGGTGCGCACGACAGCGATGGTGCTGATGATCATCGGCTGCGCCGCGGCCTTCGGCTGGCTGCTGGCCTATCTCCGGGTTCCGGCAGCGCTTGTCGCGTTTTTGCAGTCCGTGTCCGACAACAAGCTGGTCATACTGCTTCTGATCAATGTCGTCCTGCTCATCCTCGGCACATTCATGGATATGTCGCCGCTCATCATCATCACCACGCCGATCTTCCTGCCGGTGGTCATGGCCTATGGCGTCGATCCCGTGCATTTCGGCGTCATCCTGATCCTCAATCTCGGCATCGGCCTCTGCACGCCGCCGGTCGGCGCGGTGCTGTTCGTCAGTTGCGCCATCGGCCGCATTCCCATCTGGACGGCAATGCGCTCGATCTGGCCGTTCTATGGAGCGGCCTTCGTGGTGCTGATGCTTGTCACCTACATACCGGAGATCTCATTGTGGCTGCCGAGCCTGTTCCATTAGGAGGGCACCACGTGTCCCAAACAGTTGCCGACCTCAGGGTCGAACGCAAACCCAAACTGTCGGAGACCGTGGTCGCGGCGATCCGCAAGCAGCTCTTGGCAGGCGAGGTTCCGCCCGGACAGAAGCTGCCAACCGAAGGCCAGCTGACGGAGACTTTCGGCGTCAGCCGCACGGTCATCCGCGAGGCGCTGGCCAAGCTTGCCGCCGATGGCCTGGTCGAAGCGCGGCAAGGCGCCGGCGTCTTCGTCAGCGAGCACATCTCGACCACCTTCGGCGTTTTGGCCGCCGACATGGGAGCCAAGGATTCGGTCGCGCTCAACGTGCTCGAGGTCCGCCTCGCGATCGAGATCGAATCGGCGGGCCTGGCCGCCATCCGCCGCAACGCCGCCCAGGAGGCCGCGATCCAGGAGGCCTTCTTCGAGTTCGAGCGGCTGCTGCTCGCCAGCCAGCCGACCGGCCCGGCCGACCTCGCCTTCCACCGCGCGATCGCCAGCGCCACCAACAACCCGTTCTATGTCGAGATGCTCGATGTGCTGGGACGCCGCGCCATTCCTTGCGACGTGACCTCGCCCTGGTCGACAGAGCTCGTCCAGTCGGACGAGTACCAGCGCGGCCTGCAGCGCGAGCATCTCGTCATTCTCAACGCGATCTCGGCAGGCGATGCCGAGGCCGCGCGCGAGGCGATGCGCACGCATCTGAGCCGCAGCCAGCAGCGCTACCGCGAGCGGCTGCAGGCCAGACAGGCCTATTATGCCAATTCGCTGAAAGCCGCATCGACCGAGTGACCTCAGACAAGGCCTAGAAATGGACCAGACACAATTTTCCTCGCGCTTCGCCATCGATCCCATCACCGCCGCGGCCATGGGAACAGACGAGCTGCGCCACCATTTCCACGTCGAGGGGCTTTTCCAGCCGGGCCTCGTCAGCCTGACCTACACGCATTACGACCGCATGATCGTCGGTGGCGCGATGCCTATCGACAAGACCCTGCCGCTCGAGGCGATCAAACCGACCGGAACCAAGGCTTTCCTCGACCGCCGCGAATTGATCGCCGTCAACATCGGCGGCGCCGGCACCGTCACGGCCGACGGCATGGCTTACGAATTGGCGGCGCGCGACATGGTCTATCTCGGCATGGGCGCTGAGCAGGTGTCGTTCGCCTCGGCGGAGCCCGACAAGCCGGCAAAATTCTACCTGCTTAGCGCACCGGCGCATCGGCCCTATCCCAGCCAGTTAATCCGCATCGGCGACGCCAGGCGGATCGATCTCGGCAGCCAGGCGACCAGCAACGAACGCTCGATCTTCCAGTTCATCCACGCCGGCGGCGTCAAGACCTGCCAGCTCGTCGTCGGCATCACGCAGCTCGCGCCAGGCTCGGTGTGGAACACCATGCCTTGCCATGTGCATGACCGGCGCATGGAAGCCTATCTCTACTTCGATCTGCCGGAAGGGCAGCGCGTCTTCCACTTCATGGGCGAACCGGACGAGACGCGCCACATCGTCATGCGCAGCGAGGAGGCGGTGCTGTCGCCGGGCTGGTCGATCCATTCGGGCGCCGGCACATCCAACTACGCCTTCATCTGGGCGATGGCCGGAGACAATGTCGACTATACCGACGTCGATCAGGTGGCGATGGATCAATTGCGGTGAGCGATCTTTCCGCCTTCAGCCTTACCGGCAAGCGCATCCTGGTCACCGGCGCCAACACCGGCATCGGGCAAGGCGTCGCCGTGTCGATCGCGCGCGCCGGCGGCCTGGTGGTCGGCGTCGGCCGATCGGCGATGGATGACACCGCCGCGAAAGTTACGGCCGCGGGCGGCAGCTTCGAAGCGGTGAAGGCCGATCTCGGTGACCCGGCCGAGGCGGCCGCCATGCTCGACCGGGTCTGGAGCGAAAGCGGCCGGCTCGACGGCCTCGTCAACAATGCCGGCATCATCCGGCGCGCCGATGCGGTCGACCTTACCGAAGCCGATTGGGACGAGGTGATGGACATCAATTTGAAGACGGTCTTTCGCCTGTGCCAGAGCTTTGCCAGGCGCGTGCTGACGGAGCCCGGACGGCGCGGCAAGATCGTCAACATCGCGTCGGTGCTGAGTTTCCAGGGCGGCATCCGCGTTGCTTCCTATACGGCCTCGAAGCACGGCGTGCTCGGCCTCACAAGGCTGCTCGCCTGCGAATGGGCGGCGAAAGGCATCAACGTCAACGGCATCGCGCCGGGCTATGTCGAGACCAACAACACGGAAGCCTTACGCGCCGATCCGGACCGCAGCGCGGCCATCCTCGGGCGCATCCCCGCGGCGCGCTGGGGCCGGCCCGACGACATCGGCGACGCGGCCGTGTTCCTGCTGGCGCGGGCGTCGGACTATATGCATGGCGCGGTGGTGCCGGTCGATGGCGGCTGGCTGGCGCGGTGACCGTCTCCCGCCGGAAAACCGCGCCGGACCTTGCCTGGATTTGCTTTACAAGCCGAACGGAAGCTGAGCGATGACCGATATCTTTTCGCATGCGGGCGAAAAAGCCTGGGAGCCGACGCCGGACGGCAACAGGCGGCGCGTGCTGGTGCATACTGATGAATTGATGATGGTCGAGTTCGCCTTCGACAAGGGCGGTGTCGGGGCGCTGCACTCGCATCCGCATGTCCAGGCGAGCTATGTCGCCGAGGGCTGCTTCGAGGTTACCATCGGCGGCCGATCGGAGATCCTCGAAACAGGCAGCAGCTTCATCGTGCCGTCCAATCTCGTGCATGGCGTCAAGGCGCTGGAGGCCGGGCGGCTGGTCGACAGCTTTGCGCCTTGCCGGGCCGATTTCCTCGGTTAGGACAGGTCGGCGGTTCTATCGAACGCCGATTGCACCGGAGCGGTTTCACGCCTTTCCGGAACCGCTGCGACCGCCATGTGATCGCGGCGGCCTGCCGCGAGCAGGCGATGCGCGGCATCGAGTATGGCCTCGACCGGCGCGTCGGCGACATAGGCCGAACGGCCTCGCCTTGGCGCCGTGACGACTTCGACCGCGTTTGAAAGGGGGCGCCAGCGCTCCACATTGGCGCCGTTGTTGACGATCACCGCCGGCGTCATGACGGCGGCCATGAGATGCGCCAGTCCGCCCTCCATGCCGATATAGGCGACGGCCATCTCGCCCAGCGCAAGCAGGAGATCGTCGAAGCTTGCAATGTCCGGCGCCAGTTCCGGACCGGCCACCTGGAGGCGGCCTTCCCTTGCGAGGAGCGCCGGTGGCGCCGGTCCGCTGCCGGGGGTCGCCAGATACAGCACCCGGTAGCCGGCATCGATGAGATTGCCGGCAACGGCCACCACCTGATCTTCGCTCATACACTTCCTGCCCTGGGCATTGCCGCCAAGCAGGACGAGCGGACGGCCGCAACCGCCGCGCAGCTGGCGCGCCAGTGTCCGGGCGGCGTCCGGCACATCGAGCCTGTGGTCGAAAGGCAGATGCCGCCCCGCCAGGCGCTCGACCAGCCGATGGTAGCGCCAGGCATTGTGTTCCGGCCGCAGCGTCAACCGCGTGCCCCAGCGCAGCGACAGAAGATGGCCGGCAAAGTTCGCTTCGTAGCGGATGCCCCGGCCCACAAGTCGAAGAGCCGTGAGCATGAGGCCCGGTACGCCGGTGCGCAGATCGGCAACGACGGCTTTGCGGCCGCGCGGCGCGAATTCGGCGAGGATGGCGGAAAGCGGCGTCTTCGTCCTGAAATCGTCGACGAGATGCGCGACATGCTTGTGCAACGCATGCGAGAGCGATGAGCCGCGCATGGCGCCGTAGACGACACGGCTTTGCGGAAAGGCCGTCCTCGCCGCCCGCAGGGCCGGAATCCGCAGCAGGCCGTCGCCAAGCGCGTCGTTGCGGGCATAGAAGATCAGCACGGGCGCGGACGAATCCATGGCGAAACGGATTCCATTGCTGTGGTGTCGGAGAAGCAGGACGACTGCGGAAGAATAATATCAGCAAGCCCCCGGCTGAGTTCTGCAAGAATATGCTTGGTTTCTTTTATAAAGAAAGCGCGATCTCGTCACCCCGCCGACGCCGGCTAAGCGGGCCTTCTGTTACGAATTCAGCTATGACATGCCTGCCTGGGACCGGCGCCGCCGGGTGAAGCGTTTCAGCGCTGCTGCAGCGCCAGGCGTATGCCGAGCGCGCAATATATGCCGCCGACCACCTTGCCCTGCCATTTCGACACCGCCGGATTGCGGCGCAGCAAGGAACCCAGGCCGCCCGCGCTGACGGCGAAGACGGCCGTGCTGAAGAGCCCGAGCAGAACAAAGATGATGCCAAGCTGCATCAGCTGCAGCACCACGAAACCACCTTGCGGGTGCACGAATTGCGGCAGGAAGGCCAGGAAGAACAGCGCGGTCTTCGGATTGAGCACTTCGGTCAGGATCGCCTGCCGGAAGGCCCGGCCCGCGGAAATGGGGAGCGTCGTGGCCGCCAGGTCTGCCGGCGCCTTTTCGAAAATGGCGCGGATGCCGAGATAAACGAGATAGGCCGCGCCGATATATTTGACGATGCTGAACAGCATCGCCGAAGCGGCGATGACGGCCGAGATGCCGACGATGGCCATGACGGTGTGGATCACGTCGCCAGCCGCGACACCGGCGCCGGTGGCGATGCCGACCTTCGTGCCCGAGCTCGTCGCCCGCGCGACCGTGAGCAGCGTCGCCGGCCCCGGGATGAAGACGAAGCCGAACACGACCGCGATGTAGGTGACGAGCGTCGCGGGATCGATCATGCCAAGGCTCCTTTTGCGTCGAGCGTCGCTCTTCATTCGGAGCGGCTCGGCGTTATAGCACCGCAGAACGGGCCGGGGGAACTCTCGGGCGGCGAAGTCGGCGGTCGCAGCGATTCGAGCGGAATGTCGTGACGGCCTTCCACGCTTCGATGATTTCGTCGCAAGCGTACGCTGTCCCACAGCCCTGTCGTTCGAAGCCGCCGGGAATGGACCGCGGCATTGCTTTGACCTTTCGTTTCAATGCACGTCGTTGTATCGAACGACAAGGCCGAACGATGCCGGATCGGCAATCGAGCCAAGGCGCCTGCCCCAGGCGGCGGCAAGATCAAGGGGGCTGGCTTGGAAGAGCAAGCGACATGTGAGACCCGGCGAAGCCGGGCTGGAACGTGCAGGCTCCACGACAGGCGCGCTTGTCGCCAGGATGGAATCGGCGACCGGAAGCAGCCTGCCGCATGATCGCGCCACCCATTCTCACCGCGAGCCGGCTTGGGCTTATTGTGACGCCGGACATGTTGCCCGGCGGCGATGGGATCAACATCAACGGGCCGTCGCTTATCGGCATGCCGGACTGGGCGCCTGGGCGGCAGGGCGCCTACTATCTCTATTTCGCCGATCACGGGGGTTCTTATATCCGCCTCGCCTACGCCGATTCGATCGAAGGCCCGTGGCGCATCCATCCCGGCGGGGTACTGTCCCTCGCTCAATGTCCGTTCATCAAAGGCCACATCGCGTCTCCCGACGTTCATGTCGATCAGGGGAATCGCCGCTTCGTTATGTATTTTCACGGACCGGCAAAAGGCGGAGAAGGCCAGACGACCTTTGCCGCGACATCCGGTGACGGCCTTCATTTCAATCCGCTTTCCGAGCCGCTCGGGCCTTCCTATGCCCGGTTCTTCCGCCACGATCAGTGGTGGTACGGTCTTCTCGGGACAGGAGCCATCACCGTCTTCCGCTCCAGGACCGGCATCTCCGATTTCGAACGGGGTGCGGTCGTTCTGTCCGGCATGAAGCATCTTCCCACCCCGAGGCATCTTGCACTGCAGAAATCCGGTCGCTGGCTGCGGGTCTTTTACACGCGCAGGGGCGACGCGCCGGAACGGATACTTCACGGCACGATCGATCTCGCCGAGGACTGGAGAGGCTGGACGGTCAAAGGCGAGACCGAACTGCTGCGACCGCAGACGGACTTCGAAGGCGCGGGCTTGCCGGTTTGCCCCAGCCGGGACGGACCGGCCGAAGGCGCGGAGAACGCGTTGCGCGATCCTGCGATTTTCGAGGAGAGAGGCCGCACCTGGCTGCTCTACGCCGTTGCCGGAGAGAGCGGCATCGCCTTGGCCGAGATCACGTCGAAGGACGTTCCTGGCAAAGCAGCCCGGATGCCGGCGACCACTCTACACCGTGGCGCAAGACGACTGTTCTGGCGATTGCGCAAGGCTGCGCCCCGGCTGCCCTCGGCAATGACGTTTCGCAAAAGAATCTTCATTGCCGGCTGTGCTCGCAGCGGAACCACGCTAAGCCGTCGTTTGATGGCGTGTTTCGACGATATCTATGTTCATAGGGACGAAGCGCCGTATCAGGCGCTGCTCGAACTGGATCGCCCCGAAGTCAATCTGGTCGTCAAACGCACCTATGAGAGCCATAAGGACATCGAGCATCTGCCTGGCTCGGTCGGATTGATCTATTGTGTGCGGCATCCTTTCGACGTGCTCACAAGCTCCCATCCAGAGACGGTGAACGAACGGCGTTTTCACGTAACGACCGAGCGCTGGGAGGCGGAGTATGACGGGTTGACGCGCCTTAGAAAGGCTCAACCCGAAAGAGCCGTTTTCTATCTGCGCTATGAGGAATTGATCGCCGAACCCGATATCGTCCAGGGCAGGATCGCCCGGTCGTTCGGTCTTTCACCGGTCACGCTTTACAGCCGCGATGCGGACAATCCGATACGGCCGACGTCGCTGAGAAAATGGGAGCGCAATGAAGAATTCCAGACCTACCTGCATGGCCTCCCAGCGGCGTTCCTCGCCCGCGTGGAGAGCTTCTGCCACGAATTCGGCTACGAAATGCCGGCCTATACCTTGAAGGCGGGAACGGCGCTGTGATGCCGGCGCAGGCAGTGAGCATCCGGGCCGAGGATCACAAGCGGCGCGTCCTGAAGGATGTGTTCGGCTTCGACGATTTTCGCCCCGGGCAAGCGACCGTGATCGAGGCGTTGCTGTCCGGGCGGCATGTGCTGGCGGTGATGCCGACAGGCGCCGGCAAATCGCTCTGCTATCAGGTTCCGGCGCTGGTCAAAGGCGGGCTTACCATCGTGGTGTCGCCGCTGGTGGCGCTGATGCAGGACCAGGTCGCCGCCTTGCGCCTTGCCGGCGTGGCCGCCGACACCATCAATTCCTCGCTCGACCGCGACGCCAATGTCGCTGCTTGGCGCCGCGTGGCGTCCGGGCAGACGCGGCTGCTCTATATGGCGCCGGAGCGGCTGATGACGGAGCGGATGCTCGAAGCCCTGTCCCGGCTCGATGTCGGCCTGATCGCCATCGACGAGGCGCATTGCATCTCGCAATGGGGACCGGCCTTCCGGCGCGAATATGAAGACCTGTCGCAATTGCGCGGCATGTTTCCGCAGGCGCCCATCATCGCGCTGACGGCGACGGCGGACGAGGCCACGCGCGCCGACATCGAAGCGCGGCTGTTTGCCGGGCGCGCCGAAACCCTGGTGCTGGGCTTCGACCGGCCCAATATCAAGCTGGCGATAGAGCCCAAGCAGGACAGCAAGCGCCAGCTGCTGCGCTTCATCGAGCGTCACCAGGGCAAGAGCGGCATCATCTATTGCCTGTCGCGCCGCAAGACGGAAGAAATGGCGGCTTTCCTGGAGAAGAACGGCGTGCGCGCGCTCGCCTATCACGCCGGCATGAGCAAGGACGCGCGAGAGGCGAACCAGAACACCTTCATGAGCCTGTCGGGCGTCGTCATGGTGGCGACCATCGCCTTCGGCATGGGCATCGACAAGCCCGACGTCGCCTATGTCTTCCACACCGACCTGCCCGGCAGCCTCGAAGCGTATTACCAGGAGATCGGCCGCGCCGGCCGCGACGGCCGGGCGGCGGAAGCGCACATGCTCTACGGCGCCGGCGACATCCGCACGCGCCGGATGTTCATCGACGACGAGGATACCTCGCCCGAGCACAAAAGACGGGCGCATCGCCGGCTAGAAACGCTGATCGGCTATTGCGAGACGGCGCAGTGCCGGCGCCAGGTGCTGCTCGGCTATTTCGGCGAGGAGGCGCAAGCCTGCGGCAATTGCGACAACTGCCTCGACCAGGCGCCGCGCGCCGATGGCGGGGCGGAGGCGCGGATCATCCTCGCGGCCATCGCGCAAAGCGGGGAGCGCTTCGGCGCCGCCCATGTCATCGATATCCTGCTCGGCCATGAGACCGAAAAGGTGCTGGCCAGAGGCCATCAGCAGCTCGCCAGCTTCAGGACCGGCATCATGCACCGGAAGCCGGTCTGGCTGTCGCTCATCCGGCAACTTGTCGCCGGCGGCTTCCTGGTGCCGGATCCCGACGGCCATGGCGGCCTCGCCATCTCGGAAAGCGGCCGCGCGCTCGGCCGCGGCGAGGTTGCGTTCGAGTATCGTGTCGAAGGCCGGGACCGTCTGGCGCGCGGCAGGAAGCGTGCCGCGCAAGGCTCTGCCACGGGCGAGAGCGTGGACACTTCCTTGCTGGCCGCGCTCAAGACGCTGCGGCTGCGGCTCGCCAAGGAACGCCAGGTGCCGGCCTATGTGGTGTTTTCCGACCGCACCCTGATCGACATGGCCGAGCGCCGTCCGCGCGACCTCGACGACTTTGCCGAAGTGAACGGCGTGGGTGCAACGAAGCTCAAGGAGTTCGGGGAGGCGTTCTTGAGTGCGATCGCGGCGCACCCGTCAGAAAGCTGACAACACGCACGTCTCAGCCTACTGCCGCCGGAGTCTGCCGCTTAACCCATGCCTTGGACGGCCTGAACCATGGCGTTTACGGCTTCAACGGGCTGCAGGCCAGCTTCGCGCACCAGCGTGCGCCAGGTGAAGAAGCTCAGCGCCACCCGTAGCAACGCTCGCTGGCTGCCGCCAAGGCCTTCGCCGAGCACCCCCTGGCAGGTCGCGAAATACGGGCCGATGCTCATCTCGACAGCCTCCCGGGTTGGCGGGTGATGTTCGGCGTCGCGCAACACGCTGGCCACCACGCTTTCATTGCGCCCGTACCATTCATAGATCGCCAGCAGCGCGATCCGCATCCGTTCGCCTGGGTCGGCCACAACTCGCCACGGCTCCGGGCTCGGCAGCGGATGCGTCTCGATGTGCGTGCTCGAGCAGGCCTGCAGCAGACTGCGCTCGTCGGGGAAGTGGGCGTAGAGCGTGTGTCGCTGAACGCCGGCACGCTCGGCGACCAAGCTGAAGGTCGTTGCTGCGGGACCAACGCTACCGTGCAGGTCGATCGCAGCTTCGACGATGCGCCGCCGGGTTTCCGCCTGCTGCTCGGCACGGCGTTTAAGGGTGTATTTGCGGGTCATGTATTTAAGTGCACACGCATGTGCACCCATTGTTGACAGGGCTCTAATATTTCGCTACACACATATGTACTTCGATTTTAGTCGAAGTCCAGCCCTGGGTAACCGGGAGAGGGAACGCAACCATTGTTTTGGAGGAGATTCCATGGAAACGAAAATCGACGAAATCGCCGAGGGCATCTACCGCCTATCGACCTATGTATCGGACATTGCTCCGCCCGTCGGCTTCACCTTCAACCAGTTCCTGGTCATGGGCGATGAGCCGCTCATGTTCCACACCGGTCTGCGGAAGATGTTCGCGCTCAACCGCGACGCGCTTGCCCGCATCATCCCGCCGGAGCGTCTTCGCTGGATTGGATTTGGCCATTTCGAATCCGACGAATGCGGCGCCATGAACGAATGGCTCACCGTTGCGCCGCAAGCAACGGCCGCGCACGGACAGACAGGCGTCTACGTGTCGCTCAACGATTTCGCGGATCGTGCGCCGCGGGTGCTGAAGGATGGCGAGGTGATCGACATCGGCGGCGGCAAGCGCGTGCGCTTCATCGATACACCGCACACGCCGCATGGTTGGGACGCCGGCGTCATGTACGAGGAATCGACCGGCACCCTGCTCTGCGGCGATCTGTTCACCCAACTCGGCAACGACCGCGCGCTGACCGACGGCGATGTTGTCGGCCCGGCGATCGCCGCCGAGGATCTGTTCAAATATTCGGCACTCAATCCCGGCATGGGCACGACCATCCGCGAGCTTGCCAAGCTCGCGCCACGCACTCTGGCGCTCATGCACGGTCCGTCATTTTCCGGCGACGGGGCTGCGGCCCTGCGGGCGCTTGCCGACGACTACGACCGCCGTGTCTCGGCTCAGATGGCCGAAGCCATGCAGAGGCTGGCAGCATGAGCGCGCCCGTAGAGGGCACAAAGACGGACTGCCGGATCACCGGCGTTTGCGGCCGTCAGGGGCGCACCTGCCCGAACGCCGGCTTTCTATGCCGCATCCTGCTTCGGGCTCAGGATGTCAGTCCTGCGAAGGGCGCCGCGCGAATGCGTAACCTGAAATGAATGAGCGGCCTCCTTCGCCAAGGCTTCGGAGGCCATCTTCGCGAAGGATCGCCAATCAGCTGGCAAGGCAACATTTCTTGAATTTCTTGCCGCTTCCACAAGGGCACGGATCGTTGCGCCCGACGTCGCGCCAGGGGTTGGTGGCCGGTGTGACGCTGGTGAAGGCCAGGTCCAGCCGTGAGGCTTGCCCATCCTCGTCCTCGTCAAGATCGAATTCGTCGTCGCCGAACTCGAAGTCGTCGTCATCGTCAAGGCCGCGGGTCCAATCCAGCGCCACAAGGACATCCTCGATGTAACTCAGACTGGCGCGATCGAACCGGCCGATGTCGCCCGGTTGCTGCTCGGCTTCCCGCAGGTCGCTTTCGAAATCACTGCGTTCAAGCGCATCTTCCGGGATCAGGCCCTCATCCCAAGCGCTGTAGGCAAGCGGAACGAGGTCTCGCAAGGCAAGCATCGCGATGGCTTGCAGCCAGCCGACCCACACGTAATCCCAGTCGTCGGCCAGCCTCTCCCTGTAGAACCGTTCCACGAAATCCCTTGTCCGGTCGCGCTCGATGCGACCTTCCCAGGTCAAAAAGGTCACCGCGCCAAACGCCGCATCGCGGATGAATTCGTCGCCGGAGCGTTCGGCAATGATGTCGAACAGCGCGCCGGCGTCGCCGTCGAATACGCCTACGATGATGCGCGACAAGGTTTCGGTTATGGCGTCGCCAAGCAGCCGGTCGGCTTCCTTCCCAGGGCGGCGCAGCAGACGCAGCAAAGCTTGGCATGCCTGGGTGTCGCGGGCGCCGCCGAGGATATACACGCCCCTGAAGAGCAGCATCTCTTCATCGTCCGACAAAGGCTGTCCGTTGGCGGCGCGTTCAAGGACCATGCGCAGCGCAGGCGCTGATTCTTCTATCCTGATCGTGCAGACCGCGATTGCGAGATCCGGCACCTGCCGTTCAGTCGCCACGGCATGGAGATAGCGGTCTATCGGAAACAGTTTGAAGTCGCTGCTGTCGTCGGAAAGCAGCTTTTCCAGATCTTCTTTTTCATCGCGTCCAGTCGCGTCGATGGAGCCCCGGCCCGGCGGTATGCTACCGATCCCCCAGCCGCACACTTGTGTCAATCCTGAGAGCGAGGATGAGCGAATACCAATATTATGAATTCCAGGCGGTCGACCGTCCCCTTGGCAACGCGGATCGCCACGTGCTTCGCGATTTGTCATCGCGGGCGCGGATCACCGCCACAAGCTTCACCAATTTCTACGAGTGGGGGGATTTCAAGGGCGATCCGGACGAGCTCATGGAGCGCTGGTTCGATCTTCATCTTTATTGGGCCAATTGGGGTTCCCGCCGCCTGATGATCAAGCTGCCGGCTCGGCTGGTTGATCGGGATCGCGTGGACGCCTTCCTTGGAGCGACCGACGACGTCATGCTCAGGGTCGCTGGTGAGAACATCATTATAAGCATCGCGCGCGACGAGTTGGAGTTCGAGTACCTGGACGACGACGACTCAGGTTGGCTCTCGGCCTTGGCGCCGTTGCGGGCCGACTTGCTCGCCGGCGATCTTCGGCTTTTCTACCTACTTTGGTTGATGGCTGTCGAAGCGGGCGCGATTGAACCCGATGAGCCTGAACCGATGCCGGGAATCGGACCGCTGACCGAGGCGCTCGAAGCGTTCGCAGCCCTCTTCGGCATCGATCGCGATCTCGTCCGGGCGGCAGCTGAGCGAAGCGCGACAACGGGTCCCGATGGCGCGGCACCGGATATCGCCCGGCGGGTGGTCGCGGCGATGAGCGACGTCGAGAAAACCAGTCTGCTCATGCGGGTTTTCAATGGCGAGCCGAATATGTCCGCCGAGTTGCGGGCCACGATTCGGGCACGTCTGGAACCCGAAACGACAATCTCGCCTGGCCCTTTGCACACAGCAGCGGATCTGCAGGCGCGGGCCGAAGAAATCCGCCTTTCCCGCAAGCGCGCCGAGGCGGAGCTGGCGGAAGCGCAGCGGCGACTGCAAGCGGAGGCGGCTGAGAAGGCCCGCGATATCCAGGTCGAGGTCCTTCGCCAGCGGGGTGAAAATGTCTGAGAAGAGGTCGAGACCGAGATCGGGCGGCGCAACCCCGCCGGCTACGATAAAGCAGCGGCGCTCCTTTCCGATCTATTGGCGCTTGCCGAAAAACAAGGCAGCACCGAGGATTTCCGTCTCCGGCTTCAGTCGCTCCGGGAGCGCCACGCAGGCAAGGGGCGCTTCCTCGAACGCCTGGTGGCGCTGGGATAGGTCTTGCAAGGGAGCCGGCTAACGCCAAAGGCAAACCTTGACGTCCTTGCCGACATAGCAGGCGCCTTCGCGGCGAAGCTCTCCCCAATCGCCTGCCTCGCCGTGCGTGTCGCGAATGTCAGCGTTCGCATAGCCTGCCCAAAGATCGCCGTCCTTGTAGACAACCGCCCAGTAATCTTTCGACATTTCACCGGCCCCGCTATGCGTGTCGGGATAGTCGATGCCTGCGAAAACCTGACGAGGCCCCTGGATATTGAAATCGCCGCCCTTCTCGATTTGGTAGGAGCATCTTCCGGAGATGCGAGTTTGACCGTGAACGACAAGCAGGCAGCGGCCCCATCTATAGCCGCTCGGCAGTCGATGCTGTGGTTGCGCGTGCGAAGGTGAAAGGGAAAACGCAATTGCAAGGACAACCGCAATTGTTCGCGCGACCATCTTGTCCCCCGTTGTGAAGCCGCGACCGGGCATTGTTAGATTTCGCCCCCGAGCGCATGTGGCCCTCTACGCAACAACCCGTGAGATCATATTATTATCGATTTATTATCGATCATGGTCGGATTTTTGTCACCCGAGGGCCACGGGATTTCATCCGCAGGCCGATGGGGCAGGTGAGGGGGATGTGGGGAAAGCTCCGAGCCGCCCTCCTTCGCTAAAGCTCCGGAGGGCATCCTGCTTCGCGCGGAAAGGAATTCGTTGGACCTGTCCTGCGAAGCGCGCAGCGCGAAGCAGGATGGCGGAGAGGGAGGGATTCGAACCCCCGATACCCTTGCGAGTATGCCGCATTTCGAGTGCGGTGCATTCGACCACTCTGCCACCTCTCCGCGAGGTCATGGTCGGCCGTTGCCGGCGCGGCGCACTAGATAACGGCTGACTGCTCCAGTTACAAGGCCCTATTCCACCGATTTCCTGCTTCCGCGGAAAGCGGTTGCGATGGGACGGACCGATATTTGCCGGCAACGTCGCTCGCGGCCTCTCCAAGGACAAGCCGCTTGCCTTGACTCCGGCGCAACCTTCGGTTAGGGACAGCCCGCATTCGGCGTGGAGGCTCTTCCGCGCCGCTTGTTTTTTGAACCCGCAGACTGACAAAAAGACGGCCGAACCGCCCGAGGCGGCTCATCGAGGCCGACCGAACAGCGAAAGGCAAAAAATGTTCGCAGTCATCAAAACGGGCGGCAAGCAGTATCGCGTCGCCGCCAACGATCTCCTGAAGATCGAGAAACTCGAAGCCAAGGTCGGCGATATCGTCGAGATCGGCAATGTGCTCGCGCATGGCGAGGGAGAGAATGTCACCTTCGGCGCGCCGTTCGTCGATGGCGCTCTGGTCACGGCGGAAGTCGTCGAGCAGGGCAAGAACCGCACCGTCATCGCTTTCAAGAAGCGCCGCCGCCAGAATTCGCGCCGCAAGATCGGCCACCGCCAGCTTTTGACCACCGTCAGGATCGCCGAGATCCTGCTGGGCGGCGCCAAGCCGTCGAAGAAGGCCGCCGCCAAGGCAGAGGCCAAGGCCCCCGAAGCCAAGGCGGAAGTCGCCGCCGAGGCAAAGGCCGAAGCCGCTCCGAAGGAGGCCAAGGCAAAGAAGGAGACCAAGTCTGAGGCCGCTTCCGGCGAAGAGGCAAAGGCTGCGCCGCTGTTCAAGGCGCCGAAGGGCGAGCCGGATGACCTGACCGTGATCAAGGGCATCGGCCCGGTCGCGGCGAAGGACCTCGCCGAACAGGGCATCGTCACCTTCGCGCAGCTCGCCAAGCTCACCGACAAGGATGTCGCCAAGATCGACGAGCACATGCCGTTCAGCGCCGACCAGATCAAGGACTGGCGCGAGCAGGCCAAGGAACTGGCGAAGAAGTAAGGCAGGTTGAAATAAGATGGCCCGGCGACAATCGTCGCCGGTGCGCACTTGAAACGGAACGCGAACGCGTTCATAAGACCATTCAAGCGCCTCAGGGCGCATCGGAGTTAGTCAAATGGCACACAAGAAAGCTGGCGGTTCGTCGCGCAACGGTCGCGATTCGCACTCCAAGCGTCTCGGCGTGAAGAAGTTCGGCGGCGAAGCCGTCATCGCCGGCAACATCATCATTCGTCAGCGCGGCACGCAATGGCATCCGGGCACCAATGTTGGCATGGGCACGGACCACACCCTTTTTGCGCTCGAAGCCGGCGCAGTCACCTTCAACAAGAAAGCCAACGGCCGAACCTACGTATCGGTGAACCCGATTACCAAAGCAGCGGAGTAGCCGGTTCCGCACCATAACACCGGCGCCCATCTCGGGAACCGGTGTCTGGCCAGGCCAGGAAAAGGATCAGGAGAGATGGGTTTGCCCTCTCTCCTTTTTCATTTTTTCTTGCCCTGGAGGACTAAAATGGTTGCCGAAGCGGAAGACTCCGAAGACGAAAGTTACGCGATCGATTGCCCGGTGCTGGCCACCGAGCGTCTGGCCATGCGCGCCCCGCGCGAGAGCGACCTCGAGCAACTCGTCACGCTGGCCGACAACCGGCATGTCGCCGAAATGCTGGCCCGCATGCCTCATCCCTATGGCGAAGCCGAGGGCCGCACCTTCCTCGCCATGGCGGCGTCGCGCCGCGCCGGCATCGTCTATGCCCTGACGCTCAAGGATACCGGCACCTTCGTCGGCTGCGCCGGGCTCAACACCACCGATCGCGGCCTGGAACTGGGCTACTGGATCGGCGAGCCTTACTGGAAGCGCGGCTATGCCACCGAGGCCGCGCATGCCCTGGTCGACCTCGCCTTCCAGCGGACCTCGATCCAGGTGCTGCATGCCTCGACCCGGGTGATCAATCCGGCCTCACGCCGTGTCATCCACAAATGCGGCTTCCAGTATGCCGGCCAGGGCATGCTGAACTCGATCGTCGCGGGGCAGGTGCCGGTCGAGCGCTATAGGCTCGACAGGAAGACCTGGACGAGCCTGAGGAATTGGATTCATTTTTGACGATTGCTTTACAGGGCTGGGCAAGCGCCCCTCACCCGGATTGCCAGCCGAATCGCGAAGGGCAATTCGGGGCAATCCGACGTCTCCCCAAGGGGAGAGGAGCCGGTAAGCGCCGGCGCCAATCTCGTCTGCCCTCGGGGAGAAGGTGGCCGCGAAGCGGCCGGATGAGGGGGAGTTCAGAATTCAGCCCAGCTCGGCCCAGAGCGGCAGGTGATCGGAGCCGACGGCGTCCCGGTCGGACCATAGACGCTTCAGCGATCTGGCCAGCGAGGCGCTGGTGAAGATGTAGTCGATGCATTTGTGGCGGCTTTTGTCGTCGGGGCGGTCGGGGTCGACCCAGGTGACGAGGTCGGCGACGGCAAGGCGCTGGGCGACGTCGACGGCAAGATCGGCGGTCAGCGGCATGCCAAACTCATGGTCCGGGCGGCCGGCGAGCTCGACATATTCGGGCGAGCCCGGCAGCATGTTGAAGTCGCCCATGACGATGAAGGCTTCCGGATAGGGCAGGTCCGGCAGGCCGATCTCGGGAATGCCCGACAGGCCGCCGCCTTCGAGCGCATAGTTCAGGAGGCGCTGGCGCAGGAAGCGGATCTGGCTCTGGCGCTCGACCGGGCTGCGGTGGTCGAGATGGGTGGAGTAGAAGCGGATGAAGCCGAGCGGCGTCTCGATCAGCGCTTCGAGCGCGCCGCGCTGGAAGTTCATGGCCTCGAGGCTGCGGCTGCGCGGCAGAAGGAGATTGCGCGACAGATGAATGGGTGTCTTCGACAGCACCATGTTGCCGAGCTGGAAGGAGGTCGAGATGGCGCGGCCGTTCTCGAGGCGCGAGCCGATATTGACCTCGAAATTGCTGCCATAGGCGGCAAAATAATCGGGCAGCGCCTCGCTGATCTCGGCCACCATGTCGCGGTCGCCGTTGCGCGGGTTGTTGCGGGTCACTTCCTGCAGCGCGATTACGTCGGCGCCGCGCACGGCGTCGGCGATGCGCCCGACATCGTATTTGCGGTCGAGGCCGATGCCGTATTGGATGTTGTAGGAAACGATCTTCATTCCCGCGCCCCTTTAGTCCCCGCCAGTGCTACCGCGTGCGCGCCGAAAGGGCATCCGGCGCTTTAGTCGCAATTCGGCCTCGCCCTCGGCCCTGCCTTGGTTTAGAGCAATCCCGCAATTGCAATAGCAGAAACTTGAAACGATGAAATTCCTCGACCAAGCCAAGGTTTACATCCGTTCCGGCGACGGCGGTGCCGGTTCGGTGTCGTTCCGGCGTGAAAAGTTCATCGAGTTCGGCGGGCCCGACGGCGGCGATGGCGGCCGCGGCGGCGATGTGTGGGCGGAAGCGGTCGACGGGCTGAACACGCTGATCGACTATCGCTACCAGCAGCATTTCAAGGCCAAGACCGGCATGCACGGCATGGGACGCAACATGACAGGCGCCAAGGGCGCCGACATCACGCTGAAAGTGCCGGCCGGCACGCAGATCTTTGCCGAGGACAATGAGACGCTGATCTGCGACCTGACCGTCGTCGGCCAACGCTTCCTGCTTGCCAAGGGCGGCAATGGCGGCTTCGGCAACCAGCATTTCAAGACCTCGACCAACCAGGCGCCGCGGCGCGCCAATCCCGGCCTGCCGGGCGAGGAGCTGAGCATCTGGCTTCGGCTCAAGCTGATCGCCGACGCCGGCCTGGTCGGCCTGCCCAACGCCGGCAAGTCGACCTTCCTTGCGGCCGTCACCGCGGCCAAGCCGAAGATCGCCGACTATCCGTTCACCACGCTCTATCCCGGCCTCGGCGTCGCCCGCATCGACGGCCGCGAGTTCGTGCTCGCCGACATTCCCGGCCTGATCGAGGGGGCGCATGAGGGGGTGGGCATCGGCGACCGCTTTCTCGGCCATGTCGAGCGCACGCGCGTGCTGCTCCACCTCGTCTCCGCGCAGGAGGAAAACCCGGGCAAAGCCTATAAGACGGTTCGCGCCGAGCTCGATGCCTATGGCAATGGGTTGACGGACAAGGTCGAGATCGTGGCGCTCAGCCAGGTCGACATCCTCGACGCCGACGCCCGCAAGAAGAAGGCGGCCTCGCTGAAGCGCGCCGCCGGCCGCGCGCCGATGCTTGTCTCGGCTGTCACCGGCGAAGGCGTCGAGGCCGTGCTGCGCGCGCTGATGGCGGTGGTCGCAGAAGCGCGCGACGCCGTTCCGGTTCCCGTCGACACGCGCTGGCGATAAGACCGATGAAATCGCTGAGATCATACCGGCGCATCACAGTGAAGATCGGTTCGGCGCTGCTCGTCGACCGCGCGACAGGTTTGAAGCGCGACTGGCTGACCTCGCTTGCCGGCGACATCGCGGTGCTTGCCGATGCGGGCGCCGAAGTGCTCGTCGTCTCCTCGGGAGCCATCGCGCTCGGGCGCACCATTCTCGGCCTCGGCAAACGCGCGCTGAAGCTCGAGGAGAGCCAGGCGGCGGCCGCCGTCGGCCAGATCGCGCTTGCCGGCGCCTGGTCTGACGCGCTCGGCAAGGACGGGCTGAAATCGGGCCAGATCCTTTTGACCCTCGGCGATACGGAGGAACGCCGCCGCTATCTCAATGCGCGCGCGACGATCTCGACCCTGCTCAAGATGAAGGCGGTGCCGGTCATCAACGAGAACGACACGGTGGCGACCTCCGAAATCCGCTATGGCGACAACGACCGGCTGGCGGCGCGGGTGGCGACGATGATGGGCGCCGACCTGCTGGTGCTGCTTTCCGACATTGACGGGCTCTACACGGCGCCGCCGGCCAAGGATCCGCAAGCGAAGTTCATCCCGGTGGTCGACCGCATCACGCCGGATATCGAGGCGATGGCGGGCGCGGCAGCTTCAGAGCTATCGCGCGGCGGCATGCGCACGAAGCTCGACGCCGGCAAGATCGCCAATGCCGCCGGCACCGCCATGATCATCACATCGGGCACCAGGCTCTCGCCGCTGATGGCGATCGAGCGCGGCGAGCGCGCGACCTTTTTCAAGCCCAGCGCCAACCCGGTGAAGGGCTACAAGACCTGGATCGCCGGGCAGCTCGAACCGGCCGGCCGGCTCACGGTGGATGCCGGCGCCGTCGGGGCGTTGAAGTCCGGAAAGTCGCTGCTGGCTGCCGGTGTCAAGCTGGTCAGCGGCAATTTCTCGCGCGGCGATACGGTGGCGATCCTGTCGCCGGAGGGCCGCGAGATCGCGCGCGGCCTGGTTGCCTACGATGCCGCCGATGCCGTAAGGATCGCGGGTCTGAAGACGGCCGAGATCGAAAACGTGCTCGGCTACGAGGCGCGATCGGCGATGATCCATCGCGACGACCTTGTGGTAAGCGTTGCCGGCGACCAAGTATTGGCCGACGACTAGATGGGGCGGAGGGATGAACCATGCTGAAGCTGCATGAAAAGTCCGGCGAAGACACTGTGGCACTGATGGCCGATATCGGCCGTCGCGCTCGCGCCGCCGCCCGACCGTTGGCCGTCGCTTCCACCAGGGCAAAGAACGATGCGCTGGTTGCCATGGCAGACGCCATCCTGCGCAACGAGCAGGCCATTCTCGACGCCAACGCCATCGATACGTCGAATGGCGAGAAGGCCGGCTTGTCGGGTTCGTTCATGGACCGGCTGAAGCTCAATCCCGCGCGCATCAAGGCGATGGCCGACGGCATTCGCGAGATCGCCGCGCTCAAGGATCCGGTCGGCGATGTGATTGCTGCCTGGGACCGGCCGAATGGGCTCCGCATCGAGCGCGTGCGCACGCCGCTCGGCGTCATCGGCGTCATCTATGAAAGCCGCCCGAATGTGACGGCGGACGCCGGCGCGCTCTGCCTAAAGGCCGGCAATCCGGTGATCCTGCGCGGCGGTTCGGATTCGATCAATTCTTCGGCCGCGATCCATGCCTGCATGGTCGAAGGGCTGAAGGCCGCCGGCCTCCCCCAGGACGCCATCCAGTTGGTGCCGACCACCGACCGCGCCGCCGTCGGCGAGATGCTGAAAGGTCTCGGCGGCAATCTCGACGTCATCATCCCGCGCGGCGGCAAAAGCCTGGTCGGACGCGTGCAGACCGAGGCGCGTGTGCCGGTCTTCGCGCATCTGGAAGGCATCTGCCATCTTTATGTCGACCGCTCGGCCGATCTCGACATGGCGGTCAATATCGCCGTCAACGCCAAGATGCGGCGCACAGGCGTGTGCGGCGCGGCCGAGACCTTGCTGGTCGACCGCGCGGCGGCCTCCACGCATCTGGTGCCGATCCTGGAAGCGCTGCGCGCTGCCGGCTGCGAGATCCACGCCGACGCCGAGGTGATGAAGGCTTTCGCCGACGCCAGCCCGGCGACCGATGCCGACTGGGTGACGGAATATCTCGACGCCGTCATCGCGGTGAAGCTGGTCGACGGCATCGCCGGCGCGATCGAGCATATCGAGACGTTTTCCTCGCACCACACCGAGGCGATCGTCGCCGAGGATACGGCTGCGGTTGAGCGCTTTTTCAACGAGATCGACTCGGCGATCCTGCTGCACAATGCCTCGACGCAGTTCGCCGATGGCGGTGAGTTCGGCATGGGCGCCGAGATCGGCATCGCCACCGGCAAGATGCATGCACGCGGACCGGTCGGTGTCGAGCAGCTCACCTCGTTCAAATACCGCGTGCGCGGGTCTGGACAGGTGAGGCCTTGACGCTTGCCGCTAGAGTGTGAGGCTTTGCGCCCAGGCCGCCCCCTCTGGCCTGCCGGCCATCTCCCCCTCAAGGGGGGAGATTGGCAGCTTCGGCGCCGGCGCTCGGCTTGCAACGCCGGTGATTGGCGAAAGTCGCGGCGACATCTGATCTCCCCCCTTGAGGGGGAGATGGCCGGCAGGCCAGAGAGGGGGGCCTAGCACCATGCTTTCGTCCCCTCAGCCCATCGTTCCCGCCCGCTACCTCCGCATGCCCCATGCCGCCAGGGGGCTGACGGTCGGTTTGTTCGGCGGCTCGTTCAATCCGCCACATGCCGGCCATGCGCTGGTCGCCGAGATCGCGTTGAGAAGGCTCGTGCTCGACCAGCTTTGGTGGATGGTGACGCCCGGCAACCCGCTGAAAAGCGCGCGCGAACTGGCGCCGCTCGCCGAACGTGTCGAGCTGTCCGAAAAGATCGCCAGGAACCCGAAGATCAAGGTCACCGCCTTCGAGGCGGCGCAGCATGCGCGCTACACCGCCGACACGCTTGCCCTGGTCAAGGCGCGCAACCCGGGTGTGGATTTCGTCTGGATCATGGGCGCGGACTCATTGCGCGACTTCCACCGCTGGCAGCGCTGGCGCGAGATCGTGCTGACCTTCCCGATCGCGGTCATCGACCGTCCGGGCGCCACGCTCTCCTTCCTGTCGTCGGTCGTCGCCAAGACCTTCGACTATGCCCGTATCGACGAGGGCGACGCGCCGCTGCTTGCCCGCATGCCGGCGCCTGCCTGGACCTTCATCCACGGTCCGCGCTCCTCGCTCTCCTCCACCGCGCTCCGTAAGGCGGCGAAGGGATAGAGCTTTTACCTTCTCCCCCAGGGGGAGAAGGTGGATCGGCGCGATAGCGCCGAGACGGATGAGGGGTGTTCCAGCTTGGCGACACCGTTTTGTCTAGCGACGAGGTCGCCGACGTCTCACTCCGCTGGAACACCCCTCATCCGTCTTGCCGCTTCGCGGCAATCCACCTTCCCCCACAAGAGGGGAAGGGAAGTCCGGCCATGTCGCTTTTACGGCGGCTTTTTTCCTGTCCGTAGACCAAGCTGCACAAGCATGCTGAAGCAGAACCCCACCACAACCGAACCCGCCCGCGCCGCGCAATCGGCGCCGCTGATCGCCATTGCCAGCGTCATCGTGTCGATGGCGCTGATCGCGATCGGCAATGGACTGATGTTCGCTTATATCCCGGTGCGCCTCGGCGCCGACGGGTTCGACCCGACCTGGGCCGGGCTGATCGTCACCGGGCTTTCGGCCGGCGGGCTGGCCGGCTGCATCCTGACCGGGCCGCTCGTCAAGCGAGTGGGTCACGCCCGCGCCTTCATGGTGCTTTCGGCGCTGATCGCTCTTTCCAATGCGGCGATCGGCGCCGGGCCGATACCGCTCCTATGGATCGCCGCGCGGGCGCTTTACGGCTTCGCCATCTGCGGGCTGTTCATCGTCGCGCAGAGCTGGCTGAACGATGCCTTGCCGAATTCGATTCGCGGCCGGGTGATGGCGGTGTTCTATGTCGCCTATATAGGCGGGCTAGGCGTGGGTTATGCGACGCTCGCCGCGATCGACATCCACACGGCCGCGGCGGCGCTGATCGGCATCACCTTCACGGCGCTTTCCATCCTGCCGGTCGGCATGACGCGGCTGGCGCAGCCGCCGGCGCCGCAGGCCGCATCGGTGGCGTTGCGCCGCGCCTGGCGCATCTCGCCGGTCGGTGTCGCCGGCATGCTCGCCGTCGGCGGCCTGTCGATGATCGTCTCCGGCTTCGCGCCGATCCATGCCACCGCCAAGGGCTACAGTCAGGCCGACGTCGCGCTGCTGTTGTCGGCGATGCCGGTCGGCACGCTGATCCTGCAGATTCCGCTCGGCTGGATATCCGACCGCACCGACCGGCGCTACGTGCTGGCGGGCGCGGCGGCGCTCGCGGCGATCGCCAGCGTGCTTGCCATCGTCTTCGACGGCGGCGCGCTGATGGCGTTGGTGGTGATCTATCTCATCTGGGACGGAGCGTCGGAATCGATCTACGCGCTCTCCAGCGCGCATGCCGCCGACCGCGCCGGCAAGGACGAGCTTCTGGCGCTGTCGAGCTCGATGCTGTTCGCCTGGTCGCTGGCCGGCTTCATCGTGCCCGGCATCGTGACGGCGCTTTCCGCCGTCTTCGGCACCGCGACCTTCATCTATGTCGGCATCGTCATCGCATCGGCCTTCTGCCTGTTCGTGCTGTGGCGCGTGATGGCCGGCCGGCCGACACCCGCGGCCACAACCGGCAGTTTCGCGCCAATGTCGGCGCAGACGCCCCTGCCGGTGGAGCTAGCCTTCGCGCAGGATGAGGCGGTCACTTCCAAGTGAAGAACCGGCACTGAAGAACCGGTGAGACTATTGCTTGCGCGCCTCCGGCGCCGGCATTTCCGGAGGCGGCAGCGGGATCGAGATGCCCTCGGTATCGAAGGCCTGCTTGGCGCGCTTGGTCATGTCGATCTGGGTCGAGAAATAGTCGGCGGCCGACGTCCAGTAGCGCAAGGTGAGCGAAACGGTGGTGTCGCCGAGGCTGGCCACGAAGGCGATCGGCGCTGGTTCGCGCCGGATGCGCTTTTCGGCGGCGGCGATGGCAAGCAGCGTTTTTTGCGCGCGGTCGATGTCATTCCACGAGCCGATGCTCAAGGTGACGTCGGTGCGCCGCACGCCGTTGCGGGTGAAATTGCGCACCGGCTGGTTCCACAGCGTCGAGTTGGGCGCCATCACATAGACACCGTCGACGGAGCGCAGCTTGGTGGCGAAGAGACCGATCTCCTCGATGGTGCCGGCAATCGCGCCGACCTCAACATATTCGCCGATGCGGAAGGGCCTGAGCGCCAGAAGCATGATGCCGGCGGCGATGTTCTGCAGCGTGCCTTGCAGCGCCAGCCCGATGGCCAGGCCGGCAGCGCCTATTGCCGCAATGATGGAGGCGGTCTGCACGCCGAATTGGCCGAGCACCATGATGACCACAAGGATCAGGATGGCGTAACGCACGACCTGCGAGAAGAAATGCCGCAAGGTCTCATCGAAGCCGTGGATGTGGCCGAGGCCGGCATAGATCGAGCGCTCGGCAAGCCCGGCCACGAGATATCCGACAACCAGGAGGATGACGGCGCCGACGGCCGAGAAGGAATAGGAGACGATCAGCGTGCTCAGCTGCGCAAGCCCGGCCTGGATGGTAATGAGGGCGCTTTGCGGGTCGGTGGGCATGGCGGGTATCCCGTTGGTCAATGCGCCGATAACCCGTGCGTCTGGCATCGGTTCCCGCCTTTTGCGGCTTGGCGGAGCGCCTCCTCAACATCGCGCGGAATCACGCTTCGAAGGCGCCCGTCTTGAAACTGCAACGGAACTCTGCCTATCTAAGTGGTGTCACCTGATTTGCCTGGTGATTTGGTTGTTCTTGTTGGGAAAGGAAACACACTGAGAACAGCACTGCGGAAGAAGGCTGACATCATGCCTTCGCCGGCAGGGATCAGCGGAAACGACGCCGCGTCCCTCGCCATCGACACAGTCCTTGCCAGTCTGGAAGACTCCAAGGCCGAAAACATCGTCTCAATCGACATCCAGGGAAAATCGAGCCTCGGCGACTATATGGTCATCGCCTCGGGCCGATCGCACCGTCATGTCTCGGCTGTCGCCGATCATCTCCTCAAGGCGCTGAAGGATGCCGGCCTCGGCAATGCGCGCGTCGAGGGGCTGGCCAGCGCCGACTGGGTCCTGATCGATTCGGGCGACATCATCGTCCACGTCTTCCGCCCCGAAGTCCGCGAATTCTACAATCTCGAAAAGATGTGGCAGGCGCCGGATCTCGAGGAAGAGACCTTGCACTGAGCCTTGATCCGCGTGCCGTGAACCGTCACGGTGCGCGTTAGGACAAGCTCGCCGGGGCGAGGATGAAGATCACCGTTCATGCCGTGGGCCGGATGAAGACCGGCCCCGAGAGAGAACTCGCCGACCGCTATTTCGAGCGCTTCGCCAAGAGCGGGCCCGCGGTCGGGCTGGAGTTTGCCGGCATTGTCGAAATCCCCGAGAGCCGCGGACAGAGCGCCGACGAGCGCCGCCGCGAGGAAGCACAGAAGCTGCAAGCGCAATTGCAGTCCGGCACCGTTCTCGTCCTGCTCGACGAACGCGGCAAGTCTCTTTCTTCGGAAGACCTGGCCGCCCGCATCGGCCAGTTGCGCGACGGCGGCCGCAAGGCCCTGGTCGTCGCGATCGGCGGTGCCGACGGCCATGACAGATCCCTGCGCGAGCAGGCCGACCTTGTGCTGTCCTTCGGCGCGCTGACCTGGCCGCACCAGCTGGTGCGCGTCATGCTGGGCGAGCAGCTTTACCGGATTGCGACGATCCTGGCGGGTCATCCGTATCATCGATCGTGATACGGCTCGACGGCCAAGAAGCTGGGGATTGCCGGCCCACGCCAGGATTTCTGCCTCAATCGCGCGGCAACGGGGTATTCTGTTTTACGCAATCCCGGACGGAAAACCGTTACGCACTTTTCCTGGAATTGCTCTGAGCGGCGCTTCCAACATGGTTGATGGTTCGTTAACGAAGCGGCGGATAGGTTAGAGGCCTGATGTCTGAAGGCTGGACTCCGATTACCCGCGCCTGGCGCATCCGCTGCGGCTTGACCCTTGTCGCCGCCCTGGTCGCGCTCGGTCCGGCCCAGGCGGCCGAAAATTCGCTCGACCTTGCGCCCGACCCGGATCAGAGTCGGGCCGAATACGAGCAGGTTTCCAAGGAGATCACGCTCTCGTCGGAGCGGCTGGGCAAGCTCGCCGCCGACATCGCTTCGGTGCGCAAGGACTATGCTTCGATCACCGCGGCGCTCATCCAGTCGGCGATGACGGAGCAGAAGCTCGGGCAGGACATCGAGGACATCGGCGCCAAGCTCGAAGGGCTGAAGGCCGAGCAAAATAAGCTGCGCGCCTCGCTCATGGCGCGGCGCGACGTGCTGGCCGAAGTGCTCGGCGCATTGCAGCGCATGGGCCTCAATCCGCCGCCGGCGATCCTGGTCAAGCCCGAGGATGCGCTGTCGTCGGTGCGCAGCGCCATCTTGCTCGGCGCCGTGGTGCCTGAACTGCGCCAGCAGACCGATCGGCTGATGGCCGATCTCAAGGAGCAGACGCGGGTGACGGCCTCGATCGAGGCCGAGCGGGCCAGGTTGACCGCCGCCGTCACGGACCAGACGGCGGAGAAGAAGCGGCTCACCATGCTGCTCGAGGCCAAGAAAAAACTGCAGGCCGATACCCAGGCCGCGATGGCGGCAGAGCAGCAGCACTCGCAGCAGCTGGCGGCGAAGGCGAGCAGCCTCAAGGACCTGATCGCCTCGCTCGAAGCCGACAAGGCGCGCAAGGCGCAGGACCAGGCCAAGGCGAGCGAGCGCAAGTCGACGGACAACGACACCACAGCCTCGACCACCGAGCTCGCCGCGCTGCCGGTGCCTGAAGCGAACCGTCTCACGGGATCGGTGCCGTTTTCGGCATTGCAAGGCCAGATCGCGTTGCCTGTCATCGGCAAGATCAAACTGCGTTTCGGCGCCGACGACGGCAATGGCGCGGCGATGCAAGGCGACATGGTTGCGACACAATCGGGAGCCATCGTCACCGCGCCGGCGGATGGAAACGTGCTTTATGCGGGGCCGTTTCGCTCCTATGGTCAACTCTTGATCCTCAACGCAGGCGACGGGTATCATGTCGTTCTGGCGGGGATGAGCAGAATCAGCGTCGCGACCGGACAGTCGGTGCTCGCAGGAGAGCCGATCGGCGCGATGGGAGAGGCCCGGGTGGCAAGCACCTCGGCCTCGCGAAATGGAAATGCGGCGCTGGAACTCTATGTTGAGTTCCGCAAGGATGGAAAACCCGTCGATCCGGCCCCATGGTGGGCGGACCGATTTTCTGGAAGGACGTGAAATGATGCGGAAACTGTCGCTTCTGTTTGCCGGCGCGCTGATGGGCGCATCGGCAATGAGCCTGGTCTACGGCGCACCGGGTTCGGCGGCGAATGCTGCGGGTTCGGAAACCTACAAGCAGCTGGCGATCTTCGGCGACATCTTCGAACGCGTGCGCGCCAATTATGTGACGCCGCCGGACGATAAATCGCTGGTCGAGAACGCCATCAACGGCATGCTGTCCTCGCTCGACCCGCACTCCTCCTACATGAATGCCGAGCAGGCGCAGGACATGCGCGTGCAGACAAAGGGCGAGTTCGGCGGCCTCGGCATCGAGGTCACCATGGAAAACGACCTCGTCAAGGTGATCACGCCGATCGACGACACGCCGGCCGCCAAGGCGGGAGTGCTTTCCGGCGATTACATCGCCAAGATCGACGGCGAGGAGGTTCGCGGCCTTACCCTCAACGACGCGGTCGAGAAGATGCGCGGGCCGGTCAACACGCCGATCAAGCTCACCATCCTGCGCCAGGGCGCCGACAAGCCGATCGAGCTGACGGTGGTGCGCGACATCATCAAGGTCAAGGCGGTGAAGTACCGGGTCGAGAACGACATCGGCTACATGAAGATCACCTCCTTCACCGAGAAGACCTATGACGATCTCGAGAACGCCATCGAGAACATCAAGAAGCAGGTGCCGAACGACAAGCTGAAGGGCTATGTGCTCGACCTGCGCCTCAATCCGGGCGGCCTGCTCGACCAGGCGGTCAGCGTGTCGGACGCCTTCCTCAAGCGCGGCGAGATCGTCTCGACGCGCGGCCGCGATCCGAAGGACGTCACCCGCTTCGACGCCAAGCCGAAGCAGGTCGACGACATCAACGGCAAGCCGATGATCGTGCTGGTCAATGGCGGCTCGGCGAGCGCCTCGGAAATCGTCGCCGGCGCGCTGCAGGATCTGCGCCGCGTCACGGTGGTTGGCACGCAGTCCTTCGGCAAGGGCTCGGTGCAGACCATCATCCCGCTCGGCGAGAACGGCGCGCTCAGGCTGACTACGGCGCTCTATTACACGCCGTCGGGCAAGTCGATCCAGGGCAAGGGCATCACGCCCGACATCAAGGTCGACCAGCCGTTGCCCCCGGATCTGCAGGGCCGCGACCTGACCCGCGGCGAATCCGACCTCAAGGGCCACATCAAGGGCGCTGACGAGAGCTCCACCGGCTCGGGCTCGGCCGCCTATGTGCCGCCGGATCCGAAGAACGACCTGCAGCTGATCTATGCCGAGCAGCTTCTGCGCGGCGAAAAGACCGATCCGTCGTTCCCGCCGAACCCGGACAAGGCCGTGCTGAACCAGTAATGCGGTCCGGCTCTGGCCGGCTGCGAGAAGCAATGCAATGCTGCCGGGGCCGCGAGGTTCCGGCAGTTTGATTCGGGGACCGCGGTCGGGGCGCCACGCTTCTGGGTATCGCGCCGGCGATTGCGAAGTTCACGCGAGATGTCACGAAAAACGTGACCCTGGCGTGCTTCCGGGGAAACACGACTTGGCTGAGATCGGCAAGGACATCGAACGCCCGCTCGGACAGACGATCCGACCTCAGCGCAAGGCCTCGCGCGGCATCGGCTCCGGCTCGCTCATCGCTGTGCTGGCCGTGCTTGGCGTGATCGGTGTTTCCGGCGCTATTGCGCTGCGTGAAAGGCCGTTCCGCAAGCCGGAAGAAGTCGCCGTTTCGACGCCGAAGATCACCGCCGAGGCTGCTCCTGCGGCGACAGCGGCGCCCGCCCCGGCTCCGATGGCGGCGGCGCCACAGGCCAGCACGCCGATGAAGAGCGGCGGCCCGCAGATCATCCACGTCCAGACCGAAGAAGGCGACGGCCCGCCGAAGGCCGCTATCGTGATTCGCGATCCGTCGACGCTCGGCCAGAACCTCAAGGTCGCCCATATCCCGGACAGGGCGCTGATCGAGGCCACCGACACCGGACCGCTGCCGATCCGCAGCGCCGACGGCCGGCGGCCCTTCGACGTCTATGCCCGGCCTTGGTCGGGGGCGCGCGGGGCCCGGGTGGCGATCGTCATCGGCGGGCTCGCCGTCTCGCAGACCGGCACGCAAGCAGCGATCGCCAAGCTGCCGGCTGAAGTGACGTTGGCCTTTGCGCCGCAAGGCAACAGCATCGGCCGCTGGATGCAGACGGCAAGGCAAAGCGGGCATGAGATCGTCATGCAGGTGCCGCTCGAGCCGTTCGATTATCCCAACGTCAATCCCGGGCGCAACACGCTGACTGTCGCGGCCAGCCCGGACGAGAACCTGAGGAGCCTGCACTGGGCCCTGTCGCGCACGACCAACTATACCGGGGTCATGAACTATATGGGCGCCCGCTTCTCGGCCGACGCCGCGGCGATGGAACCGTTCATGGCCGAGCTCGGCAAGCGGGGGCTTGCCTACATCGATGACGGCTCGTCATCGCGCAGTGTGGCGCCTGACCTGGCGTTGAAGGACGGCGTGCCATTCGTCGCCGGCGACATGGCGATCGATGCCGTGCAGGATCGCGGCGAAATCCTCAAGAAGCTGGACAGCCTCGAAGCCACGGCGCGGGCCAAGGGCAGCGCCGTCGGCATCGGTTCGGCCTTCGATATCACCGTCGACACGGTGACGTCGTGGATTGCCGAAGCGAAGAAGCGCGGCATCGAGATCGTGCCGATCTCGGCTGTGGCGATCGATCCGCAAAAAGGCTAGCTGGGTGAATGGTCAATAGTGAATAGTGAATAGTGAATAGTGAATAGTAAGTAGTAGTAAGTAGTAGAAGATTTTCAGTGCCGCGCCGCGGTTTTTGATGCCGTCACCATTCGCCATTCACCATTCACTACTCACTACTCACTACTCACTACTCACACGGAACGCTGCCCCCATGGCTAAGACGATCGATCCCGAAACGCTGCCTTACCGTCCGTGCGTCGGGCTGATGATCCTCAACAAAGCAGGTCTGGTCTGGGTTGGGCACCGCATCGCCGAACCGGACAGCGAGTTTGCCGGCACGACGCAGCTTTGGCAGATGCCGCAGGGCGGCATCGACAAGGGCGAGGAGCCGATCGAGGCCGCCGGGCGCGAGCTTTACGAGGAAACCGGCATGCGCAGCGTGTCGCTGCTGGCCGAGGCGCCGCGCTGGATCAACTACGACCTGCCGGAGCATCTGGTCGGCGTCGCCTTCAAGGGCCGCTATCGCGGCCAGACGCAGAAATGGTTCGCCTACCGCTTCGAGGGCGATGAAGGCGAGATCGAGATCAATCCGCCTCCCGGTGGCCATAAGGCCGAGTTCGATGAATGGGCCTGGCGGCCGATGCGGGAGCTGCCCGACCTGATCGTGCCGTTCAAGCGCAAGGTCTACGAGCAGGTGGTCGCGGCGTTCCAGCATCTCGTCCCCTGAGTGGCCGCCATCTGTCCCGGTTGTCGCGGCCGCCCCATGGCCGTATTGATTGCCGATGCAATGAGCGGGGGTCGCCATGAGCGACGACACGGGACGCGGGTTTCCGGCACATGATGCAAGGAGTGGCTCGACGGTGAGCGAGGCGGCTGCCGGCGCGATCCTGACGATCGACCTCGGCGCCATCCGGGAAAACTACCGCCGGCTGAAGGCGCGGCTGAGCGCCGTCCGCTGCGCCGGGGTGCTCAAGGCCGACGGCTATGGGCTTGGCGCCGCGCAAGTGGCCTCGGCGCTGGCGAAAGAGGGCTGCGACATCTTCTTCGTCGCACTGCTTGGCGAAGGTATCGCGCTGCGCAAGGCGATCGGCCCGGGGCCGGACATCTTCGTGCTGAACGGGCTGCCTCCGGGTTCTGAACCGGAAGCCGCGGCGGCCGGGCTTTACCCGGTCATCAACAGCGCCATGCAGCTTAAGGCCTGGCGCGAGACCGCGCGAGGCATGGGCCAAAGCCTTGCCGCCGCCATCCAGGTCGACAGTGGGATGGCAAGGCTCGGCATGGCGCCGGCGGAAGTCGAGGCGGTCGCGGGGGAGACCAGCGCCTTCGATGGCGTGGACATTCGTTTCGTCATGAGCCATCTCGCCCGCGCCGACGAGCCGCAAGAGGCGGCGAACGAGAGGCAGCGGCACGAATTCGAAAGGCTGCGCAGGATGCTGCCCGCGGCGCCCGTCTCCTTGGCCAACTCGTCTGGCATCTTTCTCGGGCCGGCCTATCACTATGATCTGGCCCGCCCGGGAGCCGCGCTTTACGGCGTCAACCCGACGCCCGCCGCGCCCAATCCGATGCTGCCGGTCATACGACTGCAAGCCAAGGTGGCGCAGACGCGACAGGTCGGCGCCGGCGCCGGCATCGGCTATGGCCATACCCACCAGGCGGATGGACCGCTCGATCTCGCGACCATTTCGCTGGGCTATGGCGACGGCTGGCACCGTCGCGCCGCTTCGGCTGGCTGGTTCGAGGGCGTGCGACTGCCCTTCGTCGGGCGCGTGTCGATGGACTCGATTATCCTCGACATTTCGGCGCTTCCGGCAGGTAGGCTCGGCGAAGGCGACCTCGTCGAGCTCATCGGTGCGTCACAAAGCGTCGACGACGCGGCCGGCCACGCCGGCACCATCGGCTACGAGATATTGACCAGCCTGGGCGCGCGCTTTCACCGCCGTTACATCGGCGGATAACGCAGCACTTGGCGGGTGCCGCAAAATCCGGCAGACAGGGAATGGCCATGCCTCGCGCGGCATGATCGGCCTTTGAGGGAGCCTTGAATGAAAGTCATCGTGCTGGGCGGCGGCGTGATCGGGGTCACCACCGCCTACTTCCTCGCCGAGGCCGGTCATGAAGTGACCGTCTACGATCGCCAGCCGGGGCCGGCGCTCGAAACCAGCTTCGCCAATGCCGGCGAAGTATCGCCGGGCTATGCCTCGCCTTGGGCCGGGCCCGGTATCCCGGTCAAAGCCGTCAAATGGCTGTTGATGAAGTACGGCCCTCTGGTCGTGCGGCCCGCCTTCGACCCGAACATGTGGACCTGGCTCCTCAAGATGCTGCGCAACTGCACGGCCGAGCGCTACGCGCTCAACAAGTCGCGCATGGTGCCGCTTGCCGAATACAGCCGCGACACGCTGAAGGCGCTGCGCGAGGCGACCGGCATCACCTACGACGAACGGACCGAAGGCACGCTGCAGCTGTTCCGCAAGCAAAAGCAACTCGACGGCACCGGCGGCGACGTCGAGGTGCTGAAGAAATACGGTGTGCCTTACGAGATCCTCGACCGCGACGGCTGTATCGCCGCCGAGCCGGCCCTTGCGGCGGTGCGCGAGAAATTCGTCGGCGGCCTCAGGCTTCCGGGCGACGAGACCGGCGACTGCAAGATGTTCACCGACAAGCTCGCGGAACTTTGCGTGGCGCGCGGCGTGACCTTCGAATATGGCTCGACCATCCGGCGCATCGTCAGGAACCGCAATCGCCTCACCAACGTCCTCACGGAGGGCGGATGGAAATCCGCGGACGCCTTCGTGATGGCGATGGGCAGCTATTCGGCGCAGTTCATGCGCTCGCTGGGGCGGCCCATACCGGTCTATCCGGTCAAGGGCTATTCGATCACCGTGCCGATCGACAATGTCGAGGCCGCGCCTGTGTCGACCGTCATGGACGAGACCTACAAGGTGGCGATCACCAGGCTCGGCGACCGCATCCGGGTCGGCGGCACGGCGGAGATTTCGGGCTATGACCTTCGCCTGCAGGAATCGCGCCGCCGCACGCTCGAACACTCGGTCGGCGATCTCTTCCCCGGCGGCGGCGATCTCAAGGCGGCGAGCTTCTGGTGCGGCTTGCGGCCGATGACGCCGGATGGACCGCCCTTGATCGGGCAAAGCGAGGTTGCCAACCTCTATCTCAACACCGGCCATGGCACGCTCGGCTGGACCATGGCCTGCGGCTCGGCCAAGGTGCTCGCCGACATCATGTCCAACCGGGTGCCGGAGATCAACGCGCGCGACCTCAGCCCGGAGCGGTATCTCAAACCTATCTGAGGGGCTTTGCATCTGCTTCGGCGGGCTTGCCTCGGAACGCTTCCCCGACCCAGCTGTCGCCGAACAGCTGCTGGTAGAGCCGGGCGCTGCAAGGCGGCGGCGACCAACTGCCTGTGATAGGATCGGCCGCAGCGAGGGGACTTTGGATGCGTCTTTTTCTTTTTGCGGCGGCCGCCTATCTGACCTGCGCCCCGGCGGCGCTGGCAGCGGACAAAACCGTTCACGACAAGGAGCACGGCTTTTCGCTGACCTATCCCGAGCAATGGGCGAGCGAAACCGCCTTTGACAACACCATTCGGCTCAAGATCAAATCCGGCGAAGGAGGGCTCACCTGCCGCGTGTCGGAAAATGCCTATGATCCGACCGCTCCCGACAATCCGCCCGATGTCAGGGCGTTCATGGAGGAAGACTGGAAGGTGAGCAACTGGCAGACCATGGTCGGCGTCGCCTATCAGTCGGCCGCCTTCCGAAAGGACAGGTTGGCGCATTTTCCGGACGGCTATCCGGTGCGCATGGCCGAGATGGATTTCCACTATGCCGACGAGAATGTCAGCTTCTACGGCCATTCCCGCATCGCACCGACACTGCGCAGCTCGCATTACGGCTTCGTCGATTGCGGGGTCGCGGGCGACAACTCCGAAGAGGTAGAGCGCAAATGGGCGCCGCTTGCGGACGAGGCCGAGAAGATCGTGAGCTCGTTCGTGCTCGACGCGGATTAATTCCTCACTGCAGGCATTTGAAGGGTTGCGGGCTTGTCAGCGGCAAGATTTTCACCGTCCATTTCGGTGAATCAGCGCAGACGTTGGGAATTGGCTGAAGCCTCTCAACCTCGTCATTCCAGGGCGGAGCAGCCGCGGAGCGGCGTCGCGGAGACCCTGGAATCCATTCCGTGATTCTGATCAAAGAGTGCAGCTGAGCAGAATTCTGCACCGCGGCAGCGCTCATGCGACACGGAATGGATCCTCGGGTCTGCGCGCGTCGCTTCGCTCCTTGCTCCGCCCGTGGATGACGAGGCCGGACCGTTTCGGCCAATCTCCAAGGCATACCATCTGTCAACGCGAACACCGGTCAGATTTCTGTCCCGGGAACGTTCTGGTCAAGCGGTCCTAGATCGTGTTCTAGACAAAAAGGCCGCGCTCGCGTTCCACGGCCTTGGTGATGAAGTTGGCGACCAGCTGCACGCGGCGCAGCGGCCGCACCGATTCATGATAGACCAGCCAGTAGGCGCGGCGGATGGGCGCGACGATGTCGACCGGCACCAGCTCCGGCATCGAACGGGCGACGAACGTGTGCAGGATGCCGATGCCCGCGCCGGAGCGCACCGCTTCGGCCTGGCCGAGCGCCGAGGAGATGGCGAAGCTGGTGCGCCATTCGGGGCTGAACTCGGCGGCATAGTCCAGCGAGGGGCTGACGATGAGGTCCGGCACATAGCCGATCAGCGTGTGCAGGCCGAGCTCGGCCGGCGCTTTCGGCAGGCCGTTGGCTTCGGCATAGGTGCGGGAGGCGAAGAGGCCGAGCGTATAGTCGACCAGCTTGCCTGCCACCAGCCGCCCTTCGCTCGGCCGCTCGACGGTGATCGCAATATCGGCCTCGCGCCTGGACAGCGAGAAGGAGCGCGGCACCGGCACCAGCTGTATAGTGAGCTCGCGGTGCAGCGCAGTCAGCTCGCCCAGCCGCTTTGCCAGGAAGGCGACGCCAAATCCGTCCGGCGCGCCGATGCGCACCGTGCCCGAAACATCGTCGCCCTCGCCGGCAATGGTCGAGCGCGCGGCGATCATGTCGCTCTCCATGCGCTCGGCTATGTCGAGGAAGCGCTCGCCGGCCGGCGTCAGCTCGCTGCCGGTGGTCAGGCGGCGGAAGAGCTTTGTGCGGAGCGCCTCCTCGAGCGCGGCGATGCGGCGCGAGACGGTGGCGTGGTTGAGCTCCAGGCGCTTGGCCGCACCGAGAATCTGGCCGGCGCGGGCGACTGCAAGGAAGATGCGGACGTCATCCCAGTTCATGGGAGTGGTCCGCTCTGTGATTGCCAACGCTGCGTTCCTTCGCGCCCCCCTCTGGCCTGCCGGCCATCTCCCCCTCTAGGGGGGAGATCAGATGTTGCGGCGGATTTCGCCAACCGCCGAAAGCGCTGTCGGTGAAGCTTCCAATCTCCCCCCAAGAGGGGGAGATGTCCGGCAGGACAGAGGGGGGCGCGACAAAACTCAACCTATGAAATCCTTCACGGCAGGCAATCCGTCATTTGCGGCAATTAATGCACACCTCGGGATCGTTGTCTATTTTCCGCACAACGGTTGCGTTTTGGCTCGCGTTGCCATCGCCGCCGCAAAGGCAGACAATGGGTCATCATCAGAACAGGGAGAGAAAAGCATGATCGAATACGGTCATTTCATCCGGGGCAAGCGTGTCGCCGGCACCAGCGGGCGCAAGCAGGATGTGATGCAGCCGATGGACGGCTCCGTGCGCGGCACGGTGGCGCTGGCCTCGCAGGCGGAACTGCGCGCCGCGGTCGAGAACGCCAAGGCGGCGCAGCCGAAATGGGCGGCCACCAACCCGCAGCGTCGCGTGCGCGTGCTGATGAAATTCCTCGAGCTGGTCGCCCGTGACTACGACGAGCTGGCCGACATCCTGGCGCGCGAGCACGGCAAGACCATTGCCGATGCGCGCGGGGACATCCAGCGCGGCCTCGAAGTGGTCGAGGTCTGCATCGGCGCGCCGCACATGATGAAGGGCGAGTTCACCGACGGCGCCGGCCCCGGCATCGACGTCTATTCGATGCGCCAGCCGCTCGGCGTCGTCGCCGGCATCACCCCGTTCAACTTCCCCGCAATGATCCCGTTGTGGAAGATCGCCCCGGCCATCGCCTGCGGCAACGCCTTCATCCTGAAGCCGTCCGAGCGCGATCCGGGCGTGCCGTTGCGCATTGCCGAACTGTTCATCGAGGCCGGCCTGCCGGCCGGCATCCTCAACGTCGTCAATGGCGACAAGGAAGTTGTCGACGCCATCCTCGACGATCCGGACATCAAGGCCATCGGCTTCGTCGGCTCGACGCCGATCGCGCACTATATCTATTCGCGCGGCACGGCATCGGGCAAGCGCGTGCAGTGCTTCGGCGGCGCCAAGAACCACATGATCATCATGCCCGATGCCGACATGGACCAGACTGTCGATGCGCTGATCGGCGCCGGCTACGGCTCGGCCGGCGAACGCTGCATGGCGATCTCGGTGGCTGTCCCGGTCGGCAACGACACCGCCAACCGTCTGATGGAAAAGCTGGTGCCTCGCGTCGAGAGCCTCAAGGTCGGCCCCTCGACCGACTCTTCCGCCGATTTCGGTCCGCTGGTGACCGCGCAGGCGCTGGAGCGCGTCAAGGGTTACGTCGATATCGGCGTCAAGGAAGGCGCCAAGCTCGTCGTCGACGGCCGCGGCTTTAAGATGCAGGGCTATGAGAACGGCTACTATATGGGCGGCTGCCTGTTCGACAACGTGACCGCCGACATGCGCATCTACAAGGAAGAGATCTTCGGGCCGGTGCTCTCGGTGGTGCGCGCGCCGCGCTACGAGGACGCCATCAAGCTCGCCAATGACCACGAGATGGGCAACGGCGTCGCCATCTTCACCCGCGACGGCGACGCCGCGCGTGACTTCGCCAGCCGCGTTCAGGTCGGCATGGTCGGCGTCAACGTGCCGATCCCGGTTCCGATCGCCTATTACACGTTCGGCGGCTGGAAGGCGTCATCCTTCGGCGATCTCAACCAGCACGGCCCGGACGCGTTCCGCTTCTACACCAAGACCAAGACGGTCACCTCGCGCTGGCCGTCGGGCATTAAGGACGGCGCCGAGTTTGTCATCCCGACGATGAACTAGCCCGAACGGTCGTCCAACCAACATTGAGAAGGCGCGGCGCAAGCCGCGCTTTCTTTTTATGGACGAAGGCGAAGCACAACTTCAGGCGCATGAATTCCGGCGCATCGCGTCATGCGTGCGTCCGCATATTCTAATAATTCCATCGCCGTGTGATGGAACCAACAGACCACCATCTGCCTTAGGCTTTATTCCTGCCATGCGTGCAGGCAACCAAGCAGCGCCGGTTCAAGCCGGGGTTCTCGTCTGGCGCGAGGAGGTGTCAGATGACACGATTTGTTGTGGCGGCAATATTGGCGGCGACGGCGATGACCGTTGGAGCCGCGCCGGCGAGCGCGGCGGCGCAATGCGCGGCGCGCGCCGACATCATCAAGGCGCTGGGCGACAAGTTCCACGAAACCGAGGCTGGGCGCGGCCTGATCAATCCGAACGTCGTGCTCGAGATATTCGTTTCCGACCAGGGAAGCTGGACGGTGCTCGCCTCCGATACCAAAGGCCAGAGCTGCGTGCTTTCCGTCGGCGAGGGCTGGGACAGCCCGACGATCACCGCGGCGATGCCGGGCGCCTGAAACCGGCAGGGAGCCGGGGTGCGCGCCACAACGGCTCCCACGGTCGGGCGTCAAGTGGCGCCAAGCAAGGCGCTCTCCGCGGCGCCGCTTGTCTACGGAGCGGAGCTTCACCATATCGAATCCAGGGAGTCATGATCTCCCGACGACAGACCGGAAGCCAGAAGGAGTGACGCGATGAAGACGTCCAATCCGGCCTGGAGCCTTCCGGCACACCGAGGCGGCCGAATGTGCCTCCCTTTGCCGGAATGCGACGGCAAAGGAGGTGCCCCATGGCACGCGAATTTTCGTTTCAATGGGTCAAGCTTGCGGCCGTTGGCGCCATGATGGCGCTGCCGGCAGTTCCGGCGCGGGCGCAAGTCATCTGCGGCGGCCATGACTATCTGGTCGCGAGGCTGGCGGAGGCATTCGAGGAGAAGCGGCTGGGCTATGGCGTGGCCGGACAGGTCGCCATCTTCGAGGTGTTTGTCTCGGCCGGCGGAACCTGGACCATCCTGATGACCGACGTCAAAGGCCAGAGCTGCATTCTGGCCGCCGGCGAGGGGTGGGAAGACACACTGGCCACCGCGGTCGGGCAGCCGGGTGGCTGAAGCGCCTCGAGCAGGCGCTGGTCCTGCTCAGCGCGTGGCGGCCACCTCGGCATGACCGCGCAGCAGCGCTATCAGCTTCTTGGCGTCCTTGGCGGCGGCTTCCTCGTCGCCGTCGAGGATGGAACGGATCAGCGCCACGTGGTGCTCGGCCGATTCGGCGAGACCGGTATCGGCCTTGTAGCGATACCAGAAGCGGCGGCTGTGGGTCTGCAAGGGGCCTGCCACACGCGCCGCGAAGGGGTTGTCGGCGGCGATGGCCAGCGCTTCGTCGAGCGCCTTGTCGGCCTGGATGAAGGCAAGCACATTGCTCGAGATCACCGCCTTCTGCATGGCCAGGGCCGCTTCATGGAACAGGTCGGCGGCCTCGCGGGTGACGAAGCGGGCGGCCGAGCGGGCGAGCACCACCTCGATGCCGCGCCGCGCATCCAGCACCCGCAGCCAGTCGCCGGCGTGAAGCGGCGCGACCGCGATGCCGGCGCGGGGTCTGATGTCGAGAAGCCCTTCCCAGGCGAGCCGCTGGATAGCCTCGCGCACGGGGGTGCGTCCGAGACCCAGCCGCTCGATCAGCGCGCCTTCGGTGACGAAGCCCGACGGCGCCAGCTCGAGCGTGACGATCATATGCTCAAGCGCGCGATAGGCCTTGGTCGCCGCCGGCTCGAAGGTCGCGTTCGCCTCGACGGATATCAGCGGGGAGATCAATGGCGGGCTCCTGATATATTTTTCATATATCATAAGTGATTCAGCGTTGACAGGCTAATTCTTAATAGATATACGAGTGATATATCAGAGGAGAAGTAGCCATGTGGGCCGGAGTTTTCCCCGCCGTCACGACCAAATTCACCGCCGACGACCGTCTCGACCATGCCGAGATGGAGCGCTGCTACGGGCTGCAGATGGAGGCCGGCTGCGACGGCATCATCGTGTGCGGCTCGCTCGGCGAGGGACCCATGCTGTCGCCTGACGAGAAGATCGAGGTGCTGAAGACGGCGCAGAAGGTTGCCGGCAAGAAGCCGGTGCTCTTGACCGTCAACGAGCCCGGCACGCGTGAGGCGGCTGCTATCGCCAAACGCGCCGCCAAGGAAGGCGCCGACGGCCTGATGGTGGTGCCGAGCCCGATCTATCACACCGACCCGCAAGAGACGGTCGCCGCCCTTCGCGCCGTCGCCGAAGCAGGCGACCTGCCGGTGATGATCTATTCCAACAGGCTCGCCTATCGCGTCGACGTCACCGTCGACCTGATGGAGGAGCTGGCGTCGGACAAGCGTTTCGTCGCCATCAAGGAATCCTCCGACGACATCCGCCGATCGACCGAGATCATCAATCGGTTCGGCGACCGCTACGACCTCTTCACCGGCGTCGACAACCTTGCCTTCGAGGCGCTGTCGGTCGGCGCCATCGGCTGGGTCGCCGGCCTCGTCACCGCCTTCCCGCGCGAGACGGTCGCGATCTACCAGTTGATGCAACAGGGCCGACGCGACGAGGCGTTGGCGATCTACCGCTGGTTCCGGCCCTTGCTCGACCTCGATGTCTCGACCTATCTGGTCCAAAACATCAAGCTTGCCGAAGTGCTGGCGATCGGTACCAATGATCGCGTGCGCATGCCGCGCCAGCCGCTGTCGGGTGAACGCCGCAAGGCGGTCGAAAAGATCGTCCGGGATGCGCTGGCGGTGCGGCCGAAGCTGCCGCCGCTGCAGACGTCTCCTCGATCGATGGACAGCTTGGCGGCGGCCGAATAAGGGACAGCCCTGACGTGCAAGGAAATTCCAAATCCTGGGAACAGGAGCGGCGCTCAGCCACTGGGGCATCTTCTGCCGGTGCACGGGGAGAAGCGGACGACATCGCCATCATTGGCGGCGGCATCATCGGCATCTGCGCTGCGACCCTGCTCTCCGAAGCGGGGCGCAGCGTCACCGTCTTCGACCGCACCGGCATCTGCGAGGAGACGAGCTCCGGCAATGCCGCCGCCTTCGCCTTCTCCGACGTGCTGCCGCTGGCGCATAAAGGCATGATCCGGCAATTGCCGAAATGGCTCGCCGATCCGATCGGACCTTTGACTATCCCACCGGCTTATCTGCCGAAACTTCTGCCCTGGCTGATCCGCTTCTGGCGGGCGGGCGCGGCGAAGCACTACGAGACGAGCCTCGCCACGCAGGCGGGCATGATGAAGCTCGCCGAAGCCGAATGGATGGGGCTGCTCGACCGCTCCGGCACGCGGCCGATGCTGCGCGAGGATGGGTCGCTGGAATTCTATGAGAGCGAGGCGGAGTTCCGCGCCTCGCTGCCCGGCTGGGCCGAACGCGAGCGTTTCGGCATCGGCTTTCGCCATGTCGAGGGCGAAGAGATGGCGGCGCTGCAGCCAGGTCTTTCGCCGCGCTTCGTCAAGGGCACCTTCGTGCCGGGCTGGAAGACGGTCGCCGACCCGAAGCTGCTCGGCAAGGCGGTCTGGGCCTATGCGGAAAAACGCGGCGCCCGTTTCGAGCATGCGCGGGTCGCGCGCATAGAAGAGGATGCAAAGGGCCCCACGATCGTTCTGGCAGACGGCAGCAGGCGCGCGGCAAAGACGCTTCTGATCGCCGCGGGCGCCTGGTCTCATCTCCTGGCAAGGGATATCGGCGACCGCATCCCGCTTGAAACCGAGCGCGGCTACAACACGACGCTGCCGGTGTCCGCCTTCGACGTGAAACGGCAGCTGATCTTTTCCGGCCATGGCTTCGTCATCACGCCGCTCGAGACCGGCTTGCGCGTCGGCGGCGCCGTCGAGCTCGGCGGCATCGAGCGGCCGCCGAATTTCGCTCGCTCGAAGGCGATGCTGGAGAAGGCGAAGCGCTTCCTGCCCGGGCTCGACCCGTCCGGCGGCCGCGAGTGGATGGGCTATCGTCCGTCGCTGCCGGATTCATTGCCGGTCATCGGCACGGCGCGCGCGCCGAACGTCTATTATGCCTTCGGCCACGGTCATCTCGGCCTCACTCAGTCGGCGGCGACCGGCCGCTTGATCCGCGATCTCATTCTCGGGCAGACTCCGCCGCTCGATCTAACGCCCTTCGGTCCGCAGCGTTTCTGAAAAGAGTCCATCATGGCCAAAAAATCCTTCTTCTGCATCGACGGCCACACCTGCGGCAATCCGGTGCGCCTGGTCGCCGGCGGCGGGCCGTTGCTCGAGGGTGCGACGATGATGGAGCGGCGGGCGCATTTCCTCGCCGAATATGACTGGATCCGCACCGGACTGATGTTCGAGCCGCGCGGCCATGACGTGATGTCGGGCTCGATCCTCTATCCGCCGACGCGCGAGGACTGCGATATCGCCATCCTGTTCATCGAGACCTCGGGCTGCCTGCCGATGTGCGGGCATGGCACGATCGGCACCGTCACCATGGCGATCGAGCACGGGTTGGTGAAGCCGAAGACGCCGGGCGTCTTGAGGCTCGACACGCCGGCCGGCCTTGTCATCGCCGAATACAAACAGGTCGGCGAATATGTCGAGGAGGTGCGCATCACCAACGTGCCGTCCTTCCTCTATGCCGAAGGCTTGACCGTCGAATGCCCGGTGCTCGGGGAGATCAGCGTCGACATCGCCTATGGCGGCAATTTCTACGCCATCGTCGAGCCGCAGAAGAATTACCGGGACATGGCCGATTACTCGGCGGGCGACCTCATCGCCTGGAGTCCGGTTATGCGCCAGCGCCTCAACGAGAAATACTCCTTCGTGCATCCGGAGAACCCCGGCATCAACCGGCTGTCGCATATGCTGTGGACGGGCAAGCCGAAACATGCCGAGGCCGATGCGCGCAACGCGGTCTTCTACGGCGACAAGGCGATCGACCGCTCGCCTTGCGGCACGGGCACCTCGGCCCGCATGGCGCAGCTCCATGCCAAAGGTAAGCTCAAGGCCGGCGACAGTTTCGTGCATGAATCGATCATCGGCTCGCTGTTCAAGGGCAAGGTCGAAAAAGAGGTCAGCGTGGCGGGCAAGCCGGCGATCATCCCCTCGATCGGCGGTTGGGCACGGATGACGGGCCTGAACACCATCTTCATCGACGACCGCGATCCGTTCGCGCATGGATTCATCGTCACATAAGCCTCGCGGCCTCAGCCGGTCGAAGCCGGTATCGGGCTCGCCCAAATTGTCGGCAACAGCCAATCGGCCTGACGTCCGAGAGTGGTCATGCCAGGGTTCTGAAACAATGCGAGGCGACCCGTTCAGCGGTCCCTTCCATCAGATCGTCAAGAAAGGATAATCGATGCTTTCCGGCCCAAAACCCGAATGGCTGACCTTCGATTGCTACGGCACCCTCATCCAGTGGGATGAAGGTCTGCTTGCCGCCGTCAACACGATCCTCGCCAATCACCCAGCCTCCAATATCGAACCCCAGACGCTGATCCGCGTCTACGACAAGCACGAGCACGCGCTCGAGACCGCGCGGCCTCACAAATCCTTCCGCAGCGTGGCCGGCGAGGGGCTTGGGCTGGCGATGGAGGAGTTGAAGCTCGCCCGTTCGCCGGACGACATCGAGGTGCTGACCGGGAGCATCTCCCGAATGCCGCCATTCCCCGAGGTCGTCCCCGCGCTCGGCGCGCTGAAGGCCCAGGGTTTCAAGCTTTGCATCATTTCAAACACCGACGATGACATCATCGCCGGCAATGTCGCCCAACTCGGCGGGCATATAGACCGCGTCGTCACCGCGCAGCAGGCCGGCGCCTACAAGCCCGCGCGGCAGATCTTCGATTTTGCGCACAATGCGCTTGGCGTCGGTCGGGGCGATGTCGTGCATATTTGTGCCAGTCCGCATCTCGATCTCGCCGCCGCTCGCGACCTCGGCTTCCGCTGCATCTGGATCGACAGGGGAACCGGCCGCAAACCGCTGCCCGACTACACCCCGAACGCGGTTTTCCCGGCGCTCGATGATGTGCCGCCCTTCCTGTGGTCGACGATCTGGAACTGAGCCCGGCGCGGATGTCAAACGGTGTCGCCTCGCCGTCACATGGCCGTCACACGCGACGGAATCCTGACCTTGCGGAATGTGTGGCGATCCGAAACGACCCAGCCCGATCGTTGCAAGGATTCTTCTCATCAACTTGTTTTGACGCCAATTTCTTCGACACGAAGCTCGTCATAAGGTCGAATCGTCAAAGACATTGCGTTATGCCAATGATAGGGTCCGCGATAGTCCAGGGGTCGGGCGCGAAAAACGGGCAATCGGACGGCGTGCTTCCAAACCACGCGGAGCGATTGAAAAATCACGTTGCAATCCGGGCTCGAAACTTTACGACTAGGGGCAATACGAAAAGGAATGCGTCCTGAAAGGCGACATTCCAGGGGAGCCGCATAAATATGCAGTATTTCGTCCAGCAGCTTATCAATGGGCTGACGCTGGGATCGATCTATGGGCTGATCGCGATCGGCTACACGATGGTCTACGGCATTATCGGCATGATCAATTTCGCCCATGGCGACATCTTCATGGTCGGCGCCTTCACGGCGCTCATCGTCTTCCTGATCCTTGGCGCGCTGTTCTATTCGGTGCCGGTCGTGGTGGCGCTCCTGATCATGATGATCGTGGCGATGCTTCTCACCAGCCTCTACAACTGGACGATCGAGAAGGTAGCCTACCGGCCGCTGCGCGGCTCGTTCCGCCTGGCGCCGCTGATCACCGCCATCGGCATGTCGATCGCGCTGTCCAACTTCGTCCAGGTCACGCAAGGGCCGCGCAACAAGCCGATTCCGCCGCTGGTCAGCCAAGTCTACACTGTTGATGGCGTGAGCGTTTCACTGAAGCAGATCCTCATCGTGATCGTCACCGTCATACTGCTGGCGATCTTCTGGTATCTCGTCAACAGAACGGCGCTCGGGCGGGCGCAGCGCGCCTGCGAACAGGACCGCAAGATGGCCGCGCTGCTGGGCATCGACGTCGACCGCACCATCTCCATCACCTTCATCATGGGCGCGGCCCTTGCCGCGGTCGCCGGCACGCTGTTCCTGATGTATTACGGCGTCGTGGTGTTCTCGGACGGCTTCGTGCCGGGCGTGAAAGCCTTCACGGCGGCCGTGCTTGGCGGCATCGGCTCGCTGCCTGGCGCGGTGCTCGGAGGATTGCTCATCGGCTTCATCGAGAGCATGTGGTCGGCTTATTTCTCGATCGACTACAAGGACGTCGCCGCTTTCTCGATCCTGGCGATCGTGCTCATCTTCCTGCCCTCCGGCATCCTCGGCCGGCCTGAAGTCGAAAAGGTCTGATCCTCATGGCCGTTACCGTGTCTTCGGAGCGCGACACCGTCGCCACTCCAGTCCAGCGCGCTTTTCGCGAAGCGCTCTATGCAGGCGCCATCGCGCTCGGCCTGTTCGTGCTGTTTATCGGTCTCAGGACCGACCAGAATATCTCCAACGAACTGATTCTGGTGCAGCGCTGGGGCCTGCTCGCCCTGGTGGTCATCGCCACCGCCGGGGGCCGCTTCCTGTATGTCGCCTATGGCCAGCCCTTCGTGGCCAGCCTGAAGATCGCCGACATCGACACAGGCCTGCTGCCCGACACCATGGCGGCACGCTTCTTCAGGATGCCTTATTTCGTAGCCGCGGTCGTTGTCGCAGCCCTGCTGTTCGTGCTGGCCGGCTCGCTTGACGGGCTGCTCGGACCCGACCTTGCCGGCTACGCACGCTTTGTGCGGGCGTTGGCGATCATTTATGCCGTCGCCTGGGTAATGTATTATTTCCGGGCCTTCATCCACGCCCACTTCTCGGCGTTGGGCATCAGCGCGCTGGCGCTCTATCCGATCATCGTCGTGCTGGTGCTTGCGCTGGTAACAGGATCGATAGCGGGAGGGTTTCAGGGCTCTTTGAAGTGGGTCGACAATTTCGGCATCCAGATCCTGATCTATGTGATGCTGGCCTGGGGGCTGAACATCGTCATCGGCCTCGCCGGCCTGCTCGATCTCGGCTACGTCGCCTTCTATGCCGTCGGCGCGTATGCCTACGCGTTGCTCGGCACGCATTTCGGCCTGTCCTTCTGGATCCTGCTGCCGGCCGCCGGCTGCATGGCCGCCTTCTGGGGCGTCATGCTCGGCTTCCCGGTGCTGCGGCTGCGCGGCGACTATCTGGCGATCGTCACCCTTGCCTTTGGCGAGATCATTCGCCTCGTCCTGATCAACTGGCGCGAGGTGACAAACGGTTCGGCCGGCATTTCCGGCATCCCAAAGGTCTCCTTCTTCGGCCTGATGTCGTTCAACGTCTCGGACCCGAACTACATCGCCAAGGTGCTGCACATCGCCACATCGAGCGCCTATTACAAGATCTTCCTTTACTATCTGATCCTCGGACTCTGTCTTTTGACCGCCTTCGTTACCATCAGGCTGCGGCGGTTGCCGGTCGGCAGGGCGTGGGAAGCGCTGCGCGAGGACGAGATCGCCTGTCGCTCGCTCGGCATCAACACCACCACCACCAAACTGACGGCGTTCGCCACCGGCGCCATGTTCGGCGGCTTCGCCGGCTCATTCTTCGCCGCACGGCAAGGTTTCGTCAGCCCCGAATCCTTCGTCTTCCTGGAATCGGCGATTGTCCTCGCCATCGTCGTGCTCGGCGGGATGGGTTCGCTGGTCGGCATCGCCGTAGCGGCGCTGGTGATGATCGGCGGCACGGAAGCGTTGCGGGAGCTCGACTTCCTGAAGCGGGTCTTCGGTCCCGATTTCACGCCTGAACTCTACCGCATGCTGCTTTTCGGCATGGCCATGGTCATCGTCATGCTGTGGAAGCCGCGCGGCTTCGTCGGCAGCCGCGAGCCGACGGCCTTCCTGAAGGAGCGAAGAGCGGTTTCAAGCTCCTTCACCAAGGAGGGGCACGGCTGATGAACGCGACCCCTTCCTCGAACGACTTCATCCTGCAGGTCGAGCATTTGTCGATGAAGTTCGGCGGCCTGGTCGCCATCGGCGACCTGTCGTTCCAGGCCAGGCGCGGCGAGATCACCGCGCTGATCGGCCCGAACGGCGCCGGCAAGACCACGGTGTTTAACTGCATCACCGGCTTCTACAAGCCGTCTGAAGGCATGATCACGCTGAACCGGGGGGACGGCTCGACCTATCTGCTCGAGCGCCTGCCCAACCACGAGATCCCGGCGCGAGCCAAGGTGGCGCGCACCTTCCAGAACATCCGCCTGTTCTCGGGCATGACGCTGCTGGAGAACCTACTGGTCGCGCAGCACAACAAGCTGATGAAGGCTTCGGGCTATACTCTCCTCGGCCTGTTCGGCTTTCCGAGCTATCGCCAGGCCTCGGCCGAGTCGATCGACCTCGCCAGGCACTGGCTGGAGAAGGCCGATCTTGTCGATCGCGCCGACGATCCGGCCGGCGACCTGCCTTATGGGGCGCAGCGGCGCCTGGAAATCGCGCGCGCCATGTGCACGGGGCCGGAGCTTCTGTGCCTCGACGAACCGGCCGCCGGCCTCAATCCGAAGGAATCTGCGGCGCTCAACGAGTTGTTGATGGGCATCAAGAGCACCGGCACGTCGATCCTGCTCATCGAGCACGACATGTCGGTGGTGATGCAGATCTCCGACCATGTCGTCGTGCTCGAATACGGCCGCAAGATCTCCGACGGCAATCCGGCGTCCGTCCGCACCGATCCGCGCGTCATCGCTGCCTATCTCGGCGTCGACGACGAGGAGGTCGAGACGGTGCTGACCGAGGTCGGCGATGAGGACGTGATCGAGCAGCTCGATACCGGCCCCGATTCCGCGCATGGGCCGGGAAATTCCGCCTCGATGATGGCGGGGCCGGTTTCCGATTCGGTCGAACATGGGAACGAGGGCGAGCGGGTCACGGTGTCGAAGGGCGCCTCGAAGGCGGCGCAAGTCGACGCGCGCGCCGCATCGATAGCCAGCAAACCGGTTCCACCGCCAGCGACAAAGTCGGCCGCCGCGAAAGGCAAGCCGACGGCGAAAGCCCCTGCAAAGAAGGCGCCCGGCAAGGCGCCGGCGAAAGCCGGCGGCATCTCCAATCGCCTCGACGCGCCGCGCGGCGGCAAGGCGGACAGCCTGATCCGCATCAAAGGCATCGGCCCGGTCAACGAGCGCAAGCTCAACGAGCACGGCATCTTCCATTTCGACCAGATAGCGGCCTGGAAGAAGGCCGACATCGAGGCGGCGGAAGCCTATCTCGCCTTTGACGGGCGCATTGCCCGCGAAGACTGGATCGGCCAGGCGAAGACGCTGGCGAAGGAAGCAGCGGCCAAGCCCGCGACGCGTGGAGGGCGTAAATAATGGCCGGCACAGCGCTGCTCGACATCAAGGGTGTCGAGACTTACTACGGCAACATCCGGGCGCTGAACGGCGTCGATGTCAGCGTCAACCAGGGTGAGATCGTGGCGCTGATCGGTGCCAACGGCGCCGGCAAGTCGACGCTGATGATGACCATCTTCGGCGCGCCGCGCGCCCGCACCGGCACCATCACCTTCGCCGGCACCGACATCACCAAGATGCCGACGCATGAGATCGCACGCATGCGCATCGCGCAATCCCCGGAAGGCAGACGCATCTTTCCGCGCATGACGGTGATGGAAAATCTGCAGATGGGCGCCAGCCTCGACAACCTCAAGCATTATGACGAGGACGTCGAGAGGGTGTTCACGCTGTTCCCGCGGCTGAAAGAGCGCATCGCCCAGCGCGGCGGCACGCTGTCGGGCGGCGAGCAGCAGATGCTGTCGATCGGGCGCGCGCTGATGGCGCGGCCGAAGCTTTTGTTGCTGGACGAGCCCTCGCTGGGCCTCGCTCCGCTGATCGTCAAGCAGATCTTCGACGCCATCCGCGAGCTCAACAAGACGCAGGGGCTGACCGTGTTCCTGGTCGAGCAGAACGCCTTCGGCGCGCTCAAGCTCGCCACGCGCGGTTATGTCATGGTCAACGGCAATGTGACGATGAGCGGCACCGGCAAGGAATTGCTCGCCAATCCGGAAGTGCGCGCCGCCTATCTCGAAGGCGGACATCATTAGAGCGCGATGACTTTCCCAGGATCGCCGTCTCGCTCTAAAGTTTTGTTCTTGAAGCATAATCTTCTCCGAAAAGTCTGCAACTTTTCGGGATCATGCTAAGATCTGGGGACATCAATCATGCAGGGCATTATCTACGAAGAAGCCTCGATCTGGCAGTTTCTATTCGTCACAGGCCTGCTTGGCGGCGGGGCGGCATGGATGACAGGCAAAGCGGCGGCTCAGACCTGGAGCACGTATCTGCGGCTGTTTTTCTTCCTGCTCGGACTCGGTATCGGCGTCAGGTTCATCCATCACGCCTTGTTCGGCGGCACGATGTTCTCGCTGCATTACTATATCGTCGACACCATCGTCCTGATGATACTGGGCTTCCTCGGCTATCAATACACGCGCACCAACCAAATGGTCACGCAGTATAACTGGCTCTATGAAAGAGCTTCCTTGTTAAGCTGGAAACCGAAAGGTTGACGTTCACCATTACGCCGTTTCGGGGATGAATCGGCGTGACAAGTGCCTGAAAATCGGCATTCTATGCTTTCTGCGATAAGGGTGGGCATCGCATGAAAGTATCATCCACGCCCACTCCGTAAATGGGAGCGTTTCAATGAAAAAATCACTTTTGTCCGCCGTGGCGCTGACCGCGTTCGTCGCGTTCAGCGGCAGCGCGTGGGCCGACATCCTGATCGGCGTCGCCGGTCCGATCACCGGCCCGAACGCCGCCTTCGGCGCGCAGTTGCAGAAGGGCGCGGAACAGGCGGTCGCCGACATCAACGCGGCGGGCGGCATCCTCGGCCAGCAGCTCAAGCTCGAGATCGGTGACGACGTCTCCGATCCCAAGCAGGGCATCTCGGTCGCCAACAAGTTCGTCGCCGACGGCGTCAAGTTCGTCGACGGCCACTTCAACTCCGGTGTGTCGATCCCAGCCTCGGAAGTCTACCAGGAAAACGGCATGCTCGAGATCACGCCGGCCGCGACCAACCCGAAGTTCACCGAGCGCGGCATGTGGAACACCTTCCGCACCTGCGGTCGTGACGACCAGCAGGGCAAGGTGGCCGGCGACTACATCGCCAAGAACTTCAAGGATGCCAAGATCGCCATCATCCACGACAAGACGCCTTATGGTCAGGGCCTCGCCGACGAGACCAAGAAGAACCTCAACGCCAACGGCATCACGGAAGTGTTGTACGAAGGCGTGAATGTCGGCGACAAGGACTTCTCGGCCCTCATCGCCAAGATGAAGGAAAACGGCGTCACGCTCATCTACTGGGGCGGCCTGCACACCGAAGCCGGCCTGATCATCCGTCAGTCGGCCGATCAGGGCCTGAAGGCGCCGCTGTTCTCGGGCGACGGCATCGTCTCCAACGAACTGGCCTCGATCGCGGGCGACGCCGTTGCCGGCACGCTCAATACCTTCGCTCCGGATCCGCGCAAGAATCCGGCCGCCAAGGAAGTGGTCGAGAAGTTCCGCGCCAACGGCTTCGAGCCGGAAGCTTACACGCTCTACTCCTATGCCGCGGTGCAGATCATCGCCCAGGCGATCGCCAAGACCGGCTCGGCCGACGACGCGCAGAAGGTTGCGGAGACGATCAGGGCCAACACCTGGAAGACCGCCATCGGTGACATCGGCTACGACAGCAAGGGCGACATCACCCGTCCTGACTATGTCATCTATGAATGGAAGAAGGGCGACGACGGCAAGTACAGCTACTTCGAGAAATAAGCCGGCAAACTCAAGCCGACTTTTCGGGGATGCCCGGCGCTCGCGCCGGGCATTTTCGTTTGCGGGCGAGGCCAACCGGAAGCTCCGCGCCGTGCCTCGGGCAATACCCGTCCACCGTGTTCGAAGAACAGCAATGACGATTTGGCGCAAACAGGCGACTTAAATCGTTTTAGCTGTCGCGCAAATTTGTTTGCGCTGCAGCATTTTCACGTTAATCATTGCGCCGGTTCATCTCCCTTCCGCTGCTGGAGCTTACTCCTTGGCCATCACGAAGATCCTCGTCGCCAACCGGTCCGAAATCGCCATCCGCGTGTTCCGCGCGGCCAACGAGCTCGGCCTCAAAACCGTGGCGATCTGGGCAGAGGAGGACAAATATTCGCTGCATCGCTTCAAAGCCGACGAGAGCTATCAGGTCGGCCGCGGACCGCATCTGGCCAAGGACATGGGTCCGATCGAGAGCTATCTGTCGATCGAGGAGGTGATCCGGGTCGCCAGGCTGTCGGGCGCCGACGCCATCCATCCCGGCTACGGCCTGCTGTCGGAAAGCCCGGAATTCGCCGAGGCCTGCGCCGAGGCCGGCGTCACCTTCATCGGCCCGAAGCCGGAAACGATGCGCCGGCTCGGCAACAAGGTCGCCGCGCGCAACCTGGCGATTGAAGTCGGCGTCCCGGTCGTTCCGGCAACCGATCCGCTGCCGGACGACATGGACGAGGTCAAGAAGCTCGCCGCGCAAATAGGCTATCCGGTGATGCTCAAGGCCTCGTGGGGCGGCGGCGGCCGCGGCATGCGCGCCATCCGCGCCGAGGCCGACCTCGCGCGCGAGGTGATGGAAGGCAAGCGCGAGGCCAAAGCCGCCTTCGGCAAGGACGAGGTCTATCTCGAAAAGCTGATCGAGCGCGCCCGCCATGTCGAGGTGCAGGTGCTGGGCGACACGCATGGCAATGCCGTGCATCTGTTCGAGCGCGACTGCTCGATCCAGCGCCGCAACCAGAAGGTCGTGGAGCGTGCGCCGGCCCCCTATCTCAGCGAGGAACTGCGCCAGGAGCTTTGCGGCTATGCGCTGAAGATCGCGCGCGAGACCAGCTATATCGGCGCCGGCACGGTCGAGTTTCTGCAGGACGCCGACACCGGCAAGTTCTATTTCATCGAGGTCAATCCGCGCATCCAGGTCGAGCACACCGTCACCGAGCAAGTGACCGGCATCGACATCGTCAAGGCGCAGATCCACATCCTCGATGGCTTCGCCATCGGCACGAAGCAATCGGGCGTGCCGGCGCAGAAGGACATCAGGCTGAACGGCCACGCGCTGCAGTGCCGCATCACCACCGAGGATCCGGAGCACAATTTCATCCCGGACTACGGCCGCATCACCGCCTATCGCGAGGCGGCGGGCTTCGGCATCCGGCTCGACGGCGGCACCGCCTATTCGGGCGCGGTCATCACCCGCTTCTACGATCCGCTGCTCGAAAAGGTGACGGCCTGGGCGCCGACGCCCGGCGAGGCGATCTCGCGCATGAACCGGGCGCTGCGCGAGTTCCGCATCCGCGGCGTCGCGACCAACCTCACCTTCCTCGAAGCGATCATCAACCACCCGCGCTTTGCCGACAATTCCTACACGACCAGGTTCATCGACACGACGCCGGAACTGTTCGAGCAGGTGAAGCGGCAGGACCGCGCCACCAAGCTGCTCAATTACCTGGCCGATGTCAGCGTCAACGGCCATCCCGAGACGCGCGGACGGCCGACGCCGAAGGCGAATGCGGCCGCTCCCGTCGTTCCCTATCTCAACGGGCATGTTCCGGACGGCAGCAAGCAGAGGCTCGACGCGCTCGGTCCCGAGAAATTCGCGGCCTGGATGCGCGGGGAGCGACAGGTGCTGGTCACCGACACGACGATGCGCGACGGCCACCAGTCGCTGCTCGCCACGCGCATGCGCACCTATGACATCGCCGGCATCGCCGGCACCTATGCGCGGGCGCTGCCGCAATTGCTCTCGCTGGAATGCTGGGGCGGCGCGACGTTCGACGTCGCCATGCGCTTCCTCACCGAGGATCCGTGGGAGCGGCTGAGCAAAGTGCGCGAGGCGGCGCCCAACCTTCTGCTGCAGATGCTTTTGCGCGGCGCCAACGGCGTCGGCTACACCAATTATCCCGACAATGTCGTCCAGCATTTCGTCCACCAAGCGGCAGCCGGCGGTGTCGATCTGTTCCGCGTCTTCGACTGCCTTAACTGGGTCGAGAACATGCGCGTCGCCATGGACGCGGTCGGCGCCGAGGGCAAGCTGGTCGAGGCGGCGATGTGCTACACCGGGGACATCCTCGATCCGGCGCGGGCGAAGTACGATTTGAAATACTATGTCGGGCTGGCCAAGGAGCTGGAGGCGGCCGGCGCGCATATCATCGCCGTCAAGGACATGGCCGGCCTGTTGAAGCCGGCCGCGGCGCGCGTGCTGTTCAAGGCGCTGCGCGAGGCGACCGACCTGCCGATCCATTTCCACACGCACGACACGTCAGGGCTGTCGGCGGCGACGGTGCTGGCGGCGGTGGAGAGCGGCGCCGACGCTATCGACGCGGCGATGGATTCCTTCTCCGGCAACACCTCGCAGCCCTGCCTCGGCTCGATCGTCGAGGCGCTGAAGGGGACCGAGCGCGACCCCGGTCTCGATCCGCAATGGATCCGCCGCATTTCCTTCTACTGGGAAGCGGTGCGCAACCAGTACGCCGCCTTCGAGAGCGATCTCAAGGGACCTGCCTCGGAGGTCTACCTGCACGAGATGCCGGGCGGCCAGTTCACCAACCTCAAGGAACAGGCGCGCTCGCTCGGGCTCGAGACGCGCTGGCATGAGGTGGCGCAGGCCTATCACGACGTCAACCTGATGTTCGGCGACATCGTCAAGGTGACGCCCTCGTCCAAGGTGGTAGGCGACATGGCGCTGATGATGGTCAGCCAGGATCTCACCGTCGCCGATGTCGAGAACCCGGCCAAGGACATCGCCTTCCCGGATTCGGTCGTGTCGATGCTGCGCGGCGATCTCGGCCAGTCGCCTGGCGGCTGGCCGGCTGCGCTGCAGAAGAAGGCGCTGAAGGGCGAGAAGCCGATCACGGTTCGGCCGGGCTCGCTGCTGAAGCCCGCCGACCTCAAGGCGAGCCGCAAGGACATTGAGGGCAAGCTCGACCGAAAGCTGTCCGAATACGAATTCGCCTCCTGGCTGATGTATCCGAAGGTGTTCACCGACTTCGCGGCCGCGCAGGAGACCTACGGGCCGGTGAGCGTGCTGCCGACGCCGACCTATTTCTACGGCATGAAGCCGGAAGACGAGATCTTCCTCGACATCGAGAAGGGCAAGACGCTGGTGGTGCGCTGCCAGGCGTTCGGCGATGTCGACGACAAGGGCATGGTCACCGTGTTCTTCGAGCTCAACGGCCAGCCACGCCGCGTCAAGGTGCCGGACAGGGCGCATGGCGCTTCCGCGGCCAAGGCACGCCGCAAGGCCGAGCCCGGCAATGAGGGACATGTCGGCGCGCCGATGCCCGGCGTCGTATCGGCGCTTGCCGTCGCGCCCGGACAGGCGGTCAAGGCGGGCGACGTGCTGCTTTCGATCGAGGCGATGAAGATGGAAACTGCGCTCCACGCCGAACGCGACGGCGAGATCGCCGAGGTGCTGGTGAAGGCCGGCGATCAGATCGACGCGAAGGATCTGTTGATCGCATTCAAATAAGGTGTGCCGATATTCAGGTGAGGCCGGCCTGCAAACGCCGGCTTCCTGCGCTTCCGGTGCTCACGTCCTTAAGTACGCTCGGCCCCGGTTCTCGGAATCCATCGTTTTCGACTCGGCCTGACCTGAATCTCGGCACACCTTTAGATGTGCCCAGCCGTCCACAGGTGCTCGACAAGTGTCTTGACCCGCCGCGCCCGCTCGGGCAGTGAACCCGCTCCAATTTGCCGTGGCGGGAATCGCCACTGCTCCAGAAGACGCGGAGAAAAAATGGCCGACGAAATCACCGAGACCAGCCAGACTGTAGCCGCCGGCCAGCTGCGCACCATCATCGAGCGCATCGAGCGGCTCGAGGAAGAGAAGAAGACGATCTCCGACGACATCAAGGATGTCTATGCCGAAGCCAAGGGCACCGGCTTTGACACCAAGGCGATCCGCACCATCGTGCGGTTGCGCAAGAAGGACCAGGCCGAGCGACAGGAAGAGGAGTCCATCCTCGATCTCTACAAGGCCGCTCTCGGCATGGCGTAAGCCTCATGGCCGGAGACCGGCCATGAACGAATTCGACTTCGGCGGCCGTCGCGCCTCGGAGTTCCGCCATCGCGGCTTCTGGGCGCTGTTCGCCGAACGGCACCCGCAAGAAAGGCAAAGGCTCGCTCGGCGCGGGCCATGGTTCTGGCAGCGCGGGCTGCCGGATTTCGCTTTGGTTCTTTCGATGTATGTCGCGCCGGCGCAGAACCATGTCGGCGTCTTCTTCGGACGCAATGAGAAGTTCGGCGCCACGGAGTCCTGGTCGCGGCTGAAGCCGTTCCAGCCGGCGATCGAGGCCAGACTGAAGCTCAGGCCCGAGCAGAGCTGCGAAGGTCTCGGCATCAATTCGATGTGGCGGGTGAACTGCTACGCCGAGGACAATTGGCCGGCCATGAGCGACTGGCTGGTGCGGGAATGCTCACGCTTCGAAGAAGCCGTGACCGAAATTCTCGGGCAGCGATAGGTCGCGGGCGATGAGGGATTTTTTCCGTTCGCGCTGGAGAGGCCAGGTTCCGCTCGACCGGCTGTTCTGGCGCGATATGCTGCTGGTCGGTACCATTCTGAGCATCGCCTCCTCGGCGCTGGCGCTGGTCCTGCTCGGGTTGAAGCTGCCGCTCTGGCTGGTGCTGGTGGTGCATTTCCTCCCCGTTCCCTACACCATCTTCCTGACGGTCGCTGTCTGGCGGACCGCGGAGAAGGCCGGGGGGTTCAAGGCGCAGCTGATGATGCTCGGTTCCGCGCTCTGGCTGATCACAACGGTCGTTGTGTAGAGCCGGATGGAGCATGAAAAAGGGCGGCCGAGGCCGCCCTTTGCGAAGACTGGAAGCCCAGATCAGACCGCAGGCTCGAAGCGCAGCGCCACGCCATTGATGCAGTAGCGCAGGCCGGTCGGCGGCGGGCCGTCCTCGAAGACATGGCCGAGATGGCTGCCGCAGCGGGCGCAATGGCATTCGGTGCGGACCATGCCGTAGCTGCGGTCGACGGTGGTCTCGATCGAGCCCGGGACCGGATCGTTGAAGCTCGGCCAGCCGGTGCCGCTCTCGAACTTCAGCTTGGATTCGAACAGCGGCTGGTCGCAGCCGACGCAATAGAAGGTGCCGGCGCGCTTCTCGTAGAGCAGGGCGCAGCTGCCGGGGCGCTCAGTGCCATGGTTGCGCATGACGGAATACTGCTCCGGCGTCAGCCGGGCGCGCCACTCGGCATCGGTGCGGGTGACGGGATAGGCGTGGGTGTCCATGAAATCTCCTCGGCCTTGGCGGCTCGTTGTTGCTTGCAACGGATATTCGCCCAAACATAGGCCCTTGTTACAGGTGCTTCCAGCGAAAGCGAGCTAATGCTTGCGCGACAACTGCCTGGTCGCTGCCTCAAGCCCTGCCAATGTCAGCGGGAACATGCGGCCACCGAAGATGTTGCCGATCAACTGGATCGAGTGCGTGTAGCGCCAGTTCTTCTCAGCTTCGGGATTGAGCCATATCGCGTTCGGCCATTGCTGCAGCAGGCGGGCCAGCCACACACTTCCGGCCTCGGGATTCCAGTGCTCGACCGAGCCGCCGGGGTGAGCGATCTCGTAAGGGCTCATCGAGGCGTCGCCGACAACGATCACCTTATAGTCCGGCCCGTATTTGTGAATGAGGTCGAAGGTCGGGATCGTCTCGGCCAGGCGCCGGCGATTGTCCTTCCAGACGCGCTCGTAAAGGCAATTGTGGAAGTAGAAATACTCGAGCTGGCGGAACTCGGCGCGCGCGGCCGAGAACAGTTCCTCGACGCCGCGTATATGGTCATCCATCGAGCCGCCGACGTCGAAGAACATCAGAAGCTTCACGGCATTGCGCCGCTCGGGCCGCGTCTTGACGTCGAGATAGCCGTGCTCCGCGGTGGCGTGGATGGTGCCGGGCAGGTCGAACTCTTCCTCGGCGCCCTCGCGTACCCAGCGGCGCAGCCGCTTCAGCGCCACCTTGATGTTGCGGGTGCCGAGCTCGACGGTGTCGTCGAAGTTCCGGAATTCGCGCTTGTCCCAGACCTTCACCGCGCGGCGATGGCGGCTTTCATGCTGGCCGATGCGAACCCCTTCGGGGTTGTAGCCATAGGCGCCGAAGGGCGAGGTGCCGCCGGTGCCGATCCATTTCGAGCCGCCCTGGTGGCGCCCCTTTTGCTCCTGGAGGCGCTGCTTCAAGGTCTCCATCAGCTTCTCGAAACCGCCAAGCGCTTCGACCAGCTTCTTTTCCTCCTCGGTCAGATGCTTTTCCGCCAAACGACGCAGCCATTCCTCGGGGATGTTGGCGACATCGACGGCATCGGGGCTGCCGAGTGCCTCGACACCCTTGAAGACATGCGCGAAGACCTGGTCGAAACGATCGATATGACGCTCATCCTTCACCAGGGCCGAGCGCGCGAGGTAGTAGAAAGCCTCGACGTCATAGTCGACCAGCCCCGCTTCCAGTCCCTCCAGCAGCGACAGATATTCCCTGAGCGAAACAGGAACCCGCGCGGCCTTCAGTTCTAGGAAGAAGGGGATGAACATCAGTCCCTTATAGCAAATCGTACTCGATGAATCCGGTCCGCCTTGCCACATGGTCGTAGAGCCGGCGCGCCGTGGCGTTGGTCTCATGCGTCATCCAGTAGACATTCTTGACGCCGATCTTGCCGGCCTCGTCCCGCACCGCTTTGATCAGCGCCGCGCCCACGCCTTTGCCGCGCACCTCCGGATCGGCGAACAGATCCTGCAGGTAGCAGTTGTTGACCAGTGACCAGCAGGAGCGATGGTAGAGGTAGTGGGTCAGCCCAACCGCTTTGCCGTCGAACGTGGCGATGAAACCTTTCGGCTCGAATTCGCCTGCCGTGAACAAACGCTTCCAGGTGACGTCGTAGACCTCGTCCGGCAGCTTGGTCTCGTAGAAGGTGAGGTAGGCAGTCCACAAGCGCCGCCAGTCGGCGTGGTCGGACTGCACGAACGGGCGAATGGCGATCTCGGACATCTTTTCTCCTCCAGTGCTTTGGTCTGAAGCTGCGGCAGCGACCGATTGCCGGCAACGGTCCACGGACGGGGAAAGCGCTATTGCTGCCGTCTGGCCATGAAGGCCAGCCGCTCGAACAGGTGCACGTCCTGCTCGTTCTTGAGCAGCGCGCCGTGCAGCTTCGGCAGCATGTTCTTGGGATCGGCGCGCAGGTCCTCGGGCGCGATGTCGTCGGCGACCAGCAGGCGGATCCAGTCGAGCGCTTCGGAGGTCGACGGCTTCTTCTTCAGGCCCGGCACATCGCGGATCTCGTAGAACTGGCTCAGTGCCGCCCGCACCAAATTCTGCTTGATGCCGGGGTAATGCACCTCGACGATCCGGTGCAGCGTGTCGATGTCGGGGAAGCGGATATAGTGGAAGAAGCAGCGGCGCAGGAAGGCGTCCGGCAGTTCCTTCTCATTGTTCGAGGTGATGATGACGATGGGCCGGAACTCGGCGCGGATCGTCTCGCCGGTCTCGTAGACGAAGAACTCCATCCGATCGAGCTCCTGCAGGAGGTCGTTGGGGAATTCGATGTCGGCCTTGTCGATTTCGTCGATCAAAAGCACGACTTTTTTCTGCGCAGCGAAGGCATCCCACAGCTTGCCGCGCTTGATGTAATTGGCGATGTCGTTGAAGCGCTCGTCGCCGAGTTGGCTGTCGCGCAGCCGCGAGACGGCGTCATATTCGTAGAGGCCCTGTTGCGCCTTGGTGGTCGATTTGACGTTCCATTCGATGAACTCCAGCCCGAGCGCCGAAGCCACCTGGCGGGCAAGCTCGGTCTTGCCGGTGCCGGGCTCGCCCTTGACCAGCAAGGGCCGCTCCAGCGCGATCGCGGCATTGACCGCAACCATCAGATCCTTGTCGGCGACATAGGCCGCAGTGCCTTCGAAACGCATCTTTTCTCCTGTCCGTGCGGCGGACCGTAAGGAGGCTGGACGGGCCGCGCAAGGGCGGTTGCCGGACAGCTTCCCATCGGGACGGTCCGCAAGACGAATTATGCGCAAATGGTGACCCGTTTCTCTGGCGCACGGCTAATCATCGGCCTATATTTGTCGACGGCGGTCTGCGCTTCCCGGCAGGAGAAACTTATCCCCGGGGCCTTATCGATCCTTAGGGAGCTGTCCCTGGGAAGACCCGTGGGTTTTCTCACACGGCGCCCACCTACTTTGTAGGCACCCGGGATCGACCTCTCCACCGGTTGCGTGGATCGTCGCTCTCCTGTTTTCGGGAGACAAGCGTCTTCTCTCTGTTTGACGCATTCCAGGAAAACCGCGGCGCACTTTGCTGGAATTGCGCTAGAAAGCGTCGCTCCTAAATCTCCATCCAAATCTGACCCTTTCTAGCGTCGGCGCATGTCACCTTCCAAAGACCTGAAAAAACAGCTTCGCAAGGAGGCGCTGGCGCGCCGCGATGCGCTCGACGAGTTCTGGCGCGTCGAGATCGCGCTCGAAATGGCCGAGACCGCGAAGGAAAAAATCGACTTTGAACCCGGTCGGGTCGTCTCCGGCTTCTGGCCGATGCGCTCCGAGGTCGATGTGCGGCCGCTGATGTTCGCGCTGCGCGAGAAGGGCGCAAGGCTCTGCCTGCCGGCGATCCTCGACAAGACCACGATCGTCTTTCGCGAGCTGGTGCGCGGCGCGCCGATGGTCGAGATGGGATTCGGCACGGTCGGGCCGCATGAAGAGGCGGAAGTGCTCGACCCGACGCTCATGCTGGTGCCGCTCGCCGCCTTCGACGGCCGCGGCCACCGTATCGGCTACGGCGCCGGCTATTACGACCGCGCCATTGCCAGGCTGGCCGACAAGGGCATCACGCCGAGGCTGATCGGCATCGCCTTCGATTGCCAGCAAGTCGACCGGGTGCCTGATGAGAACCATGACGTCATCATTCCGGAAATACTGACCGAGAGCGGGTTGCGCCGGTTCACGACTTGACGCGGGCGCCCACCTGGCAAATACTACTGAATTCCAGTAGGCTGGCATGCTTTAATTCGAATGGGACGACCAGAAGGCGACGAGCAATCTTGCCAAGCACGATGTGGCATTTGCGGATGCCAAACGCCTGTTCGACGACATCGGTGCTCTGCATTATTCGGATCGCTCCATGGATTACGAAGAGGAGCGCTTCATTGGCATCGGAATCGTCAATGGATTGGTGCCGACGGTGGTTTACACCGAACGCGGCGACCAAATAAGACTGATCTCCGCCAGAAAGGCGACGCGCCATGAGCAAAAAGCATATGACCAAGCACGCAGGGACTGAATCCGATTGGGAACGTCTGCGCAGCATGAGCGACGCGGAGGCGGAGGCTGGCGCCCTGGCGGATAAGGACAATCCACCGCTCAGCACGGATCGGCCGGGAGTGGCATCTGTTGCCCGTGTCAAAGTGATCCGCCGGGCCTTGCATCTTACCCAGGAGGAATTTTCCGTCCGCTATCGCATTCCGCTCGGCACGCTCAGGGACTGGGAGCAGGGCAGAACAGAGCCGGACCAGGCGGCACAGGCCTATTTGCAGGTCATCGCCAAGGAGCCGGATACGGTGTCGCGGGCGCTCGGTACGCGCAGCGCCGCATGAGACTTCTCTTCCTCGGCGACATGGTTGGCAAAACAGGGCGCACGGCAGTCTGGGAACAGCTGCCGGGACTGATTTCCGACTTCAAGCTGGACTTCGTTATCGTCAATGGCGAGAACGCGGCCGGCGGCTTCGGCATCACCGAAGAGATCTTTCGCGAGACGCTCGCGGCGGGCGCGGATGTCGTCACCACCGGCAACCACGTCTGGGATCAGCGCGATGCGCTGATCTTTGCGCCGCGCGAGGAGCGCTTCCTGCGTCCCTCCAATTTCCCGAGGGGCACGCCGGGCCGCGGCTCGGGCGTCTACATCGCCCGCAATGGCGCGCGCGTGCTGGTCGCCAACATCATGGGCCGCGTCTTCATGCATCCCGAGCTCGACGACCCTTTCCAGGCCGGCGAGCGTGAGCTTGCCGCCTGCCCGCTCGGCGAGCAGGCCGATGCGGCCATCATCGATTTCCACGCCGAGGCGACCTCGGAGAAGATGTGCTTCGCGCATTTCGTTGATGGTCGCGCCAGCCTGGTGGTCGGCACGCATACGCATCAGCCGACCGCCGACCATCAGATCCTCAATGGCGGCACCGCCTATATTTCAGACGCCGGCATGTGCGGCGATTATGATTCCTCGCTCGGCATGGACAAGGAAGAGCCGCTGAACCGGTTCCTTTCCAAGGTGCCGAAGGGCCGTTTCGAGGCGTCCTCAGGGCCCGCGACGCTCTGCGGCGTCGGCGTCGATATTTCGGACCGCACCGGGCTTGCCGAAAAAATCGCGCCGTTTCGTCGCGGGCCGCGGCTGGAAGAGACGGCTCCGTCCTTCTGGTCGTGACATTGATATAAGCGAGATCAATACCTAACTGGCGACGAAACCCGCGAAAACTGCTCTAGATCGTAGAGGGGACGACCTTCATGCAGCTTGTCGAATTTCTGGCGCCGCACTTTCATTTTGTTTCCGATCCGACCGCATGGGTCGCGCTTTTGACCCTGGTGGTGCTCGAGATTGTGCTCGGCATCGACAATCTGATCTTCATCTCGATCCTGACCAACAAGCTGCCGGAGGCGCAGCGCGTCCGCGCCCGCCGGCTGGGCATTTCGGCGGCGCTGATCATGCGACTGATCCTGCTCGCCACGATCTCGATCATCGTGCAATTGACGACGCCGGTGTTCACCGCCCTCGGCCACGGCTTTTCCTGGCGCGACCTGATCCTGATCGCCGGCGGCCTGTTCCTGGTCTGGAAGGCGACCAAGGAAATCCATCACACGGTCGACCCGCAGGATCATCAGGACACGATGGTCGGCGGCACGCTGCAGATGAGCCTTGCCGGAGCGATCTTCCAGATCCTCCTGCTCGACCTCGTGTTCTCGATCGATTCCATCATCACTGCCGTCGGCATGACCGACGAGATCGCCATCATGTATATCGCGGTAATCGTGGCGGTGAGCGCGATGATGCTGGCGGCGACGCCGCTTGCCAATTTCATCGCCAGGAACCCCTCTATCGTTATTCTGGCGCTCGGCTTCCTTTTGATGATCGGCATGACGCTGATCGCCGACGGCATGGGGTATCATGTGCCCAAGGGATACATCTACGCCGCCATGGGCTTTTCCGCGCTGGTCGAAGGCCTCAACATGCTGGCGCGACGGCGTAAGAGGCAGGGGTCGGGGGAGGGGCACTGAGGCTCGCCACCGCGCCGGTGAGCCGCTAGGCCGAAACACCCTTCGGGTGACGGTCGCCGATCAAGCCGAGCGTCAGGCCCTGTTCCAGCCAGGCCTTGGCGCCGGCAAGCACCAGCGCGAAGCCGCCGGTGGATTCGACAGCCTGCTTCACCTGCTCATCGGCGGAACCGGCGAAGCCGAAATTGCGGATTTCGAGGAAGGTCGCTTCATCCGGCATCTCGGTGAATGTCCAGACGACGGTGGTCGGCGGATCGCTCCACTGCATGACGATCTTCTCGTTGGGGACGATCTCGCTCACCTCGACCTTGGTCGAGACGCCATACATGCTCCATTCCCATTCGACCAGCTTGCCCTCATTCAGGCGACCGCTGGAATGCGTAAACCAGAATTTCGTGGTGACCGTCGGATCGATGATCGCTTCGAACACCTCGGCGACCGGCCGACGGATCAGCATGGCGGTTTCGGCGATGGGAGATTCTCCGAGCTCCATACGGTTCTCCTTTCCGGCGGGATTCACCAGGCGTCTGGCTCCCGCACGAGGTGAATGATGTTGGCCGGGCTGGTGATCCAGCCGCCACGAAAGCCTTCACCCAGAGGTTCTATTGCGTCGCAGCGCACGACACCGGCCTTTGCAAGATGGGAGGCCGCGCTCTTGAAGTCCGGTGTGAAAAGCTCCAGCCAGATTTCAGCCTGGCTCATCATCGGCGCCTCGTCGATCCAGAGGCGATTGGGACCAAGTTCGAAACCGATCGCCGGCGCCTTCGCCGTAAACGGCTTCAACCCCACAACATCGCGATAGAAGGCGATCGTTGCCTCGTATTGGTGCGACGGCACCTTCATGGCGATGTTGATGCCGCCTGTGATCTCGGTGTCCATTGCCGATCCTCTCGGTTGCGTTGGATGTCGTTACGGCAGGTTGATCTGCCAGGAGACGCCGAAGCGGTCGTTGAGCCAGGCGAAACGCTGGCTGAAACCATAATTGCCGGTCGGCATCAGGAAGCCGCCGTCCTTGGAAAGAACGCCGACGATCCGCTCGAGCTCCTCTTCGGACGAGCAGTCGACAAAGAAGGAAAAGGACGGCGTGAAGGTAAAGGCGTGGTGGACGGGGCTGTTGTATATCCTGACCTCGACGCCGCCGATCAATGCGCGCGCCAGCTTGAGCGTTCCTTCCGTCCCGTCCTCGCCCGAGCCATAGCGCGTGATGTCGAGCACACGGCTCTCCGGAATGGTCTCGCAATAGAGGGTCATTGCCTCCTCGGCCTTTCCCTCGAACATCAGGAATGGCGTTGCTTTCGTCATCGGGCGACCTCCTCCTGCCGAATATCGGGACCTGAATGTCGGGCTCAGATGTTGGTCTCGTTGGCCGGCTCGCCGCGCAGCTCGCTGCGGTAATAGCCGTCGCGCAGATTGATGCCATATTCGAGATAGGCCTTCATGCAGGCCAGCATCTGCGACCAGCCCTCGCAATTGAGGTAGGATTTCTTCAGGCCGGCCTCGCCTTCGTGCCAACCTTCTTCAGCGATGGTGACGAAGGTGCCGCCGTCCTCAAGCGGCTCGAAATTCATCTCGATGCGGGTCTTGTAGGCGGGCTTTCCATCGTCATCGGTGGCGTCCCAGCGCAGCACGATGCGCTTGTCCTTCGTCACCTCGTCGACTTCGACCGGTACAGACTTCCACCAGGTGACGGTGGTGCCCGACACAAGCGGCGCCGAAGCGCCGCCGATGGTGGTGAAATAGCCGCTGAGCTTTGTCGGGTTCACGACGGCATCGAAGACCTCGCCGACCGGTCTGCCGATGCGTCCGGAAATCCTGAAACCAAGGGACATATCCACAGCTCCTTCCTTGCTGCTTGAAACGATATGTTATAGAAATATAACATGTCAAGCCAAACCTCCGACGACCATGTTTTCAAGGCCTTGGCGCATGCGCGCCGGCGCGAATTGCTGGATCGCCTGAAGGATCAGCCGCAGACCACCGGCGCGCTGTGCGAGGCGTTCCCGGACATGGACCGCTGCACGGTGATGATGCACCTGAAAGTGCTGAAGGAGGCCGATCTGGTGGTGGCGAAGCGTGAGGGGCGCGAACGCTGGAACCATCTCAATGCGCTGCCGATCCAGCAGATCCACGACCGCTGGATCAGCCAGTATGCCGGCCACGCCATCAGCATTCTCGATCGGCTGAAGTCCGATCTGGAGGGGTGAACGGCTCTCTTCGGCCTTGGCGTGATGGCGCGTCTGGACGAATTGAGCCGATTTATCTATAAGCCGGCCATTCCGACAAAGAGCGCCACGTGCCTTCGCAGGCATGCTTGGAGCGTTCTAAAAGATTGAATTCGAGCATTTTGCCGAAGACGCGGTGACGACACCTCGCTTCGAAATGCTCTAGCCGAACACGACAGGGGTGCCATGGCTGGCCATTCGCAGTTTAAGAACATCATGCACCGCAAGGGCCGCCAGGACGCGGTGCGGTCGAAAATGTTTTCCAAGCTGGCGCGCGAAATAACCGTCGCCGCCAAGACCGGCACGCCGGACCCGGCGATGAACCCGAGGCTGCGGCTTGCCGTGCAGAACGCCAAGGCGGTGTCGATGCCGAAGGACAACATCCAGCGCGCCATCAACAAGGCTTCCGCAGGCGACGCCGAAAATTACGAGGCCGTGCGCTATGAGGGCTACGGCCCCGGCGGCGTGGCGCTGATCGTGGAAGTGCTGACCGACAACCGCAACCGCTCGGCCTCCAATGTGCGCGCCGCCTTCACCAAGGCCGGCGGGGCGCTCGGCGAAACCGGCTCGGTGTCGTTCATGTGGAACCGTGTCGGCGAGATCTATTATCCGGCCTCGGCCGGCAGCGCCGACAAGGTGATGGAAGCAGCGATCGAGGCCGGCGCCGACGACGTGGAATCGGACGAGGAAGGCCACACCATCTATTGCGCCTTCGAGAATCTCGGCGAGGTTTCGAAGTCGCTCGAGGCGGCGCTCGGCGAGGCGGAATCGGTCAAGCCGATCTGGCAGCCGCAGAACAACGTCCCGGTTGACGAAGAGCGGGCGCAGTCGCTGATGAAGCTGGTTGCTACCCTCGAGGACGATGACGACGTGCAGAGCGTCTACGCCAATTTCGAGGTCGACGACGAGACGATGGCCAAGCTCAGCGCGGCCTGACCAGCCACGCGATACGATATGAGCGAGAAGCCGCTGCCCGTCATCCGCATCACCTATTGCACGCAGTGCCAGTGGCTGTTGCGGGCCGGCTGGATGGCGCAGGAGCTGCTCTCGACCTTCGGCACGGATCTCGGCGAAGTGACGCTGGTGCCGGGCACCGGCGGCATCTTCACCATTTCCTGCAACGACGTGCTTATCTGGGAGCGCAAGCGCGACGGCGGTTTTCCGGACGCGGCAAGGCTCAAGCAGCTGGTTCGCGATGTCATCGATCCCGACCGCGACCTCGGCCACGCCGATCGCAAGGATCGCAAAAAAGACCCCGCCTGACGAACTCCCCGAAAGTTGGACGCAGCCTTCGGGGGTTGCATTCGCGGGCTGCCGTTTTTCAGATCAATGCCATGATGAAGCAAGCCATCGCGACTATCGCGGTGACGGTGCGGACGTGATTCCACATCACCCACTCGCTCAGGTGGTTTGCCCACACGGCGGCGCCGTTGGCGCTGGCAGGATCGACGGCGGCTAAGGCGTCATTGAGCGGCACGTTGAAGACCATGGTCACGATCGGATTGCCGACGAAATAGATCACGGCACCGGCAAGCAGCCAGTAGGAGCCGGACTGGCTCCAGCCGAAGAAAACGCCGGCAATCAGCACGAGGCAGATGAGGCCGGTGCCGAACAGCGCCGTCATGAAGGTCGGCGTGATCACCGTGACGTTGATCGAATTCATCGCCGCGATGCCGCTTGGGACGGGCAGCCGGGCAAGTGCTGCCATGACGAAATTCGAGAAGGCAAAGAAGACGCCGCCGACGACGCCGGAGCCGATCGCGGCGACAAAGGTGAGGGTAGGAAGAAGTTTCATCATCTCAGTTGCTCCGATGCCGGGTTTTGCTCGATTCTAAAATGCGAGTAACCCTCACATTTGCAAAACGTGATAAACCCTCGTATTTTGTGAGTCAAGCCGGTTTCCGAGAAATCGCCCAAGGAGAGAGCCATGGATGAGAAAACCGCCGCGAGGCCAAACCAGGCGGATATTGCTTCGCCGCGCCGGTCGCCGAGCCAGCAACGCAGCCGCGAGCGGGTCGAACGCATGCTCTCCGCCGCCTCGGCGCTAATTGCCGAGCAGGGCAGCGGCGCCATGCGCATGGGCGAGGTGGCGGAACGGGCCGGGGTGTCTATCGGCTCGCTCTACCAGTTCTTCCCGGACAAGCGGGCGATCGTCTGGGCGTTGGCCGAGCGCTACACGGCAGAGAGCCAGGCCTGCATTTCCGCGGCGCTGAAGGATGTCAGCGATGCTGAAGGCCTGCGCAGGTCGTTTTCGGAACTGGTCGATATCTATTATCGGCTGTTCCTGGCCGAGCCGGTGATGCGCGACATCTGGTCGGGCACGCAAGCCGACAAGGCGCTGCGCGAACTGGAGCTCGCCGACAGTCGCGCCAATGCCGATTTCCTGCTCGCGGTGCTGAAGCGGATTCGCCCCGATGCCGATCCGATCGAATTACAGACGGCCGCGTTTCTCGTCTGGCAGATGGGCGAGGCCGCGGTGCGGCTGGCTATCTCGGTCGAGCGGGACGAGGGCGACAGGCTGGTTGAGGCCTACAAGCGCATGGCGCTGAGAGAGCTGGTGGGCGAGTAGGAACGATTCCGCAGCGTCGCAAGACTTGGGTTCCTCGCCCCCTCCGGGGGCGGGGGAGAGGTGTCCGCGAAGCGGACGGAGCGGGGGCCTTCGTAGGGCGCTCCCCTCTCCGTCTCGGCTTCGCCGAGCCACCTCTCCCCACTTCGTGGGGCGAGGAACCTTGAACTTTCAAGCGCCGGCGCTGCCCCTCATCCGCCCTTCGGGCACCTCCCCGTAGAACGGGGAGAAGAACGAAACTGGCAACAAAAAACCCGCCTCGAAGGCGGGTTTCTCGAAATCTGCCGATGTATCCGGCTTAGAGGCCGAAACCCTCGAAACGCTTCTTGAACTTCGACAGGCGGCCGCCGCGGTCGAGCAGGGTCTGCTGGCCGCCGGTCCAGGCCGGGTGCGTGGTCGGGTCGATGTCGAGGTTCATCGTATCGCCTTCCTTGCCCCAGGTCGAACGGGTCTGGTATTCGGTGCCATCGGTCATGACGACCTTGATGGTGTGGTAGTCGGGATGGATATCGGCCTTCATTGTCGTGTTTCCTGGCTGCCGGCGCTGGCAACGGGCCTGAAGGCCTGCGTCGATGCGCCCCTTTTTAAAACTCGAAGCCGCAGCTAATGAAAAGCCACGGCTTCTAAAACGGTCGGCGAGCCTATACATCAGCCGGAATTGAATCACAAGGCCGCGGCGGGCGCATATTGAAGCGCGGTCCCGCCAAGCGGCCAGAGGAAACGCTCATGGCGGAAATCGGTGGCAGCGCAAGCGAGCGCAGACGCTCGGTCCGGCCGCTCCGCAGCCTCTTTCCGTACGTTACCCGCTACCGGAAGCTGGTAATAGGCGCCGTCATCTCGCTGATCGTGGCGGCAGTGACGACGCTTGCCCTGCCGATGGCCGTGCGGCGCATGATCGACCATGGTTTCCAGGCCGCTAGCTCCACCTTCATCGCGGAATATTTCGCGGCGCTGGTTCTGATGGCGGCTTTGCTGGCTGCCGCTTCGGCAAGCCGCTACTATTTCGTCATCACGCTGGGCGAGCGGGTCGTGGCCGACATTCGCCGCGAAGTCTTTTCGCATGTCACCACGCTGTCGCCGGCGTTTTTCGATCGCGCGCATTCGGGCGAGATCGTGTCGCGGCTTGCCGCCGACACCACGCAGGTGAAGTCGGCGGTCGGCGCAACCGCCTCGGTCGCGTTGCGCAATCTCATCCTCGGCCTCGGCGCGGTGGCGATGATGGTGGTCACCAGTCCGAAACTTTCCGGCCTGGTCATTGCAGCCATTCCGGTGATCGTGCTGCCGCTGGTCGCCTTCGGCCGCTCGGTGCGGCGCAAGTCCCGGCAAGCGCAGGACACGCTCGCCGAGGCCACCGCCTATGCCAGCGAGCAGATCGGCGCGGTGCGCACGCTGCAGGCCTTCACCAACGAAAAGCTCGTCACCGGCCGTTTTGCGGACGCAGTCGACGCCGCCTTCGAGGCGGCGCGCGCATCGGTGTTCGCGCGCTCATTCCTCACCTTCTTCGCCATCTTCATGATCTTCTCCTCGGTGGTCGCGGTGCTGTGGTTCGGCTCGCGCGACGTGCTTGCCGGCACGCTGTCGCCGGGCACGCTCGGCCAGTTCCTGCTCTATTCGGTGTTTGCCGCCGGCGCGCTCGGCGCGCTGTCGGAGGTCTGGAGTGAGCTGTCGCAGGCGGCGGGTGCCGCCGAGCGGCTGACGGAGATCCTGGCAGAGACGCCGGCGATCCGGCCGCCGGTCGATCCGCTTCCCTTGCCGGCAACGGCCAAGGGCGCGATCAGCTTCGACGACGTGTCCTTCTCTTATCCGGCGCGGCCGGACCGCGCTGCGGTGCATGGATTGAGCTTCCAGGTGAAGCCAGGCGAGACAGTGGCGATCGTCGGGCCCTCGGGCGCGGGAAAAAGTACCGTCTTTTCGCTGATCCTGCGCTTCTACGATCCAGAGAGCGGCCGCGTCGTCATCGACGGCGTCAATGTGCGCGAGGCCGATCCGGCCGCGATCCGCCAACGCACCGCGATCGTGCCACAGGACGTGACCATCTTCGCGGCGAGCGTCCGCGACAATATCGGCTTCGGCAGGCAGGGCGCCAGCGGTGCCGAGATCGAGGCCGCGGCCAAGGCAGCGCTTGCCGACGAATTCATCGCCAGGCTCGACAAGGGCTATGACAGCCAGGTCGGCGAGCGCGGCGTGACGCTGTCCGGCGGGCAGCGCCAGCGCATCGCGATCGCCCGCGCCATCCTGCGCGACGCGCCAATCCTTCTGCTCGACGAAGCGACCTCGGCGCTCGACGCCGAGAGCGAGACGCTGGTGCAAAGAGCGCTGGAGCGGCTGATGCGCGGCCGCACCACCATCGTCATCGCGCACCGGCTGGCGACGGTGCTCAAGGCCGACCGCATCCTCGTCATGGACGGCGGGCGCATCGTTGAGGAAGGCACGCATCAGAGCCTGGTCGCCAAGGGCGGCATCTATACGCGGCTCGCCAAGCTGCAGTTCGAGACCGGAGCCAGCGCCTTCAAGGGCGCGGCGGAGTAGGCACGCCGCACCCAGCCGGTTTCGACCCGCGGGTCAGTTGCCGTAGCGCCTGCTCAAGTGCTCGGTGAAGTAAGCAGCGTTGAGCTTCTCGCCGGTGGCGCGCTCGAGCAGGTCCGGCGTCGACCAGCGCGAGCCCTGCGACCAGATCTTTGCGCGACGCCACTCGTTGATGGCGGTGAAATCGCCCTTGGCGAGATCCTGGTCGGCGGACGGATGCTCCCTTGTCAGAGCCGCCCATTGCTGCGCGGCCATCATGGCGCCTAGCGTATAGGAGGGGAAATAGCCGAAGGCGGCACCCGGCCAATGCACGTCCTGCATCGGGCCGTCAGCTGGATTATCGATGGTCGAGAGCCCGAGATAATCGCGCATCTTGGCATCCCAGGCCTGGGGCAGGTCGGCGACCTCCAGTTGGCCGGACACGAGTTCCTGCTCCAGCTCATAGCGCAGGATGACATGCAGCGGATAGGTGACTTCGTCGGCGTCGACGCGGATCAGGCCGCGCTCGACATGGTGGACATGCGGCAGGATGTCGTCGATCGACCAGGCTTCGCCGAGATGTTTCTCGACCACTGGCAGCGCCCAGCGCCAGAAGGCCGGGTTGCGGCCGATCTGCTTTTCGACAAACAGGCTCTGGCTCTCATGCACGGCCATGCCGCGCGCCTTGCCGAGCGGCCAGTGCGACCAGGCCTTCGGCAGGTTCTGCTCGTAGAGGGCGTGGCCGGTCTCGTGCAGCACGCCCATCAGCGCCGACAGGAAGTCGGAGGTCTTGTATCGGGTGGTGATGCGCACGTCGGTCGGCACGCCGCCGCAGAAGGGATGATGCGATACCGAGAGCGAGCCGTGGGTGAGGTCGAAGCCGACGGCCGCCATCATGGCAAGGCCAAGCTCGCGCTGCCGGTCAATGGCGTAGCTGCCGGAGAGCGGCTTTCGCGGATGCTTTGCCAGCCGCGCATCCTGCACGGCCAGCGCATGCGGCAGGAAGTCGCGCAGGAAGGCCTTCAGCTCGGCAAACACCGGCGTGATGTCGGCGGCGCGGTTGCCGGGATCGTACTGTTCCATCAGCGCGTCATAGGGGGCGAGGCCGAGGGCGTCGGCGCGCAGCGCCGCTTCCTCGCGCACCAAGGTCACGACGCCTTCCAGCGCCGGCAGGAAGCCGGCCCAGTCGTTCTTGGCGCGCAGGTCGCGCCAAAGCTGCTCGGAGCGCATGCGCGCCACCGTCTGGCGCTCGACGAATTCGACCGGCAGACAGGTGAGATTGGTGTATTGGCGGCGCAGTTCCCGCACCGCCGCCTGCTGCTCTTCGCCGAGCGGCTCGGCTTCGGCCGCTGAAATCCAGTCGCCGATCTCGGGCGCGGTGGCCTGGCGGTGCAGCATGCCGGCAAGCGAGGACATCGCCTCGGCGCGCTTCTCGCCACCGCCGACCGCCATATGCGTTGCTTCGTCGGCGCCGAGGATCGCCAAGGCATGCTCCAGCGCTTCGAGCTTGTGGCCGAGTTGGTCGAGTTTCTGGAATGACATGGCGGGTTCCGGCTGCAAAGGGGCTGGCGCGAAAAGATACCAAGGCGCGAAGCTTGGCAACCCTGGTTGGCGATCCAGGGTCAGCCTATCTTGCGCGGCGGCGTCGACGTGTGGTCAATGCTTGTCCGAAGGACGGAGGGGACAATGGTCGGCGATATCCTGGTCGGGCTGGTGGCGCTGATCCACTGCTATATCGTCTATCTGGAGATGGTGCTGTGGGATACGCCGCGCGGCCGCAAGGCGTTCAAGCTGACGCCGGAATTCGCCAGCGCCTCGAAGGTGCTTGCCGCAAATCAGGGACTCTATAACGGCTTTCTCGCCGCGGGCCTGATCTGGGGTCTCTATCTCGGCGCCGGCGGGCTCCAGATCAAGATGTTCTTCCTGTTCTGCGTCGCCATCGCCGGCCTCTACGGCGCGGCGACCGTCAGCCGCAAGATCCTGTTCATCCAGACAGCGCCGGCGGCGCTCGCCATCATCGCGCTTTGGCTCGGTCTGTAATCGAAGCAGGGCGCGATCGAAAAAGGGCGCCCTCGGGGCCAGGTCCCGCGGGCGCCAGGTCGTCCCTTCCTCTGCGATCGGAGCAAATGCTCTAGCCGTTCGGGTAATTCCCGCCGTCGGAACCGTCGCCCATCATGATGCCGCTGCCGGTGTCGTTCATCAGTCTCTGGTCGACATTGTCGAGCCTGCGCAGCAGCTCATGGTATTGCGCGGATGGTATCCTGCCGTGATCCGAAGCCGCGACATGTTCCGCGGCCTGGCTGATATGCGCGGCGCGCATATGCAGGTGCTGCGCTTCCGAGGCCGAGATGCTGTTCGCTTCGCGGGCGTCGGTGATGCCCTGGTTCACGCCCTGGATCTGCTCGATCAGGCTCGTCACGCGTGGTCCGGTCATAACGGTCGGATCGGGTGTGTCCAGGGCGCCGCCCCTGTGATGTTCGGCCGCATAGGCGCCGGCGAGCGGAGCCGCGATCAGAACTGCAGCGAGGGTTGCAGTCTTGAGAGATGTTGAAACGCGCATGGCGGCGCATCCTCCTACCAGGAAGAGAGCGGCCGCGCCGCTTCGTCTTCCGACCTTACGGGCCGTCCGGTTCCGTCGCGTCGCGATGCGAGGCATCGCCGGCGGACCCCGGCCCTGCGGCAAGTTAGGTGCGTCGATTTGCGATGTGTAATTAAAAAAAGATAATGTTTTCGGCGCTTGTCGCGGCGACTTGGCGATCTAAGTATTCAGCCGACGAACAACTTCCTGTGACTTGGCGTGATAATAGCTCACCGTTCGGTGAGCTTCAGTTCAATGCGGCGGTTCTTGCTGCGCGCCTCGTCGGTGTCGGCGGGATCTAGCGGCTGGAACTCGCCGAAGCCGGCGGCCACCAGCCGGTTGGCCGGCACGCCGTTCTCGATCAGGAACTTCACCACCGAGGTGGCGCGGGCGGTCGACAGCTCCCAATTGTCGCGATAGCGGCCGGTGCCGGACAGCGGCTTGTTGTCGGTATGGCCGTCGACGCGCAGCACCCAGCTGATCTCGGGCGGGATTTCCTTCTGCAATTCGATGATGGCGTCGGCGAGCTTCTTCATCTCGACCTTGCCGGCGTCGTTGATCACGTCGGAGCCGGTCGGGAACAGCACCTCCGACTGGAAGACGAAGCGGTCGCCGACGATACGGATGTTCTCGCGGTCGGCGAGGATCTCGCGCAGCCGGCCGAAGAAGTCGGAGCGGTAGCGGTTGAGCTCTTGCACGCGCTGCGCCAGCGCGACGTTCAGGCGCCGGCCGAGATCGGCGATCTTGGTGTTGGAGTCGCGGTCGCGCTGCTCGGACACGTTGAGCGCGTCTTCCAGCGCGCCGATCTGCTTGCGCAGCGCCGCGATCTGCTGGTTGAGGATCTCGACCTGGCTCAACGCCTGCTGGCTGATCTGGCGCTGGTTGCTGAGCTCGCCCGAAAGCTGGTCCGCTCGTTTGTTGGCCGCGTCGCCGGCGCCGGCGCCCTGCGCCAGCAGTTGTTCGAGGCGGCTCTTTTCGGCTTGCGCCGCCGACAGCGACGCCTGCAGGTTGGCGAGCGAATCCTCCTTGTCCTGGCTGTTCGTGCGTTCCAGAGCGAGCAGCTGGGTCAGCTCGTTGATCTGCGAGTTGAGGCGGTTCAGCACCGCGTCCTTGCCGGAGATCTCGCGGCTGAGCAGGAACTGCGCCAGCACGAAGACGGTAAGCAGGAACATGATCGCCAGCAGCAGCGTCGACAGTGCGTCGACAAAGCCCGGCCAATAGTCGATGCGGCGGTCGGCGCGCCGTCTTGCCAGCGCCACGTCAGTGGACCCCTTGCTTCTTCAGCGCGTCGGCGATCTTTTCCAGCGTGTTGCGCATGGCCTTCTGCTCGTCGGACTGGGCTTCGACCCAGTCGCGCATGATCTGCTGCTCGGAGCGCATGTTCTTCACCAGCCCCGAGATGCCGTCGGCAAGATTGGCCATGGCGGTGGCGACGCGCGGATTGGAGCCGCCGCCATTCTCCTGCAGGCTGCGCAGCCGCTCCGACAAGAGCCGGATGTCCTCGGAGGACTCGGCTGCTTTCGACGTCTCGGACACAACTATGTCCGACGACAGATCGGTGACCGAAGACAGCCAGTTCTCAAGCTCGGTGTAGAAGCGGGTCTGGGCGCGGCCGGCCTGCAGGTCGAGGAAGCCGAGCACCAGCGAGCCGGAAAGGCCGAACAGCGAGGACGAGAACGCGGTGCCCATGCCGGCGAGCGGCGCCGACAGGCCTTGCTTGAGCGCGTCGAGCACGGCGGCAGCATCGCCGGTGCCCGGGTCCAGCGCCTCGATCGTCTCGCGGATCGAGGCTATGGTGTTGAGCAGGCCCCAGAAGGTGCCGAGCAGGCCGAGGAACACAAGCAGGCCGACCAGATAGCGCGAGGTGTCGCGGCTCTCGTCGAGCCGGGTGGCGATGGAATCCAGCATCGTGCGCATCGACGAGGTCGAAAACGCAATCGTCGACGAGCGGCCGATCATCGCCTTCATCGGCGCCAAAAGTACTGGCTCGGTGGTTTCGGAGCCGGCGCGGAAGGAATTGACCCAGCGCACCTCGCGAAACAGCCGCCCGACCTGGGCGAAGGCAAGCAGGATGCCGACCGCGAGCACGCCGACGATCAGTCCGTTGAGGCCCGGATTGCTGGAGAAGGCGGTCGAGATCTGGCGGGTGAGGATAGCGGCGATGAAAGCGACGATGATCAGGAAGATCACCATGGTGAGCAGGAAGACCTGCGGGCTCGACAGCTTATGCGGATCATAGACCAGGACGTCCGATCGCCTGCCGAAGGATCTGAGAAAAGCCATCCGTGCCCCGTTTCCGATGCCACCGCCGCAGAATTGCCGCGACTCTAAACGGAATTGTGACCAAATTGAATGGTGCTTGGCAATATGGCCCGATAGGCCCGCGCTACAGGCCTAGAACCGGTTGACGACCAGGCAGTCTACCATGGCGGCCAGATGGAGGCCGGCGCCGGTGACGACGAAGCCGTGCCAGACGGCATTGTGAAAGCGCAGGCCCTTCCAGGCGAAGAAGACGACGCCGCAGGAATAGACGATGCCGCCGGCGACAAGCAGCGCGACCGAGGTCGTCGGCAGCGTCTCGACCAGCGGTCCGGCCAGCACGACGCCGCTCCAGCCGATGGCGAGATAGAAGACGATCGCCAGCCGGTCGTAGCGGCCGGGCAGGAACATCTTGATGGCGATGCCGGCCGCTGCGGCGCTCCACACGATGACGATCATGGGTAGCGCCAACGGCGAGTTGTCGAGCTGGGCGAGGAAGGGCGTGTAGGTCGCGGCGATCAGCAGATAGATCGCGGCATGGTCGAAGCGGCGCAGGATCCATTTCGCCGGCCACGAAACCGGCCACAGATTATAGGCCAGCGAAACCGAGAGCACGGTGAGCAGCGACACCACGTAGAACACCGCGGCGACATATTCGCCCGGGCCGGAGCGGAAGGCGGCCAGGGCCAGGAGAGTCGAGCCGGCGGCGATCGCCAGCACGATGCCCACCGCGTGAACGATGCCGTCGGCGATCATTTCGGCGCGCGAATAGTGCCAGCGCCCGACAAAGGGGATCTCAAGCTTTGTACCTGGATGCGCGTCGTTCATGAATGATCCTGCAACGCCTAATCTGGGCAGTCGCGGACCAGTATTTCAAGCTTCGGTTGCGGTTTTGCGACCAAAGCCGCGCGTCCTTTCGACGCAAAGAACGCCTTAAGCGCGTCGCGCTGGACCGGATTGAGGCGACGCGCTTTAAGTTTTTGTTTTGATGCATGTCGTTGTCCCAGAACCGCTGCACAGTTCTGGGCGACATGCATTGGTCAGCGAGCAGCCAATGGCTTCTTCACGGTTTTCAGCAACGCGCGCTGGATGAGCTCGTTACCGGCGACGACCTCGCCGCTGTCCAGCATGCCCTGTCCGCCATCCATGTCGGAGACGAAGCCGCCGGCTTCGCGCACCAGAAGGATGCCGGCTGCGATGTCCCAGGACGACAGGCCGGTCTCCCAGAAACCATCCATGCGTCCGGCTGCGACATAGGCAAGGTCGAGCGCGGCGGAGCCAAGGCGGCGGACGCCGGAGACTTCGGCCATGACGTTGCGCAGCTCGATCAGGAAATTGCCGTGCTGGCCGCGGCCGAGATGCGGCACGCCGCAGCCGATCACCGCGTCGGTCAGCTTGGAGCGGCCGGCAACACGCAACCGCCGGTCGTTCATGAAGGCGCCGCCGCCGCGCTCGGCCGTGTAGAGCTCGTCCATCGCCGGATTGTAGACGACACCGGCGACGATCTGGCCCTGGCGCTCGAGCGCGATCGACACCGAGAAGAGCGGAATGCCGTGCAGGAAGTTGGTGGTGCCGTCGAGCGGATCGACGAGCCAGCGGTGCTGAGCGTCCTCGCCTTCGACGGCGCCGCGCTCCTCCATCAGGAAGGCATAGCCCGGCCGCGCCTTGGAAAGCTCGGCGAAGACGATCTCTTCGGCCTTGCGGTCGGCCTGGCTGACATAGTCGCCCGGGCCCTTCATCGAGACCTGCAGGTTCTGCACCTCGCCGAAGTCGCGCGACAACGAGCGGCCGGCCTTCATCGCGGCCTGGACCATGACGTTGAGGAGAGCGGAACGCGCCATTTTTTCTTCCTGCTTTCTTGCCGTTAATCCGCGCGGCGCACGTAGGTGATTTCGTTGGTGTCGACGATGATGCGCTCGCCGGCCGAGATGAAGGGCGGCACCAGCACGCGGATGCCGTTCTCCAGCACCGCCGGCTTGTAGGAGGAGGCGGCCGTCTGGCCCCGCACCACCGGGTCGGCCTCGGTGATGGCCAGCGTCACCTGGTCGGGCAGCGAAATGCCGATCGGCCGCTCCTCGTAAAGCTGCACCGTCACCATCATGCCGTCCTGCAGGAAGGCGGCGCGCTCGCCGACGAAGTCTTTCGCCAGTTCGAGCTGCTCGTAGCTTTCGGTATCCATGAAGACCAGCGCGTCGCCCTGCTCGTAGAGGAACGAAAAATCCTTCAGGTCGAGCCGGATCTGCTCGACGGTCTCGGCCGAGCGGAAGCGCTCGTTGAGCTTGGTGCCGTTGATCAGGTTCTTCAGCTCGACCTGATTGTATGCGCCGCCCTTGCCCGGCTTGACGGTGTTGGTCTTGACCGCCACCCAAAGCCCGCCATCATGCTCGATGACATAGCCGGGACGGATTTCGTTGCCACTGATCTTGGCCATGATGAACTGATCCGGAATGAGATTTTTCTGGCGCGGCTCGCGCTTTGGCGCCTCCAAGACCACAAATTGCCCGGGGAGGCAAGGGAGGGAGCCCAAGGCGGCCCGGACATGCTGTCCGTGACGCCATGCGTCAAGGCAGGCGATTTGCCTTCTGCAGCGCCTGCTTGGTCTGATCGTCGTCGAGGCCCTGCAGGAAATCGTCCATCTGCGGGTCGATCAGCCCGGCGCGGCGGGCGATGATGTACCAGGCGCCGGCAAGGATCAGGTCCGGATCGGTGCCGATGCCGCTCATATAGAGCTTGGCGAGACGGTTCTGGGCGGCGACGTTGCCGCCTTCCGCCGCCCGTTTCATCCAGGCAAAGCCCGATTTCAGGTCGCGCCCGCCGCCGCGCCCCTCGATCATCCAGGCGGCGAGGTCGATCTGCGCGGTGTCGTAGTTCTGTCTTGCGGCCTGCGCCAGGAGAAGACGCGCCTGGGCGTCGTCATGCGGCTTGCCGCCGACGCCATTGGCGTAGAGCTGCGCCAGCGCATATTGCGCATCGGCAAGTCCGGTGGCGGCGGCGCGTTCGTAATAGGCGGCGGCCTTCACAAGGCCGTCGTCGCCGGGATCCTGCTGGACGAGCAACTGGGCGAAGTTGAACTGGGCAAGCCGGTTGCCGGCCTCGGCCGCGGCCTGCATCAGCGCGAAAGCGGCCTTTTCGTCCTTCTTCACGTAATGGCCGTCCAGCAGCGCCAGCGCGTATTGGAACTGGGCCTCCGGCACGCCCTGTTCGGCGGCCAGCGCATACCATTTCGCGGCCTCGGCCGGATTGAGCGGCACACCCAGCCCACGCGACAGGATTTCGGCCACGAGCGTCTCGGCCGCCGGATCGCCGTTCTTGGCGCGCTCCATGGCGAGGTTGTAGGCGGTCTTGTAAAGCCCGCGCTGGAAGGCGCCGTAGGCGGCGTCCGGTTGCTTGGCGCCGAAGCGGTCGGGATTGACGGCGTCGGCCGACGGCGGCGTCATGGTCGCCGGTTGCGGCAAGGTGTTTTGGATCGGCTTGTCGATATGCGCGCCGGTGCCGAACCTGTTCGGATCCGGCTCGCCGGCGTCCGGCGCGGCCGTGTCCAGTTTGCCCTTATCCGGCATGCCCTTATCCGGCGTGCCAGTATCCGGCGTGCTTGCATCCGGCTTGGTTGCGTCGGATGCGCTCTTGTCCGGTGCGCTCGTCTCCGGCCGCGGCTGCGGCAGCGGGACGGTCTCAGCCGCCATCGCGGCCTGCGCCAACAAGCCGGCCAGAACCGTCAGGCAAAGGCCACGCAGGCGCATGTCAGTCCTCGAAACGCGGCGCGGTTTCATCGAGCAACGCGTTGGCGGCAGCGATCGCGGCGCGCGGGTCGCGTCCGTCGGCAAAGACGGCGCTGGACAGCGCTACGAACTCGGCGCCGGTCGCGGCCACCGTCTCGACCGAGGCAAGCTCGGAGCCGGCCATGACGATGCAGGGGATCGAAATCATCTCCGCCCACCATTCGCCCAGGGCGAGGTTGCGGTGGTGCGGCTCCGGCTTGTTGTCATAGCCGAAACGGCCGAAGAACATATAGTCGGGCCGCTCCTCGCCGAGCTCCAGCGCCTCGTCGCGCGTCTTGGCGCCGCCGGCGCCGACCATCATCTTGCCGGCCACCCGCTCGATCGTCTCGGCGAGTTCCGCGGGCTTCACTTCGACATGGATGCCATCGGCCTGGACGCGCCCGGCGATGCGGCTGTCGCCGGCGATGATGACGGCGACGCCGGCACTTTGAGCGATCGGCACGATCCTTTCGGCGAAGGCCTGGAAGGAGGCATCGTCCATGCCGTTGTCGGGCAGGATCAACGAGGCGACGTCGCCACCGTCGAACGCCGCGCAGATTTGCTCCGCCGGCACGAGCGGCGGCGCGATCAGCACGATGCGGCAGCGGTTGGGAGGAGTTGCTTCGTTCATTGGCCTTCGATCCCGGTTTCGCCTATGCCGGGCGAAGATGGTTGCATTGCGGCATAGAGCAAAGGGAGCGGCTTGAACAGTCGGCTATGCGGCGGATGAGGACCGGTCGAGCATCGTCGCGCACGTCGATATCGGGCTGGCAATAGCGGATGCCGGCATTAATGACTATCCCGGCGGCGCCGTTCTGCGCTATGGCTGAATTCCCGCCCCCTCCAACCTTCCTTTGCCGATGTCAGGCCTGCTCAGCGATCCGTGGTTCTATGCTGCCGCCATTCCGGCGGTGATCCTTGTCGGCCTGTCGAAAGGCGGCTTCGGCGGCGCTGTCGGTTTCGTCGGCGTGCCGTTGATGGCTCTGACCATCCCGCCGGTTCAGGCGGCCGCCATCCTGCTGCCGATCCTGTGCCTGATGGACGTGGTTTCAGTGTGGACCTGGTGGGGCGTCTACGACCGCAGGATGCTGGTTGACATGATGCCCGGCGCCGTCATCGGCATCGGGCTCGGCTGGCTGACCGCGGCGTTGGTCACAGAGGAGATGGTGCGGCTGATCGTCGGCGCCGTCGCGCTGGTGTTCGTGCTGCGCTGGATCTACCTGCAGTTCCGTCACGGCGCCGATCATGTGGCGGAACCGAACCGCATTGCCGCCGCTTTCTGGGGCGCTGTCGCCGGCTTCACCAGCTTCGTCGCCCATGTCGGCGGCCCGCCCTTCCAGGTCTATGCGCTGCCGATACGGCTCGATCCGAAAGTGCTGTCGGGAACGGCGGCGATCTTCTTTGCCGCCACCAATGCGCTGAAGCTCATCCCCTATTTCGCGCTCGGCCAGTTCGACACCGCCAATCTCACCGCTTCGGCGGTGCTGATGCCGCTGGCGCCGCTGTCGACCATCGCCGGTGCGTGGCTGGTGCGCCGCATGCGGCCAGAGATCTTCTATCCGTTCACCTACGCCACCGTCGCGATGGTCGCCGTCAAGCTGCTGTGGGACGGCATTGCCGGCCTGATGTGAGGCGCGTCGATATTCAGGTGAGGCCGGCCTGCAAATGGCGATTTCCTGCGCTTCCGGTGCTCACGTACTTAAAGTACGCTCCGCTCCCGTTCTCGGAAATCACCACTTTCGACTCGGCCTGACCTGAATCTCAACGCGCCTTCGGGCGAGCGCCTTAATGTCACGCGGCGCTCGGTACCATCTGGCGGCTGCCGCCGAAGGCGAGCGCGGCGCCCAGCGCGACCACCATCGCCATGCCGGCAAGAATGCCGACGTCGTGCAGAGTGGGCTTCAGCACCATGTCGGCGATGATCACCAGCATCACCGCATAATCGAGGCGCGCCCAGTTCATCATGCGCTGGCCGATGGAGAGGGCGGCCGGCGTCACGCCCTGCTCGGCGATCATGGCGCCCATGCGCTCGCCGGTCGGCTTGAAGATCAGCATGCCGATCGAGAAGGTCGTGGCATAGCCGACGAGGCCGATGACGATCCACAGGTCGGCAAAGCCGACCCAGAAGCCGCACATGATGAGGCCAAAGACCAGCGTCAGCATCGACATCGGCGCGAAGAACCGGCCGCCGAGCTGTCCGCTGGCGCGTATAGCCAGCAGCTTGTCCTCGATGTTGCCGGCGCGCTCGGCCAGCACGCCGAGCAGGAACAGCACGAAGCCGCCGCCGACCCACAAAATAGCCGAGACGACGTGAAGAAATTTAACGATCGAATACCAATCCATGGTTTGCTCCGGATGTCCTGCCTGATTTCAAGCGGCACGGATTTGCGCGCCGCCTTTGTGGAGCGGCCTTTTGCGTGGCGCGTGTTTCGGAACGATGCCGCGGCAGCAACAAACATGTTACGGCGCCATGATCGGCGCCCGAAATCCGGTGCTCGGACGATCCGGGCGGCGAAGCCGCTGTCCTGTTCCGGCACAGGAACGCGCGTTCGCTTAAAAAATCGCCGCCGCGTTAAGGGTTCATTAAGCTTTACAGGCGTTTACTACACCCATCCAGTTTTGCTGGATTCTTACCGAGTGGTTGGAGCCACTTTGTTTGACGCCTCCCTGTTAAACTCCTGAGAGCCGCCTTATCCGCGGCTCTTTTTTTATCCGCTGCCGGCTGGCTGATGCCATCCGCTGCCGGCTGGCTGATGCCATCCGCTTGCGGATGGCCGGAAGCGGCCCGGCGTTAACCGTTTGTTAAACATGCGCTTGCCTTCATTGGCATCGAAGCGCATTTTCAAGCCTCAGTCATTTAGGGTGCGGGCCGCGTCGGCAAGGATGCCGAATCGGCTTGCGGCAGTGCAGGGGCGTATCGATGAACGAGCCTTCGAAGGGCAGCGCGAAAACCATAAAACTGGCGGAGCGCCGGGTTTTCTCCCAATCCTTCAAGCCGCTTTACCAGGAAGGCATGGGGCTGGTCGAACAGGCCGCCGAATATCTCGATGGCAAGGGCAGGCTCGAAGCCAAGAAATTGTCGCGCACGGCAGCGACGCTCTATGCGGCCGAATCGATGCGGCTGACCACAAGGCTTATGCAGGTCGCCTCCTGGCTGCTTTTGCAGCGGGCGGCGAATTCCGGCGAGATGACGCGCGACCAAGTGGCTTCGGAGAAATCCAAGGTGCGTCTCGACACCGCCTCCGCGCATGACGAGGCGCTTGGCTGGAACGAGCTCCCCAAGGATTTTCTGGACCTCGTGACGCGCTCGCTGCGCCTGCAGTCGCTGGTGCGGCGCATGGACGAGGAAATCTATGGCGGCGTCATCAGCGAGACGCACGCGCCCGGTCGGCGTGCCAACCCGGTGTCCGACCAGATCAGCCTTTTGAATACGGCGTTCGCGCGCGGCTGAAACCGCGTTTGCAAAAAAAACGATAGCGGTAGCGGCATATCCTTGATTGGGCGGTAATTTGGCCGTGGCTTTGGCTGCAGTTCAACGCTTGCGACTCCGGCCGCTCGTCGAACCTGCGGCAGCCATCGCCGTATTGAAGGCCATGCCGGCCTTCGCGGGAAAGATCACACTTGCCTTGAAGCGATAGGCCCCTAGTTGGAGCCGTTCGCCGCAGCCGGTCGACCCGAGCCGGTTCTGCAAGAAAACCACCGTCACTGTGACCAAAGCAGATTGCGAGGCTTGATCCCGTGCATTCGCCATTGGACCGCATCCCGGTATCGATCATCATCCCCAACTACAATTACGAACAGTTTCTAGGACGCGCCATCGACAGCGCGTTGGAGCAGGACCACCGAAATGTCGAGGTCGTGGTCGTCGACGACGCATCGACGGATGCATCGGTGGCCGTAATCGAATCCTACGGCGACAAAATCCGTCCGTGCCTGAGGCGCAGGAATGGCGGACATGCGGCTGCGTTCAATACCGGGTTCGAGGCAAGCACCGGGGAGATCGTCCTTTTCCTCGACGCCGACGACTATCTCTATCCGAACGCCGTTTCAGAGGTGTTGGACGAGTGGGATGCGGATGTCGCCCAGGCGCAATTCAGATTGCATCTCGTTGATGAGGACCAGCATATCAAGGATGTCTTTCCACCACCGGAACAGCCGTTCGATTCAGGCGACGTCGTGCCGGAATTGCTGCGCAAAGGGCGGTACCGTACGACGGTAACAAGCGGGCTGGCGTTCGACCGCGAGGCCCTGGAAACGATAATGCCGATGCCTGAAAGCGATTTCCGGCAAGGCGCCGACGGCTATCTCGCAACGCTGGCGCCGCTGCACGGAGAGGTGAAATCCATCGATACCTGCCTTGGCGCCTACCGCATCCACGGCTCCAATCATTCGATCTTTGCCGAAAAGCTTGCCGAGCGAGCGCGCTGGCGCGTGCAGCATGATTTCCGGCGCCTCGAGGCCTTGTCCGGCCGGGCGGCCGAGATCGGCTTGACCGTGCCGCCGGATGCCGGCCTTCGCGATCCAGTGCATCTGGAAGAGCGGCTGGCTTCGCTCTGCGTCGACGAGCCCCAGCATCCGGTCGCCACCGACTCCCGGCTGGGACTGGCAAGAGCGGGCGCCGCCGCCAGCCTGGAAATGAACGCATCCTGGCGGCGGCGGGCTGCTCTGGCGGCCTGGTTCCTTTGCATCGGAATCCTGCCGCGGCGCATGGGCAATGCAGTCCTGGCGTGGAAGCTGGTCGCATCGTCCAGGCCGGCATTTCTCACGCGGCTGTCGAAAACCATCCGCCGCGTGACGAATTAGGCATCTCGCTGTTTTACGGAAACGGCGTATCGCCCGAGATCGCAATTGTTTCCGGTTTGTTCACATTTTGCTGGCATCGCTTGCCGCCACGGCTAGACTTGGCGCATGGGGGAAGCGATTCGCATCATCGGCATCGATCCGGGCCTGAGGCGCACCGGCTGGGGTATTATCGACAGCGTGGGCAATTCGCTGCGCTTCATCGCTTCCGGCACGGTGCGGTCCGACGAGAAGGAGTCGCTGGCGACAAGACTCTGCCAGCTGCATGACGGCTTGGCCGAGGTGCTGCACCAGGCCATGCCGCATGAAGCAGCGGTCGAGCAGACTTTCGTCAACAAGGATGCGACGGCGACGCTGAAGCTCGGCCAGGCGCGCGGCATCGCCATGCTGGTGCCGGCGCGCGCCGGGCTGGTGGTCGCCGAATATGCGCCCAATGCGGTCAAGAAGGCTGTTATCGGCGTCGGCCACGGCGAGAAGAAGCAGATCCACATGATGGTGAAGGTGCTGATGCCGAAGGCTGTCTTCGACACCGACGACGCCGCCGACGCTCTGGCCATCGCCATCTGCCATGCGCATCACCGCCCGAGCACAGCCTACCGCATGGCCGCGCTGGCCGGGTAGTGTTGTTCTTGACTTGTTCTCGTTATCGCATTAAGTAATACCTTGGAGGTATTACCATGCGTGTGACCACCAAGGGGCAAGTCACAATCCCAAAACAGATAAGGGACCATCTGGGCATAGGCCCGGGTTCGGAGGTCCAGTTCGTGGCTACGGACGAGGGCGCCCGGCTTGTCGCCGTCAACGAAAACATTTCGGAGGAGGAGGCTGCCCGCAAATTCAAGGAGGTCCTCGACAAGATGGAAGGGACGCTGGATTTGGGCGGCATGACGACGGACGAATATATGGAGTGGTTGAGGGGACCATGTGAAAATCTCGACGTTGATTGACACGAACGTGCTCATTGATGTCTGGGGTCCGGCCGGGCCGCTGACGGAATGGTCTTCATCCGCAATTATCTCTTGCCGACGCGATGGCGCGTTGGTCATCAACAGCATTGTCTGGTCCGAGCTTGCGCCGCTGGTCGCTTCCGAAGCAATGCTGAGGAAAGCAGCCGAGAGACTTGAAATGGATCGCGAGTTCTTGCCTTGGGAAGCCGCGTTCTTGGCCGGGGTAGCGCATTCCCGTTATCGGCGGGCCGGCGGTGTTCGAGAGCGGACCTTGCCGGATTTTTTCATTGGCGCTCATGCGGCCGTTGCCGGTCACCGCCTGTTGACGCGCGACGCTCCTCGCTATCGCAGCTATTTCCCCGACCTCGAAATCGTCTCTCCGGAAACGCATCCATGAAAGCCAATCCATGATCGGCAAGTTGAAAGGCACGCTGGACGAGATCGATGAGGATTCCTGCATCATCGACGTGCATGGCGTCGGCTACGTCGTCCATTGCTCGGTGCGGACGCTGGCCGCGCTGCCCTCGCCCGGCGAGGCGGTGGTGCTGTTCATCGAGACCTATGTGCGCGAGGACATGATCCGGCTCTATGGCTTCCAGACCGGGCTGGAGCGCGAGTGGTTCCGCCTTCTGATGAACAATGTGCAGGGCGTCGGCGCCAAGGTGGCGCTGGCCATCCTATCGACGCTGGCGCCGGCCGACCTCGCGAACGCGATCGCGCTGCGCGACATTGCCATGGTTTCCAGAGCGCCAGGCGTCGGCAAGAAAGTGGCCGAGCGCATCGTCACTGAATTGCGCACCAAGGCGCCGGCTTATGCGGGCGCAGCCAGCGGCACGATCGGCCTCAAGCAGGAACTCGGCGAAGGCGTCGCGGCCGCGCCGATCACCGATGCGGTCTCGGCGCTCGTCAATCTCGGCTATTCGCGCGACATCGCCGCGAACGCGGTTGCCGCGGCGCTGAAATCAGCCGGCGAGGGTGCGGATGCGTCCAAGCTCATCCGTTTCGGCCTGAAGGAACTGGCGCGGTGAAGCGACGCTTGTCCCGCCATCGGTCCTATGCAAGGAAGGCGGCATGACCCTTTCGCCCCGCCTCATTGCCCCCGACAAGCGTGGCGAGGATACCGACCAGACGCTGCGGCCGCAGTCGCTCGACGAGTTCGTCGGCCAGGCGGCGGTGCGCGCCAATCTCAAGGTCTTCGTCGATGCCGCCAAGAGCCGCGGCGAGGCGCTCGACCATGTGCTGTTCGTCGGGCCGCCGGGGCTCGGCAAGACGACGCTGGCGCAGATCATGGCGCGCGAGCTCGGCGTCAATTTCCGCTCGACCTCGGGTCCGGTTATCGCCAAGGCCGGCGATCTCGCCGCGCTGCTCACCAATCTCGAGGAGCGCGACGTCCTTTTCATCGACGAGATCCATCGCCTCAACCCGGCGGTCGAGGAAATCCTCTATCCGGCAATGGAGGATTTCCAGCTTGATCTCATCATCGGCGAGGGGCCGGCGGCGCGCTCGGTCAAGATCGACCTTGCCCGTTTCACGCTGGTCGCGGCAACGACGAGGCTCGGCCTGCTGACCAATCCGCTGCGCGACCGTTTCGGCATTCCGGTCCGGCTCAATTTCTACACGGTCGAGGAGCTGGAGCAGATCGTGCGCCGCGGCGCCCGTATCCTGTCGATGCCGCTCGGCGACGACGGCGCGGTGGAGATCGCGCGCCGCGCGCGCGGCACGCCGCGCATTGCCGGCAGACTGCTGCGCCGGGTGCGCGATTTTGCTTCAGTGGCCGGGGACGGTCATGTCGACAGGAGGATCGCCGACGAGGCGCTGACCAGGCTGGAGGTCGATGCGCTCGGCCTCGACGCGCTCGATCGCCGCTATCTGTCGATGATCGCGCGCAATTTCGGCGGCGGGCCGGTCGGCATCGAGACAATCGCGGCCGGACTCTCCGAGCCGCGCGACGCGATCGAGGATATCATCGAGCCTTACCTGATCCAGCAGGGCTTCATCCAGCGCACGCCGCGCGGTCGCGTGCTGACCGCCAACGCCTGGCGCCATCTGGGCCTCGACCCGCCGAAGGACATCGCCCAGCAGCAGATCAGCCTGTTTCAGGAAGAGTAACGCAGATTTGTTCGCCGTTTCGGCGGCGCAATGGCCCATCTGCGCAGAATCTGCGCGCCTCGGCCCGACTGAGGGCGCAATTGCATCCTTTAAGATAGGCTATCTGACGCAGTCCTAGGGCTTGGGGCGACCTATGATCACCAGACGCGCTTTCCTGCGCCTTGTCGGCGGCTCGGCCTTCGCCATGGTGTCGCTCAGCGCCTATGCGGTCGGCATCGAGCCGATGCTGCTCACCCATGTGAAGCGCTACACATTGACGCCGCCGCACTGGCCGGCCGGGCTCAAGCTGCGCGTCGTGGCGCTTGCCGATATCCACTCTTGCCGGCCCTGGATGACGCCGGAACGGATCGCAGCGCTTGCCGAGGAGGCCAACGCGTTGCAGCCGGATCTGATCGTGCTGCTCGGTGACTATACCGCCGGGACAAAGCTGGTGACGGGCCGGGTGCGGGTGGAGGAGTGGGCCGAGGCATTGTCGGGGCTGAAGGCGCCGCTCGGCGTGCTGTCGATCCTCGGCAATCACGATTGGTGGACCGATTTCTTCGCCCAGCGAGCGGAAGCCGGCCCGACCCAGTCGCGCAAGGCGCTCGAGCATGTCGGCATCCCGGTGCTGGAAAACGACGTCGTGCGGCTGGAAAAGGACGGGCATGGTTTCTGGATCGCCGGGCTAGCCGATCAACTCGCGCTGCTGCCGAACAAGGCCAAGGGACGCGACAGTTTCCAGGGCTTCGACGATCTCCCGGGCACCTTGGCCAAGATCCAGGGGAGCGAGCCGATCATCCTGCTTGCACATGAACCGGACATCTTCCCGAAGGTGCCCTCGCGGATATCGCTCACCTTGTCCGGCCACACGCATGGCGGACAGGTGCGGCTGTTCGGCTATTCGCCGGTCGTGCCTTCGGACTATGGCAATCGCTTCGCCTACGGCCATGTCGTGGAGAATGACCGCAACCTGATTGTGTCGGGCGGGCTGGGCTTCAGCATTCTGCCGGTTCGTCTCGGGGTGCGGCCGGAGATCCTGCAGATCGATCTGGGCTGAGGCGTGTCGCCCCGGCCCGCCGCCTCAGCGCAGCGACCTGATCACGTCCATCACGTCCGGTTCCGCCTTCTCGCCGTCGAACGCATCGTCGATGCCGAAGGCGCCGCCATAGCTCCACAGCGACCAGGAAAAGCCATGCGCCTCGGCGCGGGCGATCATGTCGCGCACATAGGCCGCGCGGTATGCGGCCGGCATGACGAAGCTGTTGCCGTATTCCTTGCGGATCATGCCGAATTCACCGAGCGTGATGTCCTGCGGCTTGATCCCGTTGGCCTTCGCCCAGGCGTCGACCGTCGCGAACGGCGCATCCATCACGCCAAGCAGCTTTTCGGAGCTGTCCATCGTCGCCACCTGCTCGTCGAGATAGCTAAGCAGGCCGCTTTGCCGCGCCCAGGGCGCCTCGGCCCTGATCCGGTCGCGGATCGCGTCCAGCGCCATGTCGAGTTGCGCCTTCGGGACAGCCGTCAACGGATAGGGCAGGCCGGTTACGTAGGGGATGAAGTCGCCGGCCCAGCTTGCGCCCTGATGCGTCAAAAGGAACGGGTCGTAGGAATGGAAGGTCCAGATGATGTTGTCATCGGCGATCGTCTTGGGGTCGATCCTGGCCAGCGACTCCGCGTTCGAATAGCAGCCGCCGCTCAGCACCAGCGTGAGCCTGGTGGCGGAGGCGCGCGCGGCGGCGAACAGCTGCTTCTGGCGGTCGGGCCAAAGGTTGGTGCCGTTCGCCTCGCAATCGGCCAGCGGCTCGTTCATCAGTTCCAGCGCGACAAGCTTCGGATCCTCCTTGGCCAGCGTCCGCGCCATCTTGCGCACCAGCTCGGCATAGGCATCGAAGACGGCCGGGTCATGCATCACCTCGCTCATGCCGATCTTGCGGTTGCCGCCGGCGGGGATCAGATGCAGGTCGACGATCACCTTCAGGCCGGCACGGTTGATCATGCGCGCGGAGTCCAGCACGCTGGCATAGAGGTCGTCGCGAAGGGCCGTGGTGCGGTCCGAAAGAAAGGGCGAGGGATCGACCGGCATGCGCAGGAAATCGAGACCGGCACCCTTGAGCGCCTTGAGGTCGCCCTCCTTGAGGAATTTGCGCCACTCCGGATAAGGCAGGATCGCCTGGCGCTCGCCCCATCTATCCTCGACCGGCCAGGTAACCCACTGGTCGAGATTGAGGCCGCGCTTCATCGAGAAAGTCGCCGCTGCGGCGGGCAACGCCAACGGGCCAAGCGCAAGCAGCGCCGCCATCAAGGTCTTGATCATCGTGCCCAACAATGCCATCCCGTTCCCGCGCGAAAACAGTGCGTATCGCCCAAAAGTGTGCAGCGGTTTTTGGGACAACGACACGCACAGAAAAATGCCTAAAGTCTGAGGGCTTTAGGTGCCTGTTCGGGCCTGAAAAGGAAAGCGCGATGGACGATCATGGTGAATCGGCGGCGCTCGGCGCCGGGCTTTCCGGCGCGCTAACGGACTTCGGCCACCGGCTGATGGCGAGGGTCTATTATGCCGACACGGATTTCTCCGGCGTCGTCTACCATGCGCGCTATCTCGAATTCCTCGAACGCGGGCGCTCCGACTATCTGAGACTGACCGGCGTCCACCACACCGAACTCCTGGACGGCAAGCATGGTGAGCGCATCGTCTGGGTGGTGCGGCGCATGGAGATCGACTTCCGTTCGCCGGCGCGTATGGACGATATCCTCACCATCGACACGCGCACCGACGATATTTCCGGCGCCCGCATCTTCATGGGCCAGCAATTGAAGCGTGGCGGCGATGTGCTGGTCGAGGCCAAGGTCGAAGCGGCGATCGTCGGCGAAAGCGGCCGGCCAAAGCGTTTCCCAAAGGAATGGATCGCGGCTTTCATGCCGAAGGCAAAAGCCTGAAGCTTCCACGCGAGGCCCATCTTGAAGGCTTCAACCGGACGGCTCCGGTTGCAGGCCGCCCCAGCCATGCGCGGCAATGCGCCGCGCCTGATCCCCTAACCCATCCTTAACCATAACGGTTCATGAAGGAATTGGCGAAGATTGGCGCAATCCGTGCGCCTTCCTTTCACCAATATTTGCCTCGAAAAGGCCGCGAAACGGTGCATTCGGGGGCTATCCGCAAGCTTCTAGCTTCGCGCGATCGGACCAAAGGAATGCCCATGGGCCAGCCGCCAGCGATGCCCGGAAATCTTAAGGACGTAAGTCATGGAAAATATCGCACTCGCCGAACCGGGCGCGCATCTGTCGCTCTGGGCCCTATTCATGCAGGCCGGCTGGGTGGTCAAGCTGGTCATGATCGGCCTGCTCTGCGCCTCGATCTGGACCTGGGCGATCATCATCGACAAGCTCGTCGCCTATAGCCGCATGCGGCTGGCGCTCAACCGCTTCGAGCAGGTGTTCTGGTCGGGCCAGTCGCTGGAGGATCTCTACCGCACGCTGGCCGATCGCAAGACCACCGGCATGGGCGCGATCTTCGTCGCCGCCATGCGCGAATGGAAGAAGAGTTTCGAAAAGGGCGCGAAATCGGCGCTGGCGCTGCAGACCCGCATCGACAAGGCGATGGACCTGGCGCTGACGCGCGAGATGGAGAAGCTGGAGGGTAGGCTCGGCTTCCTCGCCACCACCGGCTCGGCCGCACCCTTCATCGGGCTGTTCGGCACCGTCATCGGCATCATGACGTCGTTCCAGGCGATCGCCGCCTCGAAGAACACGAGCCTTTCGGTGGTGGCACCCGGTATCGCTGAGGCGCTGCTCGCCACCGCGATCGGCCTGCTCGCGGCCATTCCCGCGGTCATCGCCTACAACAAGCTGTCATCGGACGCGAACAAGATCGGCATGCGCATGGAAGGCTTCGCGGACGAGTTCTCCGCCATACTCTCGCGCCAAATCGATGAAAAAGTAGCGCAGAAGGGCTGAGGATCGATCATGGGGATGTCTGCTGCAGGCGCAAGTGGCTCGGGGCGAGGCGGACGCGGCCATAGGCGGCGCGGCCGTCACCATGCCCTGATGTCCGAAATCAACGTCACGCCGATGGTCGATGTGATGCTGGTGCTGTTGATCATCTTCATGGTCGCGGCGCCGCTGCTCACCGTCGGGGTTCCGATCGACCTGCCGGACACGCAGGCCAAGGCGATGAATGTCGACACGCAGCCGATCACCGTTTCGATTGACTCGACGGGCAAGATTTTCCTGCAGGAGACCGAGATCCCGATCGAGGAGTTGGTAGCCAAGCTGCAGGCGATCTCGAAGACCGGTTACGACGAACGCATCTTCATCCGCGGCGACAAGGCGACCGATTACGGCACGGCAATGAAGGTGATGGCCCGCATTTCGGCGGCCGGCTACAAGAATATCGGCCTGGTCTCGCTGCAGGAACAGGATCAGTAGACGCCAAATGCGGACCGGCCTCACCTCATCGGTGATCTTGCATACGGTGGCGCTGGCCTTCGGGCTGTTCACGCTGTCGTCGCCACCTGCCATGCCCGCGGCCGACGTGGAGTCGGTGGCGGTCGACATTGTGCCTATGGAAGCCGTGCCGCAGACGCTGCAGGGTGACAAGAAGTCGGTGATGCATGAAAAACCGGCGCCGCTGCCGACCAAGCGGCCGGACGTCGTGCCCAATGCACAGAAGGTCGGCGAGAACACCGTCGATACCGACAAGCCGGTGACGGACGAAGCCAAGCCGAAGCCGGTCGAGAAGACGGCGGCGCCGCCGCCCGCGCCGACGCCGACCGAGAAGCCGGCGGTCGAGGACGTGCCGAAGCCGCAGGAAAAGCCGAAGCCGACCCCGGCGACGGAAGTTGCGCCGACGCCGACGCCGAAGGAAGAGGTCAAGCCCGAGCCGGTCAAGCAGACGGAGCCCAAGCCGGCGCCGGCCAAGCAGCCGACACCGACGCCGCCGAAGGACACGACCGCCGCTATTTCGAAGGACGAGGTGAAGCCCGACGCCGTCGCCGAGGCGATCGCCCAGCAGCAACCCACCGACGAGGCCAAGCTTCCGGACTCCGCGCCTGCGCCGGAAGCGCGGCCGAAGCCGCAGCCGGCCCAGGCCGAAAGCGCCAAGGCGCCGGACCGCAAGGACGCCGACAAGCCGGTGAAGGAAGCGTCTTCCAAGCCGAAGTCGGACGACAAGCAGTTCAATGCCGATGAGATTTCCGCCCTGCTGGACAAGCAGAAGCCGTCCGGCGGCGGCGCGAAGCGCTCGACGCAGCAGGCTTCGCTGGGCGGCGAAAAGGACCAGGGCCAGAAGCTGTCGAAGTCGGAGGAAGGGGCCCTGCGCGATCAGCTTGCGGGTTGCTGGACCTTCCCGGCGGGCATGGAAGCCTCGGACGATCTCATCGCCGTGATCTCGTTCAACCTCGACGCCTCAGGCAAGCTGGACGGCCGGCCTGTCGTCGAGAAATCGAGCGGAAACCGCCAGGTCGACGAAAGCGCGGTGCGCGCTATCCAGAAATGCAACATGGCCGGCCTGCAGGTTCCTCCCGGAAAACAGGACATCTGGGCGCAGATCAAGGTCACTTTCGATCCGAGGGAAATGCTTGGCCTCTGAGGCCTGCCCTCCGCACAATCAGCGAAGAGAAGCGAGAAGATATGAAATTCACCCTCAAGCCGCTCCTGATGGTCGCGACAATTGCACTGGGTTCTATCGTTGGCGCCGCCGCGCCGGCATGGGCTCTCGTCGAGATCAACGTCAACAAGGGCAATGTCGAACCGCTACCGATCGCCATCACGGATTTTCAGTCGAATGATGCGCTGGGCGCGCAGATCACCGAGATCGTCACCGCCGACCTGAAGCGCTCCGGCCTGTTCGCGCCGATCGATAAGAGCGCGTTCATCGAAAAGATTTCCGGTCCGGACGCCACGCCGCGCTTCGACGACTGGAAGGTGATCAACGCGCAGGCGCTGGTCACCGGCAGCGTCGGCAAGGAAGCCGACGGCCGCATCCGCGCCCAGTACCGGTTGTGGGATACGTTTGCGGGCCAGCAGATGGCGGGCGAGCAGTTCTTCGCCAACGACGCCAACACCAGGCGCGTCGCCCATATCATCGCCGACGCCATCTATGAGCGGATCACCGGCGAAAAGGGCTATTTCGACACGCGCGTGGTCTTCGTCGACGAGTCCGGCGCCAAGAACGCTCGCAAGAAGCGGCTGGCCATCATGGACCAGGACGGTGCCAATATACGCTACCTGTCGGACGGCCGCGCGATCGTTCTGACGCCGCGTTTTTCGCCGAACCGGCAGGAAATCACCTACATGTCCTATGAAAGCGGGCAGCCGAAGGTGTATCTGCTGCAGATCGAGACCGGACAGCGCGAGCTGGTGGGCAATTTCCCCGGCATGACCTTCGCACCGCGCTTCTCGCCCGACGGCCAGAAGGTGATCATGAGCCTGCTGCGCGACGACGGCAACTCCAACATCTTCGCCATGGATCTGAGGAGCCGCTCGACGACGCGGCTCACCGATTCGACCGCGATCGACACTTCTCCCTCCTATTCGCCGGACGGCTCGCAGATCGTCTTCACCTCCGACCGCGGCGGCGGCAGCGGCCGTTCGCAGATCTATGTCATGGGCGCGGACGGCTCCAATCCGCACCGCATATCCTTCGGCGACGGCGTCTATTCGACGCCCGTCTGGTCGCCGCGCGGCGATCTCATCGCTTTCACCAAGCAGAGCGGCGGCGAGTTCCAGATCGGCGTCATGAAGACCGACGGCTCGGGCGAGCGCATCCTGTCCTCCGGCTTCCAGCAGGAGGGTCCGACCTGGGCGCCGAACGGCCGCGTGCTGATGTTCTTCCGCGACTCCGCCGGCGGCCCCAAGCTGGTCTCGGTCGATCTCACCGGCCGCAACGAGCAGCAGATTCCGACGGCGAACTATGCTTCGGACCCGGCTTGGTCGCCGTTGCTTGAGTGAGGGGGGCGGGGAACTGAGGAATTGAAGAATTGAAGAATGGAGAAAGAGGGTAGCTACATCAAGCGCGCGAAGGATCTGGAGGTCTATAGGCGTGCTTATGCAGTTTCCCTCGAGGTCCATAGAGCCACACTCGTTTTCCCGAAAATCGAGCAATACGCGCTGGCTGACCAAATGCGTCGATCCAGCAAGGCGATCTGCGCCAATCTGGCTGAGGGCTTCGCCAAACAGACCCATTCCAGGCCCGAATTCGCGCGGTTCATCTCGATGGCTCTGGGATCGTGCAGCGAAATGGAAACGTGGATTTCTTACGCGTTTGATCTTGGCTACATCACGCAGCGGCAACGCGACGAATGGCTGCAAGCCTATGCCCACATCTATGGAATGCTGGTGAATCTAAGGGAGAGATTGAAGTGACCCTTTTCGCCAATTCTTCAATTCCTCAATTCTTCAATTCCCCTTTTTCACAACCCGGTCGCGTTTTGGCCGCATTTCCGCCTAGGGTCCGCGCGCAGTGTCGCCCCTTCGTAAAGCGCGGGGCAAGCAGTCGCGGACGGCGGCTCGAAACCAAAAATTAACCGTGTTTCTTGAATGCCGGTTAACCCAAACGTGGTTACTGGGTGATCAACGAAATCACTCATATGCGAAGGAGAGGCGGCATGGGCCGTATCGCAGCACTTACCAGAAACCCAGCGATGATCGCTCTCGTGATGGCGCTCGCCATTACCGGTTGCGCCTCGAAGAAGACCCCGAACAGCGCGGCCGATCTCGGCCTCAACGGTGCCGGCGCCGCCACGCCCGGTTCGGCGCAGGACTTCACCGTCAACATCGGCGACCGCATCTTCTTCGATACCGATTCCTCGTCGATCCGCGCCGATGCGCAGACCACGCTGGCCCGCCAGGCGCAGTGGCTGAATCAATACCGCCAGTATGCGATCGTCATCGAAGGCCATGCCGACGAGCGCGGCACGCGTGAGTACAATCTGGCACTGGGCGCCCGCCGCGCCGCCGCCACCCGCGACTTCCTTGTCTCCAAGGGCGTCTCCGCCGGCCGCCTGAAGACGATTTCTTACGGCAAGGAGCGTCCGGTCGCGGTCTGCGACGACATCTCCTGCTGGTCGCAGAACCGCCGCGCCGTCACCACGCTTTCCGGCGCCGGCTCCTGACGCATGATACCGAAGATCGGGGTCGATTTTCGGTAACGGCGCTCGGCGTCCCAGGCGACAAAAATACAACATCCCAAAAATGAAAGGCGGCCTCAGGGCCGCCTTTTTCCTTTGCAACAAACCGAAACAAAATTTGGCCGAAGTCTCGCGTCCTGCTATGAGCGCGAGGGCGCTTCCTCCCTTGTTTGATTTGGAAAGGCGCATCAGGCCAACACCCACCGCGAGAGACAGAATGCACTTCAGAACGGTCCTGAGCGGCACGCTTGCGCTGCTGCTCGTATCAAGCCTCCCAAGCCTTGCCGCGCCGGCCGACAGTGCCGGGCCGGCCGCCGACAGCGGGTTCACCTTCCATCTGCCCACGCTCGGCATCTTCGGCGACAAGAAGAAGCCGGAACAGGCGCAGGTCGCACAACAGGAGGGCGGCGCCGGCGTGACTGGTCTGGAAGACCAACTGCGCCAGCTGAACGGCAAGATCGAGGAGATGAATTTCCAGATCCTGCAGATGCAGGAACAGATCCGCAAGCAGCAGGAAGACAATGAGTTCCGTTTCCAGCAGCTGGAGGGCCAAGGAGGCGCCAAGCCGGCCGGGCAGAAGAAATCGGAAGCCGCGCCCCAGGACAACAATAACGGCAACACCAATCTCGGCGATGCCGGCACCGGTCAATCCGGCACCGGCGACGCCGGAGCCGACAATAGCGTCGCCCAGGCCCCGGCGACGCAGCCGCCGGCTGGCACCGGTGCGCAAAACGGCGGCAAAAGCGTTGGCGACGTCATCGTGGAATCGCAGACCGGCGATCCCGGCAAGCTGATCACCGGCGCGCCGCCGAAGAATTTCGGCACCATCACCGTCGACAAGAACGGCAACGTGGTCAATGCCGAGACCGGCCCGCAGGCCAGCGCGCCGGCGGAAGCTCCCGCGGCCACGGCAAACGCTCCTTCCGCCGAAACGCCGGCCAAGAAGAGCAAGTCCGGCGGCACCGAAGTGGCGGCACTGCCGTCGACCAACAATCCCGACGAGCTCTATCGCAATTCCTACCAATTCATCCTGTCGGGCGATTATCCGACCGCCGAGCAGGGTTTTCGCGACCATATTTCCCGCTTCCCCAAGGACGCCAAGGCGGCTGATGCGCATTACTGGCTAGGCGAGTCGCTGCTCGGGCAGCAGAAATACCGTGACGCGGCCGAAGTCTTCCTCGCCGCCAGCAAGGACTATCCGAAGGCCAAGAAGGCGCCCGACATGCTGCTCAAGCTCGGCGTTTCGCTGGTCGGCCTGAAGCAGAACGACGTCGCCTGCGCCACCTTCAGTGAAATCGGCAAGCGCTATCCCGATGTTTCCGGCGCCCTCAAGGAACGCATCAAGCAGGAAAGGGCCCTGGCGTCGTGCTGACGCCCGACAGCAAACCTGACCTTTTGGACTGCCTTTTCTCCGACCTGGATCTTTCGACCGGCGCCATTGCTGCCGTGTCCGGCGGCAGCGACTCGACCGCCCTTCTCCTTCTCCTCAAAGATCACCTCGACCGGACGGCATCGGCCGCCAGGCTGCTCGCGGTGACCATCGATCATGGCCTGAGGCCGGACTCGGCCACTGAGGCGCGGCTCGTTCAACGCTTCTGCGCCGAGCGCGGCATCGCGCATCGCATTCTTGCCTGGCGCGGCGACAAGCCCGCGACCGGTCTGGCGGCCGCCGCGCGCGAGGCGCGCTACCGGCTGCTTGCCGAAGCTGCCGGCGCCGAAGGCATCAAGCTGATCCTGACCGGCCACACCGCCGACGACCAGGCCGAGACGGTGCTGATGCGGCAGGCGCGCGACGATGAGGGCCGGGGCCTCGCCGGCATGGCGCCCGCCACGCTGTTCGACTGGCGGACATGGATCGTCCGGCCGCTGCTTGGCACAAGGCGCGCGGCACTGCGCGAGATGCTGCGGGCTCGCGACATCGGCTGGATCGAGGATCCGACCAATGCCGATGCCCGCTTCGAGCGGCCGCGCGTGCGGGCGAAGCTCGCTCAGGGCGACGGCGAACAGCGTGTCGCGCAGGCGCTGGCACGGGCGGGCCAGGCGGCTCTCGAGCGCCGGGAAATCGGCCGCCGCGCCGCCACGCTCATCGACGCCTTTGCCGGCAGGCCGGTTCCGGGCCTCATCCGCCTCGATCGCAAGTTTGCCGGACATGAGGATGGCCAAGCCGCCATCCATGCGCTGCGCATCCTGTTGGCCACCATCGGCGGCGTCTCGTTTCTCGCCGACGAGACGCGCTGCGCTGCGCTGCTTTCGCGCCTGCGGTCCGCTCCGTTTCGCGCCACATTGTCGCGGACGGTTATCGATGCGCGACGAACCGGCATTTTCCTTCGCCGCGAGAACCGCGACCTGCCTGCCGCCGCGCCACCGCAGCACAACCGGCTCTGGGACAATCGGCGGCGCATCACTTTGAAAGACGGGCCTGGCGATTTGGTGATCGCGCCGCTGGGGGCGGCCGCCGCCGGGAAAGCGCCCTTGAGCGAGGATATCCCGCCGAGCCTTTCGCGCGCCGCGCTTGCCGCGGAGCCCGCGCTGTGGTCCGCCGGCGAATGCCTTGGTTTTGCGGGCGGCAATGCCGGCTCGCGATCGGTCTCGATCGCTCCGGCGGTGGCTCCTTTCGCGCGCTTCCTGCCGTCCTTCGACATCGAGCCCGCCGCCGCCGTGGCGGCCCTGGTTGGCGCGCCGCCGTTGCCGGCACCGCCATTCCGCCGCCATGATGGTGGTTGAGGGTGGGCGAAAGCTTAACCGATACGTGCTGTTCTGCTTGGCAAGGGGGGGCGCTCTCCCTATGTTAGGCCCGAGCTAATCCATCATCGCGGGTCCGCGCGCGGACGCCAACGGGACAATAGATGAATCCGAATTATCGCAACCTCGCGCTCTGGGCGATCATAGCGGTCCTGCTCATAGCCCTGTTCAATCTTTTCCAAACGCCGCAGACGCGCGGCGCCACCACGGATATCGCCTATTCGCAGTTCCTGCAGGACGTCGCGTCGGGCCGGGTCAAAAGCGTGACCATCGCCGGCGCCCGCATCTTCGGCAACTACACGGACAACGCCAACGGCTTTCAGACCTATTCGCCCGGCGACCCGTCGCTGGTCTCCAGGCTGCAGGACAAGAACGTCACCATCACCGCCAAGCCCGAGACCGACGGCTCCAATTCGCTGTTCGGCTATCTGATCTCGTGGTTGCCGATGATCCTGATCCTCGGCGTGTGGATATTCTTCATGCGCCAGATGCAATCGGGCTCCGGCCGCGCCATGGGCTTCGGCAAGTCGAAGGCCAAGCTTTTGACCGAGGCGCATGGCCGCGTCACCTTCCAGGACGTCGCCGGCGTCGACGAGGCCAAGGAGGATCTCGAAGAGATCGTCGAGTTCCTGCGCGATCCGCAGAAGTTCCAGCGCCTCGGCGGCAAGATCCCGCGCGGCGTGCTCCTGGTCGGCCCGCCCGGCACCGGCAAGACGCTGCTCGCCCGCTCGGTCGCCGGTGAAGCCAACGTGCCGTTCTTCACCATTTCCGGCTCGGATTTCGTCGAGATGTTCGTCGGCGTAGGCGCAAGCCGCGTGCGCGACATGTTCGACCAGGCCAAGAAGAACGCGCCCTGCATCATCTTCATCGACGAAATCGATGCGGTCGGCCGCCATCGCGGCGCCGGGCTCGGCGGCGGCAATGACGAACGCGAGCAGACGCTGAACCAGCTGCTGGTCGAGATGGACGGTTTCGAGTCCAACGAGAGCATCATCCTCATCGCCGCCACCAACCGGCCCGACGTGCTCGACCCGGCGCTGCTGAGGCCCGGCCGTTTCGACCGCCAGGTCGTGGTGCCGAACCCCGATATCGTCGGCCGCGAGAAGATCCTCAAGGTGCATGTGCGCAACGTGCCGCTGGCGCCCAATGTCGACCTCAAGGTGGTTGCGCGCGGCACCCCGGGCTTTTCCGGCGCCGATCTGATGAACCTCGTCAACGAATCCGCGCTGATGGCGGCGCGCCGCAACAAGCGGCTCGTCACGATGGCCGAGTTCGAGGACGCCAAGGACAAGATCATGATGGGCGCCGAGCGCCGCTCGTCGGCGATGACGCAGGCCGAGAAGGAGCTGACCGCCTATCACGAGGCCGGGCACGCGATCCTGGCGCTCAACGTGCCGTCGGCCGATCCGCTGCACAAGGCAACCATCATCCCGCGCGGCCGCGCGCTCGGCATGGTCATGCAGTTGCCGGAAGGCGACCGGTATTCGATGAGCTACAAGTACATGATCTCGCGGCTTGCGATCATGATGGGCGGCCGCGTCGCCGAAGAGTTCAAGTTCGGCAAGGAGAACATCACGTCGGGCGCCTCCTCCGATATCGAGCAGGCGACCAAGCTGGCGCGCGCCATGGTCACGCGCTGGGGCTTCTCCGACAAGCTCGGCCACGTCGCCTATGGCGACAACCAGGAAGAGGTCTTCCTCGGCCATTCGGTGGCGCGCACCCAGAACATCTCGGAAGAAACGGCGCAGATTATCGATGCCGAGGTGCGGCGCCTGATCGACGACGCCTATTCGACCGCCAAGACCATCCTGACCAAGAAGAAGAAGGAATGGATCGCGCTCGCCGAAGGACTGCTCGAATACGAGACGCTGTCCGGCGACGAGATCAAGCAGCTGATCGCGGGCAACAAGCCCGCCCGCGACCTCGGCGACGACACCCCGCCCAGCCGCGGCTCGGCCGTGCCGAAGGCCGGCACCGGCGGCCGCCGCAAGAAGGGCCCCGAGCCCGAAGGCGGCATGGAGCCGCAGCCGTCAAGCTGAGGTGGTGCGCGAAAGACTGATCGAGAAACGCCGCGGCTTGCTCCGCGGCGTTTTTTGTTTGCATTGGAGACAAGACAAGGCTTCCCTCGTCCTGGCGCGTAGATATCGCCCAACAGATACTCCCGAGGATGATGGCTCAACGTCTGCGGGAAAAACGGTGAACCGCTTTATCCGCCGTATTTGATTTTATGATTCAGCTTTCAGCCGCGCATTGCAGAGGCTGTAGTAACCGCCGCCTTTCTGGATCCAGCGAAGGCCGTTCAACGTACCCGCTTCCTTGTTGTTGTGGTAACCCTGCAGGCAGGTCTTCATCCGGGCCTTAGCGGGCTTTTCGGTCTTGAACTCGGCGGCGAGGGTGGTTGGGAATGTCACGCCCGCCGGCGCTACCGTGGGGACGACCGCCGCGCTGGTTTCCGTTTTCTGCTGCTCCGCGGATGTGACCGGATCCGGGCTGACGCTCTCCGCGGCGGACGTCGCGCATTTCTCCTTGCGGAAAGCGGCCCAGTCCATGCCGTTCAGAGTGCCGCCTTCCTTGGCCGCCCGATAGGTCTCGCTGCATTCCTTCATCGTCAGCGCGCTCGCAGGTGAGGTGTTCCAAGCGACCAATGCCGTCACAGCCAACGCCGCCAATTTCAAACTGAACATTGAGACCCTCCTGATTGATGATAAGTTTGACATCTTTTTGTATACTGTTTGTTCCCTATATGTTCAACCGGAATCTTTGCGAGCTGCCGACAAACCTGGCGATGGGCAGTGTGGGCAAATTGACGATGCCGACAGTCCCGCCATATGCAGACGCGAGCAAGGCCGCGAGCGTCTTCGCCTGCAACAAAAGGCCCGCGCATCTTGCGAAGCGCGGGCCTTTTCCCTTCGAATAATTAGGCGATCAGCTCTTCAGCTTGGCGTTGCAGAGGCTGTAGAAGCCGCCGCCTTTCTGGATCCACTTCAGGCCGTTCAGCGTGTTGGCATCCTTGTTGGCATAGTACTGCTCGAGGCAGGTATGCATGCGGCCCTTGGCCGGGGTCTCGTTGGCGAATTTCGGCGAGATGGCGGCCGGGAAAGTGACGCCCTTCGGAGCGGTCACAGTCGGCTTGGCCGGTTCCTTCGTGAAAGTCGCCTCAGTCGGCGCAGGCACGGTGTCGTCATCGTCGGCACTTGCGCCGCATTCGGCCTTGCGGAAGTCGTTCCACTTCATGCCGTTCAGCTTGTTGGCGGTCTTCGCAGCCTGGTACTTGGTGCTGCACTCGGCCATGGTCAGGCCCTTGCCGCCATCGGCAGCGGCGGTCGAGGTCTTGGTCGTGGCGGTTTTGGTGGCGGGGGCGGTGGCAGCCGCAGCGGTTGCGCCAGGGCCGCACTCGGCCTTGCGGAAGTCGTTCCACTTCATGCCGTTGAGCGTGCCGGCGGATTTTGCAGCCTGGTATTTGGCGCTGCACTCCTTGGAGCTCAGGCCCTTGGCCGCGTCGTCGGCAGCGGCGGCCGCCTTCGTCTTCTTGGCGGGCTTGGTGTCGGCGGCCTTCGTATCGGTGGCGGCCTTGGTGTCGGTCGCGGCCTTGGTGTCGGTCGCGGTGGCGTCGCTGCCGCACTGGGCCTTGCGGAACTGGTTCCAGGTCTGGCCGGCGAGCGTTCCCGCATCCTTGGCCGCGTTATACTTGGTGCTGCACTCGGCCATGGTCAGCGCGTTGGCCGGCGCCGCCAGGAACAAGGTTGCGACGGCGATACCCGTCAAAGCTGCAAGTCTATGAATAAGCATGGCGTTTTCTCCCTTGCTGCCGCCAATAAGTGTCCCTATGCCAAATCAATAGCTCTCAATGTCCGGTTGCGCCAGATGCTTCCGGCACAGGCGCTCTCACAAAGTGTGTTATTCGCGATAAGGTGATGAATTGCCTGCCGGTTCGCCGCCAGCCAGGCTTTGCCGGGAACAGGGCGCCGACAAGCCTCGCACCGGCAGGTATAGCGCCGCCACGTCAAAGGTGGTGACAGGCTGTCGAATCGCTTGCACCGCCCGCTACAATGTTTTTCTAAGGATTGGTAATATACAATCACGAAATTTGATGATCGGATGCGGCCCAATTTGTGGCAATACGGGCGGCTGAAAAACCGACGGGGACTTTGAGACACATGGCAGGTCAGTATTTCGGCACCGACGGTATCCGCGGACGCGCCAACAAATTTCCGATGACGGCCGAGGTCGCCATGCGCGTCGGCATGGCCGCCGGGCTCTCCTTCCAGCGCGGCAATCATCGCCATCGCGTCGTGCTCGGCAAGGACACGCGGCTTTCCGGCTACATGATCGAGAACGCCATGGTGGCGGGCCTGTGCGCCGCCGGCATGGACGTGTTCCTGCTCGGCCCCATACCGACGCCCGCGGTCGCCATGCTGGTGCGCTCGCTGCGCGCCGACATCGGCGTGATGATCTCGGCCTCGCACAATCCTTACTACGACAACGGCATCAAGCTGTTCGGTCCCGACGGCTACAAGCTTTCCGACGAGATCGAGGAACGTATCGAAGGCATGCTCGACAAGGACATCGAGCTGGCGCTCGCCGATTCCGACGGGCTCGGCCGCGCCAAGCGCGTCGACGGCGTGCATGACCGCTATATCGAATTCGCCAAGCGCACGCTGCCGCGCTCAATGTCGCTTTCTGGGCTGAGGATCGTCGTCGACTGCGCCAACGGCGCGTCCTACAAGGTGGCGCCCGAGGCGCTGTGGGAGCTCGGCGCCGAGGTGGTGGCGATCAATGTCGAGCCGAACGGCTTCAACATCAACAAGGAGTGCGGCTCGACCCATCCGGCCGGCCTGCAGAAGAAGGTGCACGAGGTGCGCGCCGATATCGGCATCGCGCTCGACGGCGACGCCGACCGCGTCGTCATCGTCGACGAGAACGGCACCATCGTCGACGGCGACCAGATCATGGCCCTGATCGCCGAGTCCTGGCACCAGAGCGGGCGGCTGGCCGGCGGCGGCGTCGTCTCCACCGTGATGTCCAATCTCGGGCTGGAGCGCTTTCTCGGCGACATGAAGCTGCAGCTGCACCGCACCAAGGTCGGCGACCGTTATGTGGTCGAGCACATGCGTGCGCATGGCCTGAATGTCGGCGGCGAGCAGTCCGGCCATATCGTGCTGTCCGATTTCTCGACCACCGGCGACGGCCTGGTCTCGGCGCTGCAGGTGCTGGCCTGCATCAAGCGGCAGAACCGGCCGGTCAGCGAATTGTCGAAGAAGTTCGAGCCGGTGCCGCAGCTTCTGAAGAATGTCCGCATCTCCGGCGGCAAGCCGCTGGAGGAAGCTCCGGTCAAGGCGGCCATCGAGGATGCGCGCAACCGGCTTGGCAAAGCCGGCCGCCTGGTGATCCGTCCCTCCGGCACCGAGCCGCTCATCCGGGTCATGGCCGAGGGCGATGATCCGCAGCTGGTCGAAGCGGTCGTCAACGATATCGTCGGCATCCTGCAGGACACCCGCAGCGCCGCCTGAACGCCGTCCGGCAGTTCCTCTAGATCCGCAAGCCCGCCGCCAGGCGGGCTTTTTGTCGCCGGGCGGGCAGATCGGACAACGGCGTTCGCTCTAAAATTGTATAGATTCGTGGTTAATCGGTACGGTTAAACGGCTTTTAACCTTTGCAATTCATTATCCAAACCCGAGGTCAATCATCTTCGGGCGGGAGTCGTCCCGAGGCTTCTTAGGGGTGACAGAATGTTCAAGACAGCAAGAATGGCATTGCTTGCCGCGCTGTTCGCGGGGATAGCCGGACCGGCTCTCGCCGCCGATCTCGCGGAACCGCAAATCGAAGAAGCTCCACCGCCGGTAGTCGAACCGCAGCCGATTGATGTCGGCGGCTGGTATATCCGTGGCGACATCGACTATCACAAGTCGACTTTGCGTGGCATCGACTACATTACGTACGGACCACCGCCCGGCACCAACGATTTCGATTTCGGCAAGCTAAAGGGTGGCTTCTCGCTAGGCGGCGGTGTCGGCTACAAAGTCAACGACTACTTCCGTACCGATCTGACTGCCGACTATTGGTTCAAATCGAACTTCAACGGCCAGACCTCGGACCTCACCACGACATCAACCGAAGTGTCGAGGATGAGCGCCCTGCTGCTGCTCGCCAACGCCTATGTGGATATTGGCACCTGGCACGGCATCACGCCTTACGTCGGCGCCGGCATCGGCGGCGCGCACATCAAGTGGGACACGGTCCACGATCCGAACACCACCGAGACCAATCCGGGGTCATCCAACTGGCGCTTTGCCTACGCTCTCATGGCTGGCGCTTCTTACTGCCTGACCGACAGGGTGATCCTCGATGCAGGCTATCGCTTCACCCACATCCAGGGCGGCCGCATGTTCGAGTTCGATTCGACCAGCTCCGGGCCGGGGTTCGATCATGGCATAAACACGCATGAAGTGCGCGGCGGCCTGCGCTACCAGTTCGGCGGCAACAATGGCTGCGCCGCACCGGTGGTCGCCTATCAGCCGGAACCGGAACCGATCTACACCAAGTAATCGCTTCCTGAATCCTGGAATTTCAAAGCCGCCCGGCGCTAGCCGGGCGGCTTTCGTTTATGCGTCGCCGATAAATGTTGATTGAAATCATTCGGTAACCGGCCGTTATCCTTAACCGCCACTTAACCACTATGGTTAACAATGGCTCCTTGAAACGGCGCCCGCGTTCGCGGCTGGCGCCAATTTCAGGAGCCGGGGACCATGATATCCAGATCGCGTATCGCGTCAGCGCTTGCCGCAGCCATCCTGTTGCCGATGACGCCGGCGCTCGCAGCCGACTACGATCCGCCGATCTATGTCGACCAGGCGCCGGACTACCAGCCGGTCGAGGTCGGCTCCGGCTGGTATCTGCGCGGCGATGTCTCGTATCTGGCGAACAAGAGCTTCAAGAACGGGGATTTCACCTTCCCGTCGACGATCGCCAGCGAAAGTTTTAGCGAGAGCGAGGACGCGTATTTCGCGAGCATCGGCTTCGGATATCATTTCAACGATTACCTTCGCGCCGACATCAACCTCGGCTACCTGCCCGGCAACAAAGCCAGCTTCAGTTATGACGACACAGCAACCGTGGTGGCACCGGCAACGGCGACCGTGGGAGATGGAAACCTCAAGAACTATGCCTTCTCAGGCATATTGAACGGCTATGTCGATCTTGGCACATATGTCGGCGTCACGCCCTATATCGGCGCGGGTATTGGTATCGTTCAAAGCAAATACAGTCTTTCAGCGGATTATTTCACCGACAACGGGGATGCAAGCGACGACTTCTCTCGGCGCAGCAGCAAAACAAGATATTCCTTGGCCTACACATTGAACGCCGGCCTTGCCTACCAGGTCTCGAAGAATGTTCTGATCGACCTTGGCTATCAGTATTTCTCCGCGCCCGAGGCCGAATATGTCACGGCCGCAAGCCTGAATTCCTTCCCTGTCCACAAGGGCATCAGCAATCATCAGATCAAGCTTGGGCTGCGTTACGATCTCTGGTGAGCCACGCAGGCTGAGAGGTTTCGACGGCGGGTCCTAAGGGCCCGCCGTTCTCCTTTCGGATCGAGCGCGAGTTGGAGCGAATATCCCGTCCGCGACAAAAACTTTGCTCTTGACGCCGAAGCTCTGAGCGCATATCGCCGTCCGTGGGCCACCCCTCCCCAACGAGGGGCCACTATCTGGAAGGATAGACCACGATGACGACGCTTAGCAAGCCCGGACTCCGTCCGGCAAACCCCAATTTCTCTTCAGGTCCCTGCGCAAAACGCCCCGGCTGGTCGGTCGAGGCGCTGAAAGCCGCCGCGCTCGGGCGCTCGCACCGCGCCAAGATCGGCAAGGCGAAGCTCGAGCAGGCTATCGAGCTAACGCGCGAAATCCTCAAGGTTCCCACAGATTATCGCATCGGCATCGTGCCGGCGTCGGACACCGGCGCGGTCGAGATGGCGCTCTGGTCGCTGCTAGGCGAGCGCGGCGTCGACATGGTCGCCTGGGAGAGCTTCGGCTCGGGCTGGGTGACCGATGTCGTCAAGCAGCTCAAGCTCGCGGATGTTCGCAAGTTCGAGGCCGGCTACGGTCAACTGCCCGACCTGACGCAGGTCGACTTCGACCGCGACGTGGTCTTCACCTGGAACGGCACGACCTCGGGCGTGCGCGTGCCGAACGGCGATTTCATTCCGGCGAACCGCAACGGTCTGACCATCTGCGACGCGACCTCGGCGGCGTTCGCGCAGCGGCTCGACTTCGAGAAGCTCGATGTCGTCACCTTCTCCTGGCAGAAGGTGCTGGGCGGCGAGGGCGCGCATGGCATGCTGATCCTGTCGCCCCGCGCCGTCGAGCGGCTGGAGACCTACAAGCCGGCCTGGCCGCTGCCGAAAATCTTCCGCCTGACCTCGGGCGGCAAGCTGATCGAGGGCATCTTCAAGGGCGAGACCATCAACACGCCGTCGATGCTGTGCGTGGAGGATTATCTCGATGCGCTCCGCTGGGCGAAGTCGATCGGCGGCCTGGAAGCGTTGATCGCCCGCGCGGACGCGAATGCCGCGGTGCTCGACCGGTTCGCTGAGAAGTCGACGTGGCTCGGCCACCTCGCCGTCGATCCGGCGACGCGCTCGAACACATCAGTGTGCCTCTCCTTCACCGACTCGCAAGTGGCGGCGCTCGACGCCGATAGCCAGGCGGCTTTCGCCAAGGGGATCGTGTCCGCGCTCGACAAGGAAGGCGTCGCCTACGACATCGGCTCCTACCGCGATGCCCCGCCCGGCCTGCGCATCTGGTGCGGCGCCACCGTCGAGACCGCCGATCTCGAAGCGTTGCTGCCCTGGCTCGACTGGGCCTTCGCCACGCAGAAGGCGTCGCTCAAGGCAGCGGCCTGAGTTTCATGGCGGCCCGCGGGCCGCCAGTTCCCGACACATCCATTCCCACGTCAAGGAGGCCGCAATGGCGCCCCGCGTTCTCGTTTCGGACAAACTTTCCACCACCGCCGTGCAGATCTTCAAGGATCGCGGCATCGACGTCGACTATTTGCCCGATCTCGGCAAGGACAAGGAAAAGCTCGCCGAGGTGATCGGCCAGTATGACGGCCTCGCCATCCGCTCGGCGACCAAGGTCACCGAGAAGCTGATCAATGCGGCAACCAGGCTCAAGGTCGTCGGCCGCGCCGGTATCGGCGTCGACAATGTCGATATCCCGGCCGCCAGCCGCAAGGGCATCATCGTGATGAACACGCCCTTCGGCAATTCGATCACCACGGCCGAGCATGCGGTGGCGATGATCTTCGCGCTGGCGCGGCAGATACCGGAAGCCAATGCCTCGACCCATTCCGGCAAGTGGGAAAAGAACCGCTTCATGGGTGTCGAGATCACCAGCAAGACGCTGGGCGTGATCGGCTGCGGCAATATCGGCTCGATCGTCGCCACGCGCGGCGTCGGCCTGAAGATGCATGTGATCGCCTTCGACCCGTTCCTGTCGGACAGCCGCGCCGAGGAGCTCGGCGTTCAGAAAGTCGAGCTCGACGAGCTCTTCGCCCGCGCCGACTTCATCACGCTGCACACCCCGCTGACCGACAAGACGCGCAACATCATCGATGCGGCGGCGATCGCCAAGATGAAGGACGGCGTGCGCATCATCAATTGCGCCCGCGGCGGATTGATCGTCGAGGCGGACCTGGTCGCGGCGCTGAAGAGCGGCAAGGTGGCCGGGGCCGGCATCGACGTGTTCGAGGTCGAGCCGGCCGAGAAGAACCCGCTGTTCGGCATGGAGAATGTCGTGGCAACGCCGCATCTCGGCGCCTCTACCACCGAGGCGCAGGAGAATGTCGCGCTGCAGGTTGCAGAGCAGATGAGCGACTACCTGATCAAGGGCGCGGTCTCCAACGCCATCAACATGCCTTCGATCACAGCCGAGGAGGCGCCGCGGCTGAAACCCTTCGTCAAGCTTGCCGAAGTGCTCGGCGCCTTTGTCGGCCAGGTTACCGAGGATCCGATCAAGGAGGTCGAGATCCTGTTCGACGGCTCGACCGCGACGATGAACACGCGCGCGCTGGTGAGCGCTGCCCTTGCCGGCCTCATCCGGCCGCAGGTCTCCGACGTCAACATGGTGTCGGCGCCGATCATGGTGAAGGAGCGCGGCATCATCGTCGCCGAGGTCAAGCGCGACAAGTCGGGCGTGTTCGACGGCTATATCAAGCTCACCGTCAAGACCGAGCATATGACGCGCTCGATCGCCGGCACCTGCTTCTCCGACCACAAACCGCGCTTCATCCAGATCAAGGGCATCAATCTCGATGCCGAGGTCGGCCAGCACATGCTCTACACCACCAATGCCGACGCGCCCGGCATCATCGGCCTGCTCGGCACGGTGTGCGGCGAGAACGGCGTCAACATCGCCAACTTCCAGCTCGGCCGCAACCGACCGGGCGGCGATGCGATAGCGCTGCTCTATCTCGATGCGCCCTTCCCGGAAAGTGTGCTGGAGCAGGTACGCGCGCACAAGTCGATCGACTCGGCGAAGCGGCTGCGCTTCGACGTCGGCGGCGAGTAACGTCCGGACGTGAAAACGCCCCGCTTGCATCAGCAGGCGGGGCATTCATGAGATGGCCGTCACCCGATGGCCGCTTGCCGGGAAGTTGAGGTATTCACCCCGTCTGCAGCGCTGCTCGGCTGCCGCTGTACTCGGCAAGCGCAATGCCGCCGAGGACAAGCGCCAGCGCGAAGGCCTGATACGCCTGAAACTGCTCGCCGACGATCAGCACCGAAAGCAACGTGCCGAAGATAGGCACCAGATTGATGAACAGGCCGGCGCGGTTGGCGCCGATCAATTCGTTGCCCTTGATGTAGAGGACCTGCGAAACGACCGAAGCGCCAAGCGCCGTGTAGAGCGTGAGCGTCCAGCCACGGGCATCCGGCACGATGACGCGGCCAGACGCGACCTCCCAGACGAAGAAGGGCAGGGAAACCAGCAGCGCGGCAATCGACAGCGCCAGCATGAAACTTTGCCAGCGGATTGCCGGCCTGAGGCGCAGTCCCACCGAATAGAGGCTGTAGCAAAGCACCGCCACAAGCATGATGGCGTCGCCAAAATTGAGCTCGAGCTTCAGCAACTGGCCGAGGTCGCCATGACTTGCCGTCAGCGCGACGCCGGCGATGGTGAGCACGACGCCGACGATCTGCAGAGGCTTCACGCGCAGCCTGAACAGCACGAAATTGGCAAGAATGATGACGATCGGGATGGCTGCCTGCTCGATCGAGACATTGATGGCGGTCGTGTAGTTGAGCGCCGTATAGAAGATGACGTTGAAGATGGTGAAGCCGCAAGCGCCGAGCCCGGCAAGCAGCCTCCAGTGCCTGCGCACTTCGGGCCAATCCTCACGCAGCGTCCGCCAGCCGATGGGCAGCAGGATCAGCACCGCCATCACCCAGCGCAGGAACACCAGCGTCATCGGCGAGACATGGCCGACGGCAAGCTTGCCCGCCACCGAATTGCCGCCCCACAAGAGCATGGTCGACAGAAGGAACAGATAGGCGGCTCGGTGCATGAAGGTTCCGGCCCCTGCGGGTGCTCGAGGGTTCGGCCCGGCCTAGAGTGGCGGCGGCTCCAAGTAAATGATGCGAAAGCCGGAATTTGTTGTGCCTGGACCAGGTTGACGTCTCACCGTTGGCGTCATTTTGATCCAAGTCCTTGAGGGGCGTGGTCACTTGCGGAAGCCTGTTCCCGCTTTTTGGGTTCGCCGGCCTTCGGTTCGGGTCATGCTCCAACGATGGTTTCGGCGGCAAAGAAAGGGTCGCGCCAGCCGTCGCTTGACGCTATAGAGGCCTGTCGTTTCAGGCCGCCCGCGCGGCATTTCAAGGGAAAAGAACATGGCCAATGTGGTGGTCGTCGGCTCGCAATGGGGTGACGAAGGCAAGGGCAAGATCGTCGACTGGCTGTCGGAACGGGCCGATGTGGTCGTGCGCTTCCAGGGCGGCCACAATGCCGGCCACACGCTGGTCGTCGACGGCACGATCTACAAGCTGTCGCTGCTGCCCTCCGGCGTGGTCAGACAGGGCAAGCTTTCGATCATCGGCAACGGCGTGGTGTTCGATCCGCATGCCTTCGTCGCCGAAGCCAAGAAGCTCAAGGAGCAGGGCGTGGAGGTCACGCCGGAACGCCTGAAAATAGCCGAAAACACCGCGCTTATCCTGTCCCTGCACCGGGAGCTGGACGGATTGCGCGAAGACGCAGCCTCGAATTCAGGAACCAAGATTGGCACGACACGACGCGGCATCGGCCCCGCCTATGAGGACAAGGTGGGCCGGCGCGCGGTGCGGGTGATGGATTTGGCGGATCTGGAAACGCTGCCCTTGAAGGTCGACAGGTTGCTGACGCATCACAATGCGCTGCGCCGCGGGCTCGGTCATGCCGAAGCGACGCATGAGGCGATCATGCAGGAACTGACCTCGGTGGCCGCCGAGATCCTGCCTTACATGGACCGCGTCTGGAAGGTGCTCGACGACAGGCGCCGCGCCGGCGAACGCATCCTGTTCGAGGGCGCGCAGGGCACGCTGCTCGACATCGACCACGGCACCTATCCCTTCGTCACCTCATCCAACACCGTGGCCGGGCAGGCCGCCGCCGGTTCGGGCGTAGGCCCCGGCGTCATCGGCTATGTGCTCGGCATCACCAAGGCCTACACGACGCGCGTCGGCGAAGGGCCGTTCCCGACCGAGCAGAAGAACGAGATCGGCGAGTTCCTCGGCACGCGCGGCCACGAGTTCGGCGTCGTCACCGGCCGCAAGCGCCGCTGCGGCTGGTTCGACGCCGTGCTGGTGCGCCAGGCCGTCGCCGTCAACGGCATCAAGGGCATCGCTCTCACCAAGCTCGACGTGCTCGACGGGCTCGACGAGATCAAGGTCTGCACGGGCTATCGCCTCGACGGCGAGACGATCGATTACCTGCCGGCCAGCCAGGGCGCGCAAGCGCGGGTCAAGCCCGTCTACGAGACGCTCGAAGGCTGGAAGGGAACCACGGCCGGCGCCAGAAGCTGGAACGATTTGCCGGCGCAAGCCGTCAAATATGTCCGCCATATCGAGGAGCTGATCGGTGCCCCCGTGGCGTTGCTCTCCACCAGCCCCGAGCGGGACGACACAATACTTGTGACTGACCCGTTTCAAGACTAGTTTCACAGCCCTTCCCGGCGCTATGGCTGATTTGCGGCTGGCGGGAAAAGAATGCAGGTCACCTGACGCATGGCAGATTTCGTTAGTGTTCTGAAAAAGCAGCTCGACAAGAAGGCCGACCCTTCGTTCGAGATGCGCAAGCAGATATACGACGGCGCCCGCGCGGTGCTGGCAAAGAAACTGGCCGAGTATTCCCCGCCGCTTGCGCCCGATGTCGTCAGCAAGCAGAAGCGCTCGCTGGAAGACGCCATTTCCAGTGTCGAGCGCGAGTATGTCAAACGCGTTCCGGCTGAGGATCCGCTGGCGGAGCTGGAGCATATTTTCTCCTCCATCGACCGCAACAAGAACCAGCCGAGCCATTCCCGCCAGCCGGCGGCGCCGGAACCCGCCAAGCCGGATCCGTTCAAGTCCGAGCCGTTCAGGCCGTCGCCCGCGCCCGCCAGGACCGAACCAAGCTGGCAAAGCGGGCCGAAGGCGGAACCCGCGCGGCAAATCCCTGCGAAGGACGAGCCAGTCTGGCAGAACACGGCAAGGACCGAGCCGAACTGGCAGACCGCGCCAAAGGCGGAACCAGCCTGGCAGAAGGCGCCGCCGCCGATGCCGTCGCCGCGCGAAGACGATGTAGGCCTGGCGGGCATGGACGATGCCGATGACGGCAGCGATGTCTTTGCCAATGACGAGCAGCCGGCGGCCGATACCTTCCAGCGCCTGCGGCCACAGCAAAAGCGCAAGCGCAGCTATGGCGGCTTGATCGCCGCCGTCGTCGCGCTCCTGGTGCTGGCCGGCGGCGGCTACGGCATATGGCTGAACAAGAATGCGTTCGGGTCGCTCTTCGGCCTTGGCGGCGGTGGCAGCAAGACGGCCTCGACAGAGCCGCTGGTCAAGCCGGCTCCGGCCAAGCCGGCGACGGAGACGGCGGCCGCGCCGGCTGCGTCCGGCGCCGGCGAGGCGGCCGACACCAACAAATTCACGCAACGCCTGACGCCCGAGGGCAAGGAGACGGATCCCGGCCCGGCCGGCGGACAGCCCACGATCGGCGAAGGCGAATCCGTCGCGGCGCTGACCTCGCGGCCGCCGGCTACGCCGGCGACGACCCCGCCTGCTCCGGCAGCGGCCGCTCCGGCCGCGCCTGCTCCGGCCACGCCGACGCCTGAGGCGCCTGCCACCGGAGCGCCGGCGACCGACGCGGCCAATCCAACGCCGCCCGCAGCCGGAACCACACCGCCGGCGGCTAACGCGGCAACGCCGCCCGCGGCCGGCGCCACGCCGCCTGCGGCAGCGACAACGCCGCCGCCTGCGGGCACGACACCGGCTGCGCCGGCGCCTGCGACCGCCGAGGCAACGGTGCCAGTCGGGCAGAAGGCGATCTTCTATGAGGAGCGCACCAGCACGCAGCAGGGCACGGCCGAGCCAGGCGGCATCGTGTGGTCGCTTGTGCAGGAATCGCCCGGCGGCGACCTGCCGCCGGAACCGGCGATCCGAGCCGAGGCGACGATTCCGGGCAAGAATATCCAGCTGCGCATGACGATCCGGCGCAACACCGACCAGACACTGCCCGCCAGCCACATCATCGAGATGATCTTCCTGACGCCGGAAGGGTTCGACGGCGGCGGCGTCGACAACATCCTGCGCATCGCCATGAAGAGCTCCGAACAGGATGCCGGCAGCCCGCTGATCGGCATCCCGGCCAAGATCGCCGACGGCTTCTTCCTCGTCGCGCTCAACGACACCAAGGCCGACGAGGACGCCAACCTGACGCTGCTGAGAGGCCAGGCCTGGATCGACGTGCCGGTGGTCTACAAGACCGGACGCCGCGCCCTGCTCACCATGGAAAAGGGCATCCCCGGCGAGAAGGTTTTTGACGAGGCGCTGAAGGCCTGGGCGGCGAAGACATCGGGGTGATGGCAGCGGCGGTTTTAAGCCGCCGCTCAGAAGCCCTGAAACAGCATGTCGAGAGCGGCGACGATCTCGTCATGATGCCTGCCAAGGTTTCCTTCTGCCGCCCGCAATTCGGAAGCCGTCACAGCCGAAATGAACTGAGTGACCATAACGTGTTCCTTGCCATCGATCCTGAAGATCGGGTTCAGCCTGCGTGCCGGCAGCGGTGCGATGTTGGGGGGCAGAAGGGGAACGACGACGTTGGTATCGAGCTGTTCTAGTATGTCGGACTGGACATCGAGGAGATAACCGTCGCTTCCCGGGCTTCGGTAGAAATCGTAGCGAGCCATCAAAACAGCCGGTACTTGGCCAAAGGCAGACCGTTACGCTTGACGTATTCGTTAGAGCTTTCGAGCGCTTCCTTGTTCTCCTCCTGCCAGCGCCGGATCTTCTCGGCAGAAATTGCCTTGGCGATTCCTTGCTCGGCGGCGCGGGACATATTGATACCCAATGCCTTGGCCTCCTCGATCAATCTCGAATCGATCGAGGTGTTTACCGATTTGCGTTGCGGTTTCGCAGTTGATTGGAGCACGGCAGCCTCTCTATTCCATGCGCATAATATAAGCGCATAGAACGTGCAGGCAAGCCTACCCTTCCATCTCTTCGCGCAGCATCTCCAGTTCCAGCCACTCTTCCTCGAGCGCGGCAAGCGTCGTGCGCTCCTTGTCGAGCGCGGCGACAGTTTTCTGGAACGAGGCGGGATCGCGCTCGTAGAAGGAGGGGTCGGCGATGTTGTTCTCCAGTCGCGAGATCGAGGCCGTCACCGCTTCGATCTTCTTAGGCAGCGAATCCAGTGCAAATTTCTGCTTGAACGAGAGCTTTTTCGCGGCGCCTTTGGTGGCCGCCGGTTCGGCTTTCGGTCCAGCCTCGCTCGCCTCGGTCTTGGACTTTGCCTTGCGGTCTTCCAGCCTGGAGCCGCCGCGCTGCGCCAGCATGTCGGAATAGCCGCCGGCATATTCGATCCAGCGGCCGCCGCCGTCCGGCGCGATCACGCTGGTGACGGTGCGGTCAAGGAAGTCGCGGTCGTGGCTGACCAGTATCACGGTTCCGGCAAAGCCCGCGACAAGCTCCTGCAGCAGCTCCAGCGTCTCCATGTCGAGATCGTTGGTCGGTTCGTCCAGCACCAGAAGGTTCGCCGGCCGCGCCAGCACGCGGGCCAAAAGCAGCCGCGCGCGTTCGCCGCCGGAAAGCTCGCGCACCGGCGTGCGGGCCTGCTCCGGCTTGAACATGAAATCCTTCATGTAGGAGACGACATGACGCTGCTCGCCATTGACGACAAGGTTCTCGCCGCGTCCGTCGGTGAGGTAATGCGCCAGCGTCTCCTGCGGATCGACGGCCTCGCGCTTCTGATCGAGCGTCGCAATATCGAGATTGACGCCAAGCCGCACGGTGCCGGCGTCCGGCGCCAGCTCGCCGGTCAGCATCTTCAACAATGTCGTCTTGCCGGCGCCGTTCGGGCCGACCAGGCCGACGCGGTCGCCGCGCTGGATGCGGGTCGAGAACCCCTTGACCACGGTGAGATCGCCAAAGCTCTTGTCGATGTTCCTGGCCTCGATCACCAGCTTGCCGGACTCGGCGGCGTCGCTGGCCACCATCGTCGCGGTGCCCTCTGCGCCGCGATGGCTGCGGAAGCGCTGGCGCATGGTTTGCAACTCGCCGAGGCGGCGCATGTTGCGCTTGCGCCTGGCGGTCACGCCATAGCGCAGCCAATGTTCCTCGCGCACGATCTGGCGGCCGAGCTTGCGCTGGTCGCGCTCTTCCTCTTCCAGCACCTGGTCGCGCCATTCCTCGAAATGCGCAAAGCCCTTGTCCAGCCGCCGCGTCTGGCCGCGGTCCAGCCAGACAGTGGCGCGCGTGACGCGCTCGAGAAACCGGCGGTCATGCGAGATCAGGATCACCGCGGAGGAGGTACGAGCGAGCTCTTCTTCCAGCCATTCAATCACCGAAAGATCGAGATGGTTGGTCGGCTCGTCGAGGAGCAGGATGTCGGGTTCCGGCGCCATGACGCGGGCAAGGGCGGCGCGGCGCGCCTCGCCGCCGGACAGGTCGTTCGGCCGCTCCTCGCCGGTCAGGCCAAGATGGTCCATCAGATAGGTGGCGCGATGCGGATCGTCGGCTGGGCCAAGGCCCGCCTCGACATAGGCGCGCACGTCGGCGAAGCCGTCCATGTCCGGCATCTGCGGCAGATAGCGGACCGTGGCCGAGGGCTGGCGGAACACCTCGCCATCCTGCGGCTCGATCATCCCGGCGGCGATCTTGAGCAGCGTCGACTTGCCCGAGCCGTTGCGTCCGACCAGCGCGATCTTCTCGCCGGCGGATGCGCTGAGCGCCGCGCCGTCGAGCAGCGGGGTGCCGCCGAAAGTCAGTTTAATGCCGTCGAGGTTGAGGAGTGGCGGCGCCATGTCAACTTTCTGGAAGAGGATAGGGGTGGGCCAGAAGCAGGGCCCGGCCGCGCTCCAGCGCGATGCCAAGCTGCCCTTTGACCTCATTTGATATAGTGAGCGAGGAACCGAACGCCACCTCGACGCGGTCGAGCGGCCATTTGGCGCCGGTGACCGTCAGGCCGGACAGGTCGGAAAAGCCGAGCACCGAAAACAAGGTGCCGTCGTCATAGTCGAAGCTGGCCTTGCTGGGCAGGATGGGAGCGCCTTCCTGCGCGCCACTGGTCAGCAGCACGGTCGTGCCAGCCTCGGCCAGCCGCACGGCCAGCGCCAGATGCAGGAAGGCATGGTCGGCGCGCTTGCCGCCAAAGGCGCCGGCCAACACGAGGCTGGTGGCGCCACGCTGAAGCGCTTCCGCTATGGCGAGCTCGCCATCGGTCATGTCCTTCTCGGCCGGAAAGACTTTTCGCGGCACGGCGGCGAGGTCATCCGGCAGGTTCGCCGGCACCGAGTCGAAATCGCCGACCCAAAGTTCGGGGACAAGTCCAAGCATGCGGGCATGGCCGATGCCGGCATCGGCGGCGATGACGCGCGAGCCTTCGATCTGGCGTTCGAGCCGGGGCGTGCGGACAAGCTCGCCGCCAAGCAGGATGGTGAATGTGCCCATGGCCGTCGCCCTTACCAGCCCGTCGGGCGAAACGGAAGCGGGATGCCGTGCGCTTCGGCTGCGAGGGTACCGGCGAACATTAGCTGCCCGGCAAACTTCCGCTTGCGCGCCGCTTCGGCCGGGCCTATCTGTCGAAACGCTCTAACGGGGTGCCGGACGTGATCCGGCTGAGAGGCGATCAAGCCAACCCGCTGAACCTGATCCGGTTTGTACCGGCGGAGGGATTAGACGTTTCGGACCATCCGGCGCCTCAATTCCTTGTCACTCGAACGAAGGAGGCGCCGATATGCGCGCAATACTGTCCCATCTCATTCTCGCAACCGGCTTAGTTTCGCTTCTGGCGGGCGTCGCGCCTGCCGCTGCGAAGGACAAGCTCACCGTCTATACCTATGAAAGCTTTACCGCCGATTGGGGTCCCGGCCCGGCGGTGAAGAAGGAATTCGAGGCCGAATGCGGCTGCGATCTCGAATTCGTCTCGGTGGCCGACGGCGTGGCGCTCCTCAACCGCGTCAAGCTCGAAGGCGCCGGCACCAAGGCCGACATCGTGCTCGGCCTCGACACCAATCTCACCGCCGATGCCAAGGCGAGCGGACTGTTCGCGCCGCATGGCGAAGTCTCCGCCATCGACGTGCCTGGAGGCTGGAGCGACGACACTTTCGTGCCTTTCGACTACGGCTATTTCGCCGTCGTCTATGACACGCAGAAGCTTAAAGTCCCGCCGAAGAGCCTGAAGGAGCTGATCGAAGGCGCCGGCACGGACAAGATCGTCATCCAGGACCCGCGCACCTCGACGCCCGGTCTCGGGCTGCTCTTGTGGGTGAAGTCGGTCTATGGCGACAAGGCGCCGGAGGCCTGGGCAAAGCTCAAGACCAAGGTCCTGACGGTGACGCCGGGCTGGAGCGAGGCCTATGGCCTGTTCACCAAGGGCGAGGCGCCGATGGTGCTGTCCTACACCACCTCGCCGGCCTACCATATGGTGGCCGAGAACACCGAGCGCTACCAGGCCGCCTCGTTCGAGGAAGGCGAATACCTGCAGATCGAGGTTGCCGGCATCACCACGACGGGCGCGAAGAACCCGCTGGCGCAAAAGTTCATCGCCTTCATGACCGGACCGAAATTCCAGGATGTCATTCCGGAAACCAACTGGATGTTCCCAGCCGGCAAGACCGACAAGCCGCTCAACCCGGCCTTCGACAGACTGGTGAAGCCGACCAAGACCTTGCTGTTCAGCCCGCAGGAGGTCGCCGCCAACCGCAAGGCGTGGGTGGATGAGTGGCTGGCGGTGATGAGCAAGTAGGATCGCTATTCGCGCAAGATGATCGCTCTACGGCGCCCCCCTCTGTCCTGCCGGACATCTCCTCCACAGGGGGGGAGATTGGCCGTCATCGGCGGTTTCGCCAACTGGCAACGTTGCAGTGATGAGCGAGGCGCGGGCGCTGCTGATCTCCCCCCTTGTGGGGGAGATGTCCGGCAGGACAGAGGGGGGCGCGAAGGAACGCGGCGTTTGCTGAATTCCACCACGGTGCAACGTGCAAGCCGCCGTGCACCCTGACTCCCGCGTCACCGCCGGCGTCGTCGCGCTCGCAGCCATCGCCCTCCTCATCGGCGGTGGCTTCGCCGGCCTCGCCGTCGAAGGCGCGCACGATCTCTCCGGCGCTGCCGCCGCCTTCGACAATTATCTCCTGCGCGTCGCCCGCTTCACGCTGTGGCAGGCGGCTCTCTCGACGCTGCTGTCGGTCGCGCCGACGCTGCTCGTGGCGCGCGCTTTGTCGAGGCACCCAAGTTTCCCGGGACGCCGCCTGATCCTGCAATTGTTCACCGTGCCGCTGGCCTTGCCGGCGATCGTCGCCGCGCTCGGCATCCTGGCGCTCTACGGTCGGGCCGGATATTTTGCCGGCGTCTTCGCCGGACTTGGCGGTGCGGATTGGCCGGGGATCTACGGCCTCTCCGGCATCCTTGTCGCGCATGTCTTCTTCAACCTGCCGTTGGCGACGCGCCTGTTCCTCGAGGCGCTGGGCACCGTGCCCGCCGACCAGTGGCGGCTGGCGAGCCAACTCGGCATGAGTGCCTGGCCGGCCTTCCGGCTGATCGAATGGCCGGTGCTGCGCGCGGCGCTGCCGGGGATTGCCGGGCTGGTCTTCATGCTCTGCATCACCTCCTTCACCATCGTGCTGACGCTCGGCGGCGGTCCGGCCGCGACGACGCTGGAAGTGGCCATCTACCAAGCGCTGCGCTTCGATTTCGATCCTGCGCGGGCCGTAACGCTGACGTTTCTTCAGATCGCGCTCACCTTCGTCGTGGTCGCAGCACTCACGCGGCTCGGCGCCAACACGGTCGGCGACGCCAATCTGCCGGTCGCGCCGCGCCGCTACCTTTCGGCGGGCCGAATGGAAAGCGCGTTGAATGCAGGCCTCATCATGCTTGCCCTGCTGTTCGTCGCCGGACCGATGGCGGCGACGCTGCTTTCAGGCCTGGAGGCCGATCTCGGCCGGCTGGCAGGCGAGGAAGCGGTGCGCCGCGCCACCCTCACCAGCGCGGGCCTTGCCCTGCTTGCAGCGCTTCTCAGCGTGACGCTGTCGCTGGCGCTGATCGCGGCACGGCGCGCGCTGGCCCTGCGGCGCCGGGCAGGCGGGGCCATGGGCCTGCTCGAATATGCCGCCGACACCGGCGCCGGCTTCGTGCTCGTCGTGCCGCCGATCGTGCTTGGCGCCGGCTGGTTCCTGGCGCTGCGCCACGTCACCGATGTCTTTGCCATCGCGCCGGTCATGGTCGTCGCCGTCAACGCGGTGATGGCGATGCCCTTCGCCATCCGCGCCGTTCGCCCGGCCTATGACGCGGCGAGCGAACGCCATGAGCGGCTTTGCCTGGCGCTCGGCATATCCGGCTGGAACCGGCTCAGCCTGATAGACTGGCCGTCGCTCAGGCGGCCTTTGGCGACCGGCTTTGCCTTCGCCATGGCGCTATCGCTTGGCGATCTCGGCGTGATCGCGCTGTTCGGCAGCGATTCCGTGCAGACCTTGCCCTATCTGCTTTTGGCGCGCATGAGCAGCTACCGGACAGCCGACGCCGCGGGACTTGCCTTGCTGCTCGGCCTCGTCTGCCTGATGCTGGTGGTCGCCGCGGACTGGCTGGGGCGGGAAGGAAAGTCATGACGACGACCATCGACGGCATCGCCGCGCAAAAGGGTCTCCCCGTCGCGCTGGATGGCGTCTCGTTCAGCTATGGCGAATCCTCCTTCAGCTTCGACGCCGAATTCGCAGCCGGCAGGATCACCGCCATCATGGGGCCGAGCGGCTCCGGCAAGTCGACGCTGCTCAATCTGATAGCCGGCTTCGAAGTGCCCGATGCGGGCAAGGTCCTGATCGGCGGCGTCGGTCTCGGAAACACGCCGCCTTCGGCGCGGCCGGTGTCGATGGTGTTCCAGGAAAACAATTTGTTTGCGCATCTTTCCGTCGAAGCCAATGTCGGGCTCGGCCGCTCGCCATCGCTGAAACTCGGCGACGCCGATCGCGCCGGGGTCGCCGAGGCGCTGGCGCGGGTTGGTCTTGCCGGTAAGGAAAAGCGGCTGCCGCGCGAGCTTTCCGGCGGCGAGCGGCAGCGCGTGGCGCTGGCGCGCGTGCTGCTGCGCGACCGGCCCGTTTTGCTGCTCGACGAACCTTTCGCGTCGCTCGGCCCGGCGCTGCGCGACGATATGCTGGACCTTGTGGCTGGCATTCATGCCGAGCGCGAAATGACGGTGTTGTTCGTGACGCATCAGCCGGAAGATGCGCGCCGCATCGGGCAGGACGTGGCATTTCTCGACGAAGGCACGATCGCGGCAGCCGGGCCGGCCGAGGATTTCTTCGATCGGTCTGGACCGGATGCATTCAGACGCTATATCGGCGATCGAGGCGGCACCGTTGCCGGATCACAACATGTTGCCCGGAAGCGGACATAATTTATGGCCAAACCGGCAATGGGCGATCCGGCGTTTCCTTGCCTTGTCCGGGGGAGTATGGCTAGGTCCGGCCATGCTGGTCCGGATGGGCCGTGATTTGCCGAAAGATTTGGAAAGGAAGCCGACCTGTCGAGCGGCGCTGAGAAGGTGTGGATGAAGCCGCTGGCACGATTTCTCGCGCTGGCGAGCGTCGCCGTGCTGGCGAGCTGCCAGATGTTCACGCCGCCGGACGTGCAGGAGAGCGGCTTCCAACCTTCCGATAAGCCGATCACCGTCGACAATGTCGTGGCCAACGCCAAGCTCGCAGAGATGGCGAAGGCGCAGCACCCGCGGATTCTCGCCACCTATGGCGGCGAATATTCCGACCCAAAGCTCGAACGCATGGTGGCCAAGGTCGTCGGCAATCTGACGGTGGTGTCGGCCAACCCGACCCAGACCTATCGCATCACCATCCTCAACTCGCCCAACGTCAACGCCTTTGCGCTGCCGGGCGGCTATCTCTATGTGACGCGGGGCCTGCTGGCGCTGGCCAACGATTCCTCCGAGCTTGCCGCCGTCATCGCGCATGAGATGGGCCACGTCACCGCGAATCACGGCCTGCAGCGGCAGCAGCTCGAAGCCGAGGAGGGCCTGGCGACCAAGGTGGTCTCCGATGTGCTCGGCGACAGCCCGACCGCCAAGGCGGCGCTGATCCGCGGCAAGCTCAGGCTCGCGCAATTCTCGCGCAACCAGGAACTGCAGGCCGACGCCATCGGCATCAAGTCGATCGGTGAGGCGGGCTATGATCCCTATGCCGCCGGCCGCTTCCTGCAGTCGATGTCGGCCTATACGGATTTCCGCTCGGTGAGCGGCGCCACCGACGCCAGCCTCGACTTCCTGGCGACGCACCCGAACACGCCGCAGCGTATCGAATTGGCGCAGCGGCTGGCGCGCAATTTCGGCCCGCCCGGCGTCGGCACGCGCGACCGCGACGCATTTCTGGCCGGCATAGACGGCCTGCTTTACGGCGACACGCCGGAAGAAGGCTATGTGCGCGGCCAGACCTTCATGCATCCCAATCTCGGCGTCTCGTTCACCGTGCCGGACGGTTTCGTCATCGACAATTCGGCGGCCGCCGTGACCGCGACCGGGCCGGGCGACATCGCCATCCGCTTCGACGGCGTGGCGATCGACAAGTCCGTCTCGCTCACCGATTACATCCGCAGCGGCTGGGTCGCGGGGCTGGAAGACGCCAGCGTGCGCCAGGACACGATCAACGGCAACGACGCGGCGACGGCGCATGCCAGCGCGCAAGGCTGGCAGTTCGACATCGCGGTGATCCGCGCCGGCGGCCAGGTCTACAGGCTGCTGACGGCCGCGCCCTCGGCCAGCACTTCGCTGGACCCGGTGGCGCGCTCGGTCAGCGGTTCCTTCCGCGTGCTGAGCCCGGCCGAGAAGGCGGCGCTGAAACCGCTGCATATCCGGGTCGTCACCGTCCAGGCCGGCCAGACCATGGGCTCGCTCGCCGCGCAGATGGTCGGCGTCGACCGCAAGCTCGATCTGTTCCGCGTGCTCAACGCCATGTCGCCGGGCGCGACTGTGTCGTCCGGCGACAAGGTCAAGATCGTCACCGACAAATAAGACCGACGTCCCGCTTTCCGGCGGCTTCCGCTTGATGGTGATGGCGTTTCGTTGAATCGCCATCACGATCCTTGTTGGAGCATGATGTCGTCCGAAACCGGTTCCCACTTATCGGGATCATGCTCTCTCGACGCTGCCGTTCGGTTGGCTGCGTCCACGCCATCGCTGCTGCTATCTGATCCCGTCAGAGCCGCCGGTGCTGCCAGTATCAGTGCCGCCGGAATCAGTGCTGCCGGTGCTGCCAGTGTCGGTGCTGCCGGAGTCAGTGCTGCCGGTACTGCCAGTGCCGGTGCTGCCAGTGTCGGTGCTGCCGGTGCTGTCACCGTCGGTGCTGCCGCTGTCAGATCCGCCGCCGCGGGGCTCGGGGTGATCGCCGCCATTGCCACGCCAAGATGCGGATCCGGTGCCGTTCGGTATGCGCTTGGCCGGTATCTTGGTGACCGGTGGCGGCGCTTTTGGCGCGGGGGTACGGACCACCTTTATCTTCGTGACCACTTTGGTCACCACCTTGGGCTTGCACACCGGGACCGTCTTTTCGCTACGCTTGGGCGAGAGACCGAGAATGGCCATCGAATAAGCCTCCTGCCGGTCGATGCCGGCTCGGAGGAAAGCCAAGGCGCGCGCCGGATCGGCGGGCACGCCGTTGCGGCCTTCCTTGAAGATCACCGCAAGGTCCTTGGTGGCATCGACATGCCCCATCGCCGCTGCCTGGAGCAGCAGGTCCAGTCCCTTGCCGGTGTCGCGCTGGACGCCGACACCGTCGAACAAAGCGCGCCCCAAGGCAGTCATGCCGTAGGGATCTCCCTTGTCCGACGCCTGCGCATAGAGGCTGTTGGCCTTGGTCAAATCCGGAGCCGCGCTCATTCCGGATGCGGCGATGTAGCCGAGCTCGTACACGGCACGGACGTGCCCCTTATCGGCCGCCTCCTGGATCACATTCCTCGCTTCGTCGATCCGGCCCGACGCTAGCAGTGCCCGCCCCAACTCGTAGCGGAAGCGCGCAATCTCGGGATAGGACTTCACCGCCGCCTCGCAAGCTTCGACAGCTCCGCCGCCGATCTCGTTCGGCAAGCGGCCCGAGACAACGCCCTGCAGGTCGAGCGGCTCGCCGGCGGCTTGGTCGCAAGGGTCGACGCTCGGCGAGAGTTGCATCGTCGACCGCTTCGCGGCGCTGCCCGCGCGGATATCGAAGCCGACTTCGACGGGCGCGACCGAACCGATCTGCGGCTCGTAGCGCAGTTTGTCGATCTCGGCGGCCGTCAGGCTCGATTGCGGCGAAAGCACACGATCGGGCAGGGACAGCGTGCCGGCCGCCGGGTAGCTCGCAAGCTTGAGGCTAATAGAGGCATCCTTGGCCGGAAGCTCCAGTTTCAGCGGAACCGGACCGACGCCGAGCGGGACACGGATGTCGCGATTATCCATCGCTTCGGCAGCCGCCGCGATCTGGATTCCGCGTTCCGCCGTCTGCTGGTCCTGCTCAGCTTCCGGCGGCGGCGCCGGTTGCTCCGCCCCGCGCATCAGCACGACGTCGTCGATCAGCGAGGAGTTCTCCCACGGAACCTGCTTGCCGTTGGTGGCCTTGACCACGTCGCGGCGGACGGCCGCCATCACCGAGCGTATCTCCTGGTCCGGCGTCAGCGCACGGCGGGAGAAGGACGACGAAAACGGGCTGAGGTCGCCCGACCCGTCATAGGCGACCGCCCCCGGCTCGGTGGCAAAGGCAATCAGCGTGTTCTGCGAACCCGTTACCTGCGCAAGGCCGCTGCCGCCGGCGACGATCAACTGGTCGCGCAGCCAATAGTCCTTGCGCGGGAAAGGATCGTTGCGACAGGCGTCGAGGATGATCATCTGGACCTTCGATCTCGAGCGTAGCTGCCGCAATATGTCATTGACCTTGATGGCCTGGACCTCCATGTCGGCCGCATCTTTCAGCGACGCATCGACCGGGATCAGGAAATTCTCTCCGCCGATCTGGAAGCCGTGCCCCGAATAATAGACGACCGCCAGATCGGCGCCGTCCGCCGCCGCCAGATAGTTGCGGAACCGTTCTTCGAACTGAAGCTTGGTCAGGTCCTTGGCGGCGAACACCTCGAAGCCGGCCAGCCGGAATGTCCTCGACACGTTCTCCGCGTCCTTGTCCGGGTTCTTGAGCGTCGGGATTTCGCGGTATTGCGAATTGCCGATCACAAGGGCAACCCTTCGCTCGGCATGCGCTTGAAACGTCGTGAGACCCACGAGGATCAAGAGTGCAATCAGCGCGCAGCATCGCAGCATGGCAAATCCCCCATGTGGTGTGATCTGGAGGAGTCAAAAAGCCGATTGCGGCGCAACAGTCTGTTAAAGAGCTCACAATCCTAGTTATTACCGAGGAAAAATTGCCCCGATGACGGCGTGCTCTTATTAATAAATTTCTTAATCTTTGAGCTTGGCCCGGACTAGCTTCAGGCGGCTTCCGCCAGGAATTCAGGATTTTGCTTCACCAGCGCCAGCTTCAGCTTTTCCATGGCGCGCGCCTCGATCTGGCGGACGCGCTCCTTGGAGATGCCGAGCTGTTCGCCAAGCGATTCCAGCGTGGCGCCGTCATCGCTCAGCCTGCGCTCCTCGATGATGCGAAGCTCCCGGGCGTTGAGCGCGCCGAGCGCGCTCCGCAGCCAGATAGCGCGGCGCTGGACGTCGATCCTCTCGCCGACGATTTCGTCGGGAAGCGGGTCTTCGGAGACCAGGAAATCCATCCGCTCGGCAGCGCCGTTCTCGTCGGCCAAAGGCGCGTTGAGCGAGCTGTCGGGGGAAGACAGGCGCGAATCCATCATCGCCACGTCCGCCTCCGGCACGCCCAGCGCCGCCGAGACCTCGCGGTAGAGCGAGGCGTTGGAGAGCGGCTCGGTGCCGTTGGCGAGGCGCGCGCGCAGACGCCTGAGATTGAAGAACAGCGCCTTCTGCGCGGAACTGGTGCCGCCGCGTACGATCGACCAGTTGCGCAGGATGTAATCCTGCATCGAGGCGCGGATCCACCAGGTGGCATAGGTCGAGAAGCGTACTTCGCGCGCGGGTTCGAAACGGGCGGCCGCCTCGAGCAGGCCGACATGCCCCTCCTGAATGAGATCGCCGAGCGGCAGGCCGTAATGGCGGAATTTCGAGGCCATGGAGATCACAAGGCGCATATGGGCGACAGTGATCCTGTGCAGCGCATGCTGGTCGTTCTCTTCCTTCCAACGAAGCGCAAGAACATGCTCCTCGTCGCGCTCGAGGTATGGAGCCTTCATTGCCGCCCGGACCAATGTCCGTCCTGCCGCGTCTTCGATCATGCCGGCTCCTTTTGCGACGATTGCGCGTATAGCGGTTGAAAAGATGCCGCCGCGCCCTACAACAGCCATGCAACGTGTCAGGCGCATGGATGGTTCCGCCGCCCGAGGGGGTAGATGGTGCCGACGGAAGCATTCTGTTATCTGCCGGGAAAGCCTTCTGGTGAATTCTCGGCGGTTTAGAGAATCAAATTTCTGGCAGAGCCGATTTTTGAAATCTGGTTCCTTATTTTGCAGCCTTCTATCTGCCAGTTTCCGGCTCGCACAGTCGCGCCGGGACACCGGTCAAAACGGGATCACAGAAAAATGAAATGGCTCAAACCGCTTCTTCTCGCCGGAACGCTGCAGGTTCTGGCGATCACCGCCGGCTATGCCGGCGCCAATCTCGACCAGATCAAGCAGGCCGGGGTGCTCAAGGTAGGCACTGAGGGCACCTATGCGCCCTTCACCTATCACGATGAGTCCAACGCGCTGGTCGGCTTCGACGTCGAGATCGCCAAGGCCATCGGCGACAAGCTCGGCGTCAAGGTTCAGTTCCTTGAAGGCAAGTGGGACGGCCTGATCGCCGGCCTCGATGCCAACCGCTACGACGCCGTCATCAACGAGGTCGGCATCACCGATGCGCGCAAGGCCAAGTATGATTTCTCCGATCCCTACATCGCCTCGAAGGCGGTGCTGATCGTGCGTGGCGACAACACCGACATCAAGACCTTCGCCGATCTCAAGGGCAAGAAGTCGGCGCAGTCGCTGACCTCCAATTTCGGCAAGCTCGCCGAGAAGAACGGCGCCGAGCTCGTCGGCACCGACGGGTTCGACCAGTCGATCCAGCTTCTGCTCACCGGCCGCGCCGACGCCACGATCAATGACAGCCTGTCCTTCCTCGATTTCAAGAAGCACAAGCCGGACGCCAATGTGAAGATCGCGGCGCAGGAAGAGAATGCCGATTATTCCGGTGTCATCGTGCGCAAGGGCGATCCGGAGCTGGTCGCGGCCATCAACAAGGCGCTGGCCGACATCAAGGCCGACGGCACCTACCAGAAGATCGCCGACAAGTATTTCGGCCAGGACGTTTCGAAGTAAGGCAATCGTCCCCTTGCTCGGATACCGGCGGGCCGTCTTCGACGGCCCGCTGTTTTTGCACGGCATTCATCGGGGTCGTCTTTGACGGCCCGCCGGTTTTTGCATGATAGTCGGTCCATACGGGGGACGCGCCGCCGTATCTGGAAGGGAGAAGCGCTTCGTGCCGCACTGGCTGCAATTGATGCTGGAATCGTTGCCGACGCTGTTGTGGGCGGCGCTGATCTTCACCGTGCCGCTGACGCTCCTGTCCTTCGCGCTTGGGCTCATCGCCGGACTGGTGACGGCGCTGATCCGGCTGTTCGGCCCGAAGCCGCTGGTCGCGATGGTGCGCTTCTATGTCTGGATTTTTCGCGGCACGCCGCTGCTCGTGCAGTTGTTCCTGATCTTCTACGGCCTGCCGTCGGTCGGCATTCTGCTCGATGCCTTTCCCGCCGCGCTGATCGGCTTCACGCTCAACATCGGCGCCTATACGTCTGAGATCATCCGGGCCGTCATCGGCTCGGTGCCGAAGGGGCAATGGGAAGCTTCCTATTCGATCGGCATGACCTGGAGCCAGGCGATGCGGCGCACCATCCTGCCACAGGCGGGCCGCGTTGCCGTGCCGCCGCTTTCCAACACCTTCATCTCGCTGGTCAAGGATACCTCGCTGGCGGCGGCGATCACGGTGCCCGAGATGTTCCAGGCCGCGCAGCGCATCGTCGCCACCACCTATGAGCCGCTGATCCTCTATGTCGAGGCGGCCGCGCTCTATCTCGCGTTGAGCTCGGTTCTGTCGGCGCTGCAGGCGCGGCTGGAAGTGCGGCTAAACCGCTATGGCGGGTTCCTGGAGGCCAACGCATGATCGGCCTCAGCAACATCGAAAAGCGCTTCGGCGACAATCTTGTGCTGAAGGGCGTGACCGTCACCCTCGACGAGGGCAGCGTGACTGCGCTGGTCGGCCCTTCCGGCGGCGGCAAAAGCACGCTCTTACGCTGCATCAACCTGTTGGAAATCCCGACGTCCGGGTCCCTGCGCATCGGCGACGAGACGCTTGCGTTCCATCCGGGTGGCAAGGTGCCGGCCAAGGATATTCAGCGCATCCGCCTGCAGACCGGCATGGTGTTCCAGAATTTTCAGCTTTTCCCGCATCGCACAGCGATCGAGAATGTCATGGAAGGGCTGGTGACGGTGCTGAAATGGCCTGAGCCGAGGGCGCGCGAGCGGGCGATGGCGCTGCTCGAAAAGGTCGGCATGGCTCACAAGGCCGATGACTGGCCGGCGACGCTGTCCGGCGGCCAGCAGCAGCGCGTGGCGATCGCCCGGGCGCTGGCGCCGTCGCCGCGCGTGCTGCTCTGCGACGAGCCTACCTCTGCGCTCGATCCGGAACTGGCGCAGGAAGTGGTAGACGTGCTCGGACAGCTCGCACGCGAAGGCACGACCATGGTGATGGCCACGCATGATCTCAGGCTCGCCTCCAAGATCGCGCAGGAGGTGGTGTTTCTGGACGCCGGCTCGATCGTCGAGAAAGGCCCGGCTTCGGTCGTGTTCGACAATCCGGAGCGCGAGCGAACCAAGCGCTTCATCGCCTCGCTCAGGCAAGAGGAGGCGCAGAGGGAAGGCGGCAGCGGGGTGTAGAATTGGTACCAGAAACAAAAAACCCGGCGCGAGGCCGGGTTCTTCGTAAACTTAAAAGCGAAAAAGCTCAGGCAGCTTCTTCCTGCTCGGCTTCCTCGTTGTCGGCCTTGGCGCCGCGCTTCGGACCCTTGTTGAGGTTGACCTCGATGAGGCGCACCGCCTCGGTCTCCGACATACGGTTCACCGCGGCGATCTCGCGGGCCATGCGGTCGAGCGCGGCTTCGTAGAGCTGGCGCTCGGAATAGGACTGCTCCGGCTGGTTGTCGGCGCGGTAGAGGTCGCGCACAACTTCCGAGATCGAGATCAGGTCGCCCGAGTTGATCTTGGCGTCATATTCCTGGGCGCGGCGCGACCACATGGTGCGCTTTATGCGGGCGCGGCCTTGCACGACCTTCAGCGCGCGGTCGACATAATCCTCTTCCGACAGCTTGCGCATGCCGATCGAGGTCGCCTTGGCGACTGGCACCTTCAGCCGCATCTTGTCCTTCTGGAAATCGATGACGAACAGTTCCAGCTTGTGACCCGCAACTTCCTGCTCGTCGATCGCCACGATCTGGCCGACGCCATGCGCCGGATAGACGATGAATTCGCCGGTCTTGAACCCGTGACGAGCCGCGTTGGACTTCTTCTGCGGGGTGATCGTTGCCATTACGCCCTGAACTCCTTAAGTTGTGCAGCCGGCATCATGCCGGCTCGAACCCACGAGGTCGGCAAAGCCGACCGTTAGCCGCGCAACAGGATGAACCCACCGGAAAAGCCAAGGGCCGGCATATCGCACGAATGCGACCGCCTGCCCCAGATCGCTCTGGTCCGGATCTAAAAGCTCACCTTTCAGTGATTTGGGGCGTTAGCGCCATAAATCGACGTTGTGTCACCGGCATGTTTCGTTGATGTAACACAAAAAGTCGGAAGAATCAAGGTTTTGCTGCATTCGCTAACGCCAAGCGGCAGCGCTGCCCGTCAAGACAGCAATTGTATCGGTCCGGTTACGCCGCGTCATGCCGGTATTCCCGGCCGCTATATCAATCGCCTTCGCCGGGCTCCGCCGAGAAATATTTCTCGAACTTGCCGGTCTCGCCGTCGAAGGTCTTGGCGTCCGCCGGCGGCTCCTTCTTAGCGGTGATATTGGGCCACTTCTCGGCGTATTCGGAATTGATCTGCAACCATTTGTCGAGGCCGCCCTCGGTGTCCGGCTTGATCGCGTCGGCCGGGCATTCGGGCTCGCAGACGCCGCAGTCGATGCACTCGTCAGGATGGATGACGAGCATGTTCTCGCCCTCGTAGAAACAGTCGACCGGACAGACCTCGATGCAGTCCATATATTTGCATTTGATGCAATTGTCGGTCACGACATAGGTCATTGCAGGCTCCGGAACGTCCCATTTTGCTGGGTTTTCGGCTGAGGTAACGCCTTTGCCCGCCGCATGCAAGGGCAGGGATTGCAGGCGGAGCCGGTGTCGCGGAATGGAATTCCAGCCGGAAAGCTTCGGCCAAGTCCTCCAGCCCAACCGTTGCGCAGTTTTCCTGGAATTGCTGCAGCCGTGCCGCGGCCCGGCTATATCTCAGTCGTCGCCGAGCAGCCGGTCGGTCTGCCGCCGCTCGCGTTTGGTCGGGCGGCCGCTGCCGGCCTCGCGCAAGGCTGGAACGGCGTCCGGAACCGCCTCGCCTTTGGGTGTCGGCGCCGGCGACAGATCCTCGTAAAGCAGCCGCGCCTCGTCGGCCGGGCCGCGCCTGGCGCCACAGTTCAGCACCTTCCAGACGAGGATACGGCGCTCGAGCATGATGGTGAGCACGTCGCCGGGCTTGACCAGATCCGAGGCCTGCGCTGCTTTGTCGCGATTGATGCGGACGCGTCCCGCGACGACGACCTTTGCCGCCAAGGACCGCGACTTCACCGCGCGCGAGAAGAACAGCCATTTGTCGATGCGCTGGCGGCCTTCTCCAACCATCGCGGCTAGCTTTGGTGGAGCATGATCTTATCCGAAAACCGGTTCCCACTTTTCGCTGACGCGGTCCTTCGGTTCGAGATCATGCTGGTTCTTTGATGGAGCATGATCTCGCCCGAAAACCGGGTCCCACTTTTCGGGATCATGCTCGAACCTATTTCTTCAGTTGGTCGCGCAAGGCGGCGAGCTTGGCGAAGGGCGAATCCGGATCGAAGCGCTGCGGGCGTTCCTCGCGCGGCTTGCCCTGGAAGGCTGGCTTGCCGCCCGGGACGTTGCCCTTGCCGTCCTGCCTGCCGCCCTTCCAGTCCGGCCGGCCTTCGCGGCGTTCGCCTTGCGGCTTGCCTTCGCGCCGTTCAGCGCCCTCACGCCGGTCGCCCGTCTCGGACCTCGGCTTGAACTTCGAGCGGTCGAAGCGCGGCTTGCCGGCGCCTTCGCGCTGCTCGCGGCCGCCTTCCTGGGCGGGCCGATCGCCGGGCTGACCGCTTGCGGCGCCTGTCTCGCGTGCGGGCTGGGCGCCGCGCGGGCGATTGTCGCGACGGTTGTCGTGGCGATGGCGCGGACGCTGATGGTCGAAACGCGCCTGGCGCCACAGGAGTACAGGTTTTGGTTCCTCGGCTTCGGCTGGCGCCTCGCCGCCGGCACTATCCTCCACCTGGTGGTGGGGGGAGGTAAGAGCGTCGGCGCTTTCGGCCGACTCGGGCGCTGCCGCAATGTCCACCGCTGCGGCGTCTTCCACCGCTGCAGCCTCTTCCGTAACCGCGGCCGCAGCTTCTGCCGGCTCTGCCGTGGCAGCGTCCACCGCCACGTCCGCGGCGGCTTCAGCCGGAGCTTCGGCGGCAGCCGGCTCCGAGCCCTCGACCGTTACCTCCGCGACCGTATCAGTTGCCGCAGCTTGTGCCTCTGCCTCCCGCGCGGCATTATCCGCGGCGAGCTTGGCCGCGGCCGCTTCGCGGGCGGCGTCGTCCAGCGCGTCGAGCTTCGCCTTAACCTCGGCAGCCGGCTTGGCCTCCGAGCGATAGCCGAGACCTTTCAGGATCTCCTCCATGTCGTCGGCCGTGGCGCCGAGGATCGACATCATCGGCGGCGTCACCATGAAGGCGTGACCGTCATAGGCGCCGTCCGGACGCTGGCCGAGGCCGGGCTTCCAGTTGGTCGCCGGGCGGATGAGGTCGGCAAGCCGCTCGAGGATATCGACGCGCACGGCGCGGCGGCCGAGATTACGGTAGCCGGCGAGCTTGTAGAAGGTCTTGTCGAAGGTCGGGTCGATAACGACCGAGGTGCGGCCGGAAGCCAGCGCATGCACCACATCGCCGAAGCCGGGCTTGTCCTTGCCGTCGTTCTTCAGCGCCCACAGCAACGTCACCAGGCCAGCCGGCGCCGGCTTGATCAGCGCCGGCACGAAGACGTGGTAGGCGCCGAAGCGGACGCCGAGGCGGCGAAGCGCTGCGCGGCCTTCCTGGTCGAGCGACTTCATCTCCTCCGCGATGTCGCGGCGATTGATCAGGCCGAAATGCTCGACCAGCTGGAAGGCGACGCCGCGCGCGATGCCGGCGAGCTGGTCGGCATTCTTCAGGTCGACCAGCGGCTTCAAAAGCGTTTCGATCTGGAAATTGACGAAACGCTCGGCGCGCGCCGCGACCTTGTCGCGGGCGGGGCCGGTCAGCTGCTCGTCGGCAAGCAGAACCAGGCGCGGCTTCAGCGCCTCATCGGCGGCGACCAGCGTGCCGATCGGCGCGCCGATCCAGCGCAGGACACCGTCCGAGCCCAATGCCAGGTCGCCATTGGCGCAGGCGGCAAAGCGCTCGGCGCGCGCCTCGAACTCGGCCGCGAGCGCCTTCTGGGCGGCGGTGCGCACCGCCTTGGCGTCCTCGCCGCCGGCGCTCTGGTCGGCGGTGAAGCGGAATCCCTGCAACTCGCCGACATGATGGCCTTCGACGAGGACGGTTCCGGACGGGCTGATTTCGGCTTCAGGCATGGTATTTTCTCTAAGGCGCCGCATGAGGACGGAAGTCCTGCGGTCTACGAAGCGTTTCGTCAACCGCTCATGCAGCGCATCCGACAATCTGTCTTCGATTTCGCGCGTCTTTTCCTGCCAGTGTAGCTGATCGGCCAGCCAGCCGGGGCGGTTGGAGACGAAAGTCCAGGTGCGGATCTGCGCGATCCGGTGCGACAGCGTGTCGATATCGCCTTCCGTCGTGTCGGCGCGCCGCACTTGCTCGGCCATGTAATTCTCATCGACATGGCCGTGACGCGCAAGGTCCATATAGATGGAGGCGATAAGATCGGCATGCTGTGCCGGCGCGATCTTGCGATAGTCGGGGAGCGCGCAGGCTTCCCAAAGCAGCGCCACGCGCTCCTTGCCGGTGGCCAAGCCGCGGATGTCGCCGTCGCGCGACAGCTGCTCCAGCGCCTGCGCATCCACCGCCGGCAACGCGCGGGTCAGCCCTTCGACAGGCGCATTGGTCTCGATCGAGCGCTTCAGCGCATCGAGGCTGGAAAAGTCGAAATCGGCGGTGCGCCACTGCAGCACCTTCACCGGATCGAAATCGTGTCCCTCGATCTTGGCGACCAGATCCTCGTCGAACGGGTCGACCTGGCCGGTGACGCCGAACGTTCCGTCGCGCAGGTGCCGGCCGGCGCGGCCGGCGATCTGGCCAAGCTCGGCGGCGGTCAGGTTGCGGTATTGATAGCCGTCGAACTTGCGGTTCTGAGCGAAGGCGACGTGATCGAGATCGAGGTTCAGGCCCATGCCGATGGCGTCGGTGGCGACGAGATAGTCGACATCGCCGGACTGGAAGATCTCCACCTGGGCATTTCGGGTGCGCGGGGAAAGAGCGCCGAGCACGACGGCAGCACCCCCCTGCTGGCGGCGGATCAGCTCGGCGATCGCATAGACCTCGTCGGCCGAGAAGGCGACGATCGCCGTGCGTCGCGGCAACCTGGTAAGCTTCTTCGAGCCGGCATAGGCAAGGTGCGATAGCCGCGGCCGCGTCACCACCGACACGCCCTTCAACAGGCGCTGCAGGATGCCATGCATGGTGGCCGCGCCCAGGAGCAGCGTCTCCTGGCGGCCGCGCAGATGCAGGATGCGATCGGTGAAGATATGGCCGCGCTCGAGATCGCCGGCGAGCTGCACCTCGTCGATGGCGACGAAGGCGGCGTCGGTCTCGCGCGGCATCGCCTCGACGGTGCAGACCGAATATTTCGCGCCGGCAGGCACGATCTTCTCCTCGCCGGTGATCAGCGCCACCTTATGGGCGCCGACCTTCTCGCAGACGCGCGCATAGACTTCGCGGGCGAGCAGCCTCAGCGGTAGGCCGATGACACCGGTTTCATGCGCGACCATGCGCTCGATGGCGAGATGCGTCTTGCCGGTGTTGGTCGGGCCCAGCACGGCCGTCACGTCGCGGCCCGAAAGGATCAGCGGGTGGGAGTGTTTCGGCTGGATGTTCATCGGCTCGGAAATAAGGTTTCTGCCGCCCGTAGTCTGAAGCACGGCGCTGCCGCCGCGTGTGACAGGCGACACATAGGGACTTCGGGCGTGAAGCGAAAGCGGAATGTTCCCTCGCGAACTGGCTATGCCGGAGGGAGCAGCCAAAATCGGCCGCTTGTTAACAGCTGGAACGAGTCTGGAACGAATCAGCGACGAATCGGTGACTCGTTCTGATTCAGGTTTTGTTCACGGCTATATGTGGATTTTTTGACGGTAAGTCTCACCACATGCTGAATCGCTGAACTGGCCCAATTCCTGCTTGGCCTTGGCCGGGCCTGGGTCGTCGTTAACCTTTGCCGGGCAATGGTCAGGCCCGACCTGAGGGCAGACTTCAAGTTCATGAAATTGTTGATTTTTCTTAATCGCTTTTAACGAGTTCGGTGACGTTTGCACCGTCCACCGTTAACTTTCCGGTCAAAGCCGGAACGAATCGGCGACGAATCAGCGATCCGGCGGTTTTCCCGGTTTGTTCACCCCTAGATATGGTGTTATCCACAGCTTGCCCACCGAGGATTCACAGCTTGTCGCAGCGGTTATGCACAGAGCGTGGCTGCGGCCGTTAACTTTTGCGTGCCGAATTGAGGCAAGGTGTCGCGCCGGCCTGCCGGCGAACAAAAAAGGCGGCTCCGGTGCCGGAGCCGCCTTTGGCGGTAAATGGTGTCGGGCGACCTACTGGGGTGTCAGGCGAAATACTGACCGCCATTGGCGGTGATGGTCGAGCCGGTGATGAAGCCGGCTTCGTCGGAAGCCAGGAAGACGACGCAGCGCGCGATCTCTTCCGGCTCGCCGAGGCGACCGACCGGGATCTGAGCGATGATCGACTCCCGTACTTTTTCCGGCACGGCCATGACCATGTCGGTGGCGATGTAGCCGGGGCAGACGACATTGACTGTGATGCCGGCGCGAGCCCCCTCTTGAGCCAGCGCCTTGGTGAAGCCGATATCGCCGGCTTTCGAGGCCGAATAATTGACCTGGCCCATCTGACCCTTCTGGCCGTTGATCGAGGAAATGGTGATGACGCGGCCGAACTTGCGGTCGCGCATGCCGCTCCACAAAGGATGCGTCATGTTGAAGACGCCGGACAGGTTGGTGTCGATCACTTCCTTCCACTGTGCGGGCGTCATCTTGTGGAACATGGTGTCGCGAGTAATGCCGGCATTGTTGACCAGCACGGAGACCGGGCCGAGATCGGCCTCCACCTGCTCGATGCCTGCGGCGCAGGCCTCGTAGTCGGCGACGGACCATTTGTAGACGGGGATACCTGTCTCGGCCTTGAATTTCTGGGCCGCCTCGTCATTGCCGGCATAGTTCGCCGCGACCGAATAGCCGGCGGTCTTCAAGGCGACCGATATCGCCGCGCCGATGCCGCGTGTTCCGCCCGTGACGATTGCTACCTTGCTCATGTGGTCCTCCCTTTAAAACAGTCTGAGCGAATAGAGAGTAGCGAATAGCGAGTAGGGGTCCGATATCCCGCCGCGCGACGCTTTCTTCCCTATTCGCTATTCGCTATTCGCTACTCCCTACCCTGGATTCGCTATTCGCTCAGTTCAGCGCTTCCACGCACATTGCAACGCCCATGCCGCCGCCGATGCACAGCGTGGCAAGGCCCTTCCTGGCGCCGCGGCGACGCATCTCGTAGACCAGCGTGTTGAAGACGCGGGCGCCCGAAGCGCCGATCGGATGGCCGATGGCGATGGCGCCGCCGTTGACGTTGACGATCGAGGGATCCCAGCCCATGCCCTTGTTGACGGCGCAGGCCTGCGCGGCGAACGCCTCGTTGGCCTCGACGAGGTCGAGGTCCTTGACCGACCAGCCGGCCTTCTCCAGCGCCCGCTTCGAAGCGGGAATAGGCCCCGTGCCCATGATTGCCGGATCGACGCCGGCGGTCGCCCAGGAGGCGATGCGCACCAGCGGGGTGATGCCGCGCCGCACGGCCTCGGCCTCGGTCATCAGCAGCGCGCCGGCGGCGCCGTCATTGATGCCCGACGCGTTGGCGGCGGTGACCGTGCCGTCCTTGTCGAAAGCAGGCTTCAGCTTGGTCATGGCGTCGAGCGTCGCGCCGTGCCGGATGTACTCGTCCTGATCGACTGTTGTGTCGCCCTTCTTGCCCTTAATGGTGAAGGCGACGATCTCGTCCTTGAACTTGCCGGCCTTCTGCGCAGCCTCCGCCTTGTTTTGCGAGGCGAGCGCGAACTCGTCCTGGGTTTCGCGGGTGATCTGGAACTGACGGGCGACGTTCTCGGCGGTGTTGCCCATATGGTAGCCATTGAAGGCATCCCACAGGCCGTCCTTGATCATGGTGTCGATCATCTTGTAGTCGCCCATCTTGACGCCGGCGCGCAGGTGCTCGGCATGCGGCGACATCGACATCGATTCCTGGCCGCCGGCGACGATCACCTTGGCGTCGCCGGTGGCGATCTGCTGCATGCCGAGCGCGATGGCGCGCAGGCCCGAGCCGCAAACCTGATTGAGGCCCCAGGCCGTGGTCTCCTTCGGCAGGCCGGCATTGATCGAGGCCTGGCGGGCCGGGTTCTGTCCCTGCGCGGCGGTCAGCACCTGACCGAGGATGACCTCGTCGACTTCCGCCGCCTCGACATTCGCGCGCGCCAGCAATTCCCTGATGACGACGGCGCCGAGCTCATGTGCCGGCGTGGCGGCGAAACTGCCGTTGAAGGATCCGACCGCGGTGCGAGCGGCGCTGGCGACGACGATGGAATTGGAAGCGGACATTTTCTTCTCCAGACTTCGAGGTGTCGTGTTCTAGGCTATCCTTGAAGACTTTCTTGCCGGTTCAGGCAGCCGAGTCAAACCGGAAATGGGCATGGCCGCCATGCGTGGCAAGCAGAGCGCGCGCCGGCTGCGGCAACATGACGTTGACCGCGCGGCGAATTTTGTCATGCCCTGCAGCATTAATTGATGCCGCAGTGCACAAACCGCTTGGAATTGTGAGGCTTTTGCGCGTATCCTCGATAAAGGGCGCAATCGTTACCGGCCGCTTACTCCTAGAGGTGCCGGTGTCCTGGGGAGGATACGGATGGCCGCAAAAGACGACCCGATCGTCATCAAGAAGTATGCCAATCGCCGGCTCTACAATACCGGCACGAGCACTTATGTGACGCTCGAGGACTTGGCCGAGATGGTCAAGAAGGGCGAGGAATTCACGGTCCAGGACGCAAAGACCGGTGACGACATCACGCACCCGGTGCTGACGCAGATCATCTTCGAGCTGGAGAACAAGGATGGGCAGAACATGCTGCCGATCCCGTTCCTGCGCCAGCTCATCTCCTTCTACGGCGATCAGATGCAGATGATCGTGCCGAGCTTCCTCGAACAATCGATGATCGCCTTCTCCAAGGAGCAGGAGCGGTTTCGCGAGCAGCTCAAGGGTACCTTCGGGAAAACGCCGATCGACATGATGAAGACGCCGATCAAGGCGCTCGAGGAACAGACGCGACGCAATGTCGAGATGTTCCAGAACGCCATGCGCATGTTCACGCCGTTCCCGCCCGCCGGCGGCAATTCAGCGCCGGCCGCCGAGCCAGCGAAGAAGGAAGAGAAGGGCGACGATCTGCAGGAATTGAAGGCGCAGATTGCGGCGATGCAGCGCAAGCTGGACACGATGTCCTGACGGGTGTGCCGCCGTTTGGCGGCGGTCGCGAACGCTGGAGATTGGCGCAAAGGCCCATCCCTTCGTCATCCTCGGACTTGACCCGAGGATCCATTCCGTGACCCGACGCTGTAGGGCGCAGCGGTGCAGAATTCTGTATACGTTGCAACGCCTTAGCGTCACGGAATGGATTCTAGGGTCTGCGCGCGTCGCTTCGCTCCTTGCTCCGCCCTAGAATGACGACCTCAAACGCGTTCCGGCTAATCTGCAAGTCATCGTCCCGCGCCAATTGGCCCGTCGTAACGGGCGCGGGGCCTGATCGGCCTGTTGCTGGTCACCTGTTCGACGGCATGGGCCGTCCAGCCGACGCTGCGGCCGAGCGCGAACAGGCGGAACGGCGCATCGGCCGGCAGGCTGAGGCTGCGCGTCATCGCGGCCAGCGCAAAATCGATGTTCGGATGCAGCCCGGTCGCGGCGAGCACGGCGTCGCGAAGATGTACGATCCCGTCATCGATCTCCAGGTCAGGCAGCAGTGCTTGCGCGCGCGGATCGCCTTCAAGGTAGAGCGGGTGGCCGAAGCTTGGCAGCGGCCGGTCATGAGCGAGCCAGCGTGCAATTGCCTCGTCCGGACCCAGCCGCTCGGCATCCTCGACAAGCGTGATCGCCGCCGCGCCGGCGCCGCCATGGCGCGGGCCGGTCAGCGTCGCAAGGCCTGCGAGCAGGCAGGCGGCGATCGGCGCGCCGGTGGAGGCCGCGACGCGGGCGGCGAAGGTCGAGGCGTTGAGCTCATGGTCGGCCAAAAGCACCAGCGCCTTGCGGATGAGATCGGCGCCGGCGGCTTCCACCGACCAGCCCTGCGCCAGCCTGATATGCACAGGTTCGGAGCCCGGCGACGCGCCGAGCGCGGTTGCCAGTGCGCTGGTCGCGGCGGCGCCATCCTGCTGCAGCATCGCCGGCCTGCGTCCGAGCGAGGACCAGCCTCCGGCGGCGAGCGCCGAAAGCCTGGCGAAGGCGGTGGGCGTGCCGCTTTGCCGGGCGGTCGAAGGGGTCAGCGAGGCGAACGATACCGGACGGGCGGAAGCCCATAGCAGTTCGGCGGTCTCCTCGAGCGTCGCCGTCGCCGAAAGCTCCACCGCGTCCCTGCCGCGATAGATGAGACGACCATGCAGCACCGTGGAGATTGACGTGGGAATCGCCGGCTCGCCCCAGGCGATGGCGCTTTCGGCGATTGCCTGCGGGCTCCTTCCGCGGTCGCGGCGCGTGGCGAGCGCGGCGATGTCGTCGGCGCGGTACCGGCTGCGGCGCGGGTCTGCGTCGTCCGGCTTCATGCCGATGCGGCCGCGGCTGACATAGGCATAAAGCGTCTGCGGACGGACGTTGAGCCGCTCCAGCGCCTCATCTCGCGTCAGCCATTCCGTCATTCGACACCTTACATTGATTATCTTGATCAAGATTGATGCATTGATTGCGCAGCATTAATTGTCATGCACCAAAGGTCAAGGAGACGATCATGGCAAATGGGCTCGATGATGTTGTGGCGGCAGACACGGTGCTTTCCGATGTCGATGGTGCGGGCGGGCACCTCACCATCCGAGGCCATTCGCTGATGGAACTGGCCGGCCGCCGGCGCTACGCGCAGGTGGTGCATCTGCTGTTCGACGGCTTCTTCGACGACCTTCCGAGCGATGCCGAACTGGAGGAGGCGATCGGCAAGGCTCGGGTGGAAGTGTTCGATCGCGTCCAGCCGATGCTTGCCCAGCTTGCGCCGCTCGACGTCTACAGCGGCATGCGCGCCGGCATGGCCGTCCTGCCGGACGGCGACAGGCTTGCCGATGCGCTGCGGCTGGTCGCGGCGCCTGCGGTGCTGACGCCGGCCTTGCTGCGCCTTGGCCGGGGTAAGACGCCTATTGCTCCCGACGAAAAAGCCGATCATGCCGGCGACATGCTGCGCATGCTTTCCGGCTCCGCCTCGCCCGCGCTTACCAAGGCGCTCGACAGCTATCTGGTGACGGTCTGCGACCACGGGCTCAACGCCTCGACCTTCGCGACCCGCGTGGTGGCCTCGACCCAGGCCGGACTGACCTCGGCGATCCTGGCTGGGCTCGGCGCGCTGAAAGGTCCGCTGCATGGCGGCGCGCCGGGGCCGGTGATCGAGATGCTGGACGCCATCAAGGCCAGCGGCGACGCCACGGCATGGCTGCGCAACGAGATCGCTCATGGCCAGCGCATCATGGGTTTCGGCCATCGCATCTACCGCGTGCGCGACCCGCGAGCCGATGCGCTGAAGACGGTCGTGCGGCAGCTCGGTTCGCGCAACAAGACGAGCAGCAAGGAGATGGGCAGCAGGTTGGCCTTCGCCGAAACCGTGGAGCAGGCGGCGCTCGAGGTGCTCAGCATCGCCAAGCCGCAGCGCTCGATCCAGACCAATGTCGAATTCTACACAGCGCTCCTCCTGGACGCGGTCGGCTTCCCGAAGGAGGCCTTCTCCAACGTGTTCGCCGCCGGCCGCGTTGCCGGCTGGATTGCGCACGCGCGCGAGCAGCAGGCGACCGGGCGGCTCATCCGGCCACAGTCGCATTATGTCGGGCCGGTGCCCGATCTCGTGGCTTGAGAGGTTCGGTTCCTCGCCCCACCTCGGCTACGGCATGCACACCTTTCCAAGCGGCTGGCCTTTGGCGATAGCGTGCATGCAGCTTGGCGCATGCCTTGTCTTATGCAGCGCTGGTCGACCCCCACTCCGTCTCGGCTGCGCCGAGCCACCTCTCCCCCGATCGACGGGGTAGAGGAAGGCGCCAAGCTTTTTGCCGTCAATGCTCGTCCAGCAACGCTCCTTCCTTTCCCTCCGGAGGGGGGAAAGGTGGCGCTGCGAAGCAGCGACGGATTGGGGGAACCACCTGGCAATCAAGCTTCCCCCTGATCAGTCGCGCCAGTCACAGCATGCTGTAGCCCACTTCGTGGGGCGAGGAAAATCCCATGATCACGCTTGTGTGTTCGTGTTCTTGCCTTGGTTCGCCCTTATATGCTGCGCTGCAACATAGGCTGACTGCGTCGTCTCCGTGCAAACAACGCTGCGGTAGGCCGGCGCATCGAGACAAGGAACGCCATGGCGAAGAACGGCAAGGCGGAGGAAAAGAAGAAGATCAACATCGCGCTGCAGGGCGGCGGTTCGCATGGCGCCTTTTCCTGGGGCGTGCTCGACCGGCTGCTGGAGGACGGGCGGCTGGAGATCGCGGCGGTGTCCGGCACCAGCGCCGGCGCCATGAACGCGGTGGCGCTGGCCGACGGCTTTGTCCGGGGCGGCGTGGAAGGCGCGCGCAAGAAGCTCGAGGACTTCTGGCGGGCGGTGGCCTCGAAGGGCCGTTTTAGCCCCGTGCAGCGCATGCCGTGGGACGTGGTCTGGGGCAATTGGTCGATCGAGAACACGCCCGGTTATGTCTTCTTCGACACGATGTCGCGGGTGTTCTCGCCCTATGTCGCCAATCCGCTCGGCCTCAACCCGCTGCGCGATGTGGTGGCGAAGGAGATCGACTTCGACAATGTGCGCGCCTGCAAGTCGATTGAGCTGTTCATCTCGGCGACCAATGTCGAGACCGGACAGCTGCGCGTCTTCTCCGACGGCGAGATCGACCTCGACACGGTGATGGCCTCGGCCTGCCTGCCGCAATTGTTCCGAGCCGTCGAGATCAAGGGCGTGCCCTATTGGGATGGCGGCTATGGCGGCAATCCGGCGCTCTATCCGTTCTTCAAGACGGCGGCGACCGAGGACGTGCTTCTGGTGCAGATCAATCCGGTGGTGCGCGAAGGCACGCCGAAGAGCGCCAATGAGATCCAGAACCGCATCGACGAGATTACCTTCAACGCCGGGCTGCTGCGTGAATTCCGCTCGATCGCCTTCGTCAAGGAACTGATCGCGGCCGGACGCCTGCCGCATGGCGAATATCGCGACATCCGCATGCACCGCATCGATGCCGACGAGGCCTTCAAGGACCTCTCCGCGTCGTCCAAGGTCAATGCCGAATGGGCTTTCATCGCCTATCTGCGCGACCTCGGCCGCAGCGCCGCCAGCGACTGGCTGGAAGAGAATTACGACGCCGTCGGCCAGCACGCCACGCTCGATCTTTCAGGCGAGCTCGACGACGGCTTCAAGCCGCTGCGCGGCCCGGCACCCGGGCGTCGCGTCAAGGAGTTCCTGGCAGCGCACATTAAGCCAGAATCCGCGCGGCGGCGGGCCTGATGTCTTCCATACCTGTTAGCAAGTCCGCTCCGGCTGTCAGCATCTTCCCCAGCGGAACCGGGGCAATGCTGGATTCGGTTGTCGGGGCGATATAGCTTACCTGAACGTAAAGGGGAGGTCGCGATGCTGCAAACCAGACAAAACGCTCTCGGGGTCAGGTTCGAGGCGCAGTGCAGGGCCTTCGAGAAGGAGCCGTTCCCGACGCTGAACGTGCGCAAGGATCGGCTGAAGCGCCTGCTGGCGCTCACTGAAAAGCACGAAGCCGAGATCTGCGCGGCGATCGACAGCGATTTTTCCGCCCGCTCGGCTCAGGAGACGCGGCTTGCCGAACTGTTCGTCGTGCGCGCGGGCATCGGGCATGCGCTGTCGCATCTCGGCGTCTGGATGCGCGAGCGCCGCGTCGCCACCAGCCTTCCCTTCCTGCCCGGCCGCAACCGCCTCTTGCCGCAGCCGCTCGGCGTCGTCGGCATCGTCTCGCCCTGGAACTATCCTTTCCAGCTCGCCATCGCGCCGGCGACCGCCGCTCTGGCCGCCGGCAACCGCGTGCTGATCAAGCCTTCGGAGCTGACGCCGAAATTTTCGGACCTGCTCGCCAGCCTGGTCGAAAAATATTTCGCCGCCGACGAGGTCAGCGTGGCGGTCGGCGACGCGGAGGCCGGCAAGGCGTTCGTATCCCTGCCGTTCGACCACCTCCTGTTCACGGGCTCGACCGCCGTTGGCCGCCAGGTTGCGCTGGCTGCCGCTGCCAATCTGACGCCGGTGACGCTCGAGCTCGGCGGCAAGTCGCCGGCGATCTTTGATCCATCCTGCGATCTCGATGCGGCGGTCGCCAGCGTTGCCTATGGCAAATTGCTCAATGCCGGCCAAACCTGCATCGCGCCCGACTATCTGATGGTCCCGCAAGGCCAGGGCGCGGCGGTCGCGGCCAAGTTCGCGGCGGCAATCGCGAAGCTCTATCCGCGCCTCGGCGACAATCCCGACTATACGGCGATCGTCAGCGAGCGGCATCACCGGCGGCTGAGCGACATGGTCGCCGAGGCGCGCGACAGCGGCGCCGACATTACCGAGATCAATCCTGCGAACGAGAAGCTCGGCATCAGCGACCGCAAGATGGCGCCGGTGCTGGTGCGCAATGCCGGCGAGACTCTGCGGCTGATGCGCGAGGAGATTTTCGGACCGGTGCTGCCGATCGTCGAATATGGCAGCGTGGACGAGGCTATCGATCATGTGAACCGGGGCGAGCGTCCACTGGCGCTTTACTGGTTCGGCAGCGACAGCGCCAATCGCCGTAGGGTCATGCGCGAAACCGTGGCCGGCGGCGTCACGGTCAATGACTGCATGATGCATCTGGCGCAGGAGCGGCAGCCCTTCGGCGGCGTCGGCGACAGCGGCATGGGCGCCTATCACGGCGAGTGGGGTTTTCGCACCTTCAGCAAGGAAAAGCCGATCTTCATCCAGTCGAAGCTCAGCGCCGGCGGCCTGCTGCGCCCGCCCTATGGCAAGACATTCGAGCGTCTTTTCCGGCTGCTGAAGCTCATCACTTGACAGCTTCAGCCCGGGAATGGCGGGGACGGAACCGCGGTCAACGCGGATGATCGCCGCTTCATATGGGAGCTTTCCGCATCATCCTGACGGCTGTTGCCACTAACGTTAGGGAAGCCATGGAAAACTATTGGCGCGCCGGAAAAAAGCGCAGCCGTCTGGCAGAAAAGCTTGGATTTGTCGAGGAACCACGTTCCACTTCGCAATGCTACCGCAACTTTTCCGACTATATTGCGCCGCAACTTTCAGGTAGAAGCTGCGCTTCGCCGATCACGGCAAATTGAACTAGGCCCCGCGCACACCCATATCGGCCGCGCGCCCGAAGTCGGAAGCGCCGACCTCGCCAGGTCCTGCAACGGAAAAAATGACGATGCCGAAAATCAGGTTTCACAAGCTTGCTGCCATTGTCGTGCTCATCGGATTCGCGGCCTGGATGGGCACGGGTGAGTTTTCGTCCGTCGGTAGCGCCGCCGACAAGTCGGTCGCCACGGACAAACACGCCGACGCCGGCAAGCCCGCTCAGCCGGAGGCCGCCGAGCCCAAGGCCGCGTTGCGCACGGTCGCCGTGGTGACGCCGCCGCGCAAAACCTATGCGCGCGCCATCCGCATCTCCGGCCTGACCGAGGCCGACAAGCGGGCCGTGCTGGCGACGCGCGTCGCCGGCGTCATCGAGAAGTTGCCGGTCAAGCAGGGCGACCGCGTCAAGACCGGCGACCTCGTGCTGATGCTCGCGGCCGAGGAGAAGATCTCCAACGTCGACAATGCCAAGCAATTGCTGGCGCAGCGCAAAGCCGAGCTCGATGCCGCCGAGCGGCTGGCCAAGACCGGCAATCTGCCGAAGCTGCAGCTCGATACCGCCCGCTCCAACCTGACGCTGGCGCAATCGCAGCTCGACACCGCGCAGGCGGAGCTCGACCGCAACGAGGTCAAAGCGCCGTTCGACGGCGTCATCGACCGCATCCCGGTGGAGCTCGGCAGCTCGGTGATGCAGGGCGGCGAGGTGGCGACAGTCCTGAAGCTCGATCCGGTCATCGCCCGCGGCGAGATCAGCGAGCGCGACCTGCGCTACGTCAAGATCGGCGACGAGGCCGATGTCCGCCTCGTCAACGACCAGAAGGTCACCGGCACCGTGCGCTACATCAGCCGCGATGCCTCGGCGCAGACCCGCACCTTCCGCGTCGAGGTGGCGATCCCCAATGCCGACGGCTCAATCCCTGCCGGCATGACGGCCGAGATCACGCTCAGCGCCGAGCCAACCAACGCGGTCATGCTGCCGCGCTCGGTGGTGACGCTGGGCGACAAGGGCGACCTCGGCATCCGCGCCGTCGGCAAGGACGACAAGGTGGCGTTCTTTCCGATCGACCTGGTCGACGACACGCCGCACGGCCTGGTGCTGGGCGGCATTCCGCAAGATGCGCGCATCATCGTCGCCGGCCAGGAGCTGGTGAAGGAGGGCGACCCGGTGAAGCCCGTCGAGGCCGACCAGGCGACCATCAACAAGCTGATCGGCGAAGCCACCGCCGGCACGCAGTAAAGCAGGACGCGTCCGTCGCCGGACCAATCCGGCGATGGCAGTCCGCAGCCCCCGAAGCATAACAGGCCGAAGTCATGGATATCGTCAGACTCGCCATCAACAACGCTCGCCTCACCATATCGGCGCTGCTGTTCCTGGTCGTCGCGGGCTGGGTCGCCTACCAGTCCACGCCGAAGGAAGCAGAGCCCGACGTTCCGATTCCGATGATGTATGTCAGCCTGATCTATCAGGGCATCTCGCCGGAGGATTCCGAGCGCCTGCTGCTCAGGCCGATGGAAAGCAAGCTCAAGAGCCTCAAGGGGCTCAAGGAGATGCGCTCAGCCGCCTTCCAGGGCGGCGGCTATGTGCTGGTCGAATTCCAGCCGCAGACGGATCTCGCGACAGCGCTGCAGGATACGCGCAGCAAGGTGCAGGACGCCAAGGCCGACCTGCCGCAGGCGGCGGAAGAGCCGACCGTCAACGAGGTCAACGTCTCGGAATTCCCGGTTCTGGTCGTCACGCTTTCCGGCGATGTGCCGGAGCGCGTGCTGACGTCGGCCGCGCGCGAGCTGCGCGACCGCATCGAGGAGGTGCCCGGCGTGCTCGAAGGCTCGCTGCAGGGCGCTCGCGACGACCTCGTCGAGGTGGTCGTCGATCCGGTGAAGCTTTCCTCCTACGGACTGCAGCTCGACCAGGTGATCCAGGGCGTCGCCTCCTCCAACAGCCTGGTCGCGGCCGGCAATCTCGAAGGCTCGGAAGGCAAATACGCGGTCAAGGTGCCGTCGCTGATCGAGACGCCCGAGGATGTCGCCAACCTGCCGGTGGTCGCCACGCCGAACGCCGTGGTCCAGGCCAAGGACATCGCGACCATACGCTCGACCTTCAAGGACGCCGAGACGGTCACTCGCCTCAATGGCAAGCCTGCGATCGCCATCGAAGTCAAGAAGCGCATAGGCGCCAACCTGATCGACACGTTGAACCACGTCAGGGAAGTGTCGGACACCTTTATCAAGACCATGCCCGAGGGCATGCATGTCACCTACACGCAGGACAAGTCGGTCTTCGTCAACCAGCTGCTGGGCGACCTGCAGAACCACGTGATGATCGCCGTCATCCTGGTGTTCATCGTCATCCTCTACGCGCTGTCGGGGCGGGCCTCGCTGCTCATCGGGCTTGCCATCCCGTCATCGTTCCTGATGGGCATCCTGCTGCTTGCCATGATGGGCTACACGATCAACATGATCGTGCTGTTCAGCCTGATCCTGGCCGTCGGCATGCTGGTGGATGACGCCATCATCGTCACCGAATTCGCGGAACGGCGCATGAGCGAGGGCATGCCGAAGGCGGACGCCTTCGCGCTGGCCGCCAAGCGCATGGCCGGCCCGGTCATCGCGGCGACGATGACGCGCATCGCCGCCTTCTCGCCGCTGCTGTTCTGGCCGGGCATCATCGGCGACTTCATGAAATATATGCCGATCACGCTGATCGTGACGCTGTCGGCCTCGATGCTCTACGCGCTGGTCTTCGCGCCGACTTTGGGCGCGATCTTCGCCAAGGCGCCGGAGCATCACGAGGAAGGCAACCGCGACGGCTGGTACATGGCGGTGGTCAAGCAGGCGGTGCGCTTCCCGATCACGGTGATCCTGCTCACCGTCGGACTTCTGGTCGGCGTCGGCTTCGCCTATTCGAAATATGGCGCCGGCGTCGAGTTCTTCCCCAGCGTCGAGCCGGATTACGGCCTGCTCTATGTGCATGCCCGCGGCAATCTTTCGCTGGCCGAAATGGACGCCGCGACGAAAACGGCGGAAAACCGCCTGCTCGGCTGGCCCGGCGTGAAGTCGGTCTATACCCGCGTCGGCAAGACGCAAGGCGGCGGCCAGGACATCCCGGAAGACGTGGTCGGCGTCATCCAGTACGAGTTCGTCGATTGGCGCGAGCGCAAGTCGGCCAACCAGATCCTCGACGACCTACGCGGCGTGATGGCCGGCATTCCCGGCGTCGATGTCGAAGTGCGCGTGCCGGAAGCCGGCCCGCCGACCGGCAAGCCGATCCAGATCAGGCTGTCGGCCGTCGACCCGGCCGGGCTCGACGACAAGGCGCGCGCGGTCGCGGCACGCATCGCCAAGGTCCCCAATGTCATCGATATTTCGGACGGCCTGCCGCCGCCCGGCGTCGATTGGGCGATCGAGGTCGACCGCGCCAAGGCGGCGCAATACGGCATCAGCCCGACTTCGGTCGGCACGGTGGTGCAACTGGTGACCAACGGCCTCAAGCTGTCGGAATACCGGCCGGCCGGCGCCGACGCCGCGGTCGACATCCGGCTCCGCCTGCCCGAGGACCGGCGCACGCTGTCGACGCTCGACGAGCTCAGGGTGCAGACCTCGCAAGGGTCGGTGCCGATCTCGAACTTCGTCGTGCGCAAGCCGGAGCCGACCGTCGGCATCCTGAACCGCATCGACGGCGCGCGCACCGTGGTCGTGCAGGCCAATGTCAGCGCCGGCGCGCAGGTCGCGGCGGTGCAGGAGCAGGTGACCAAGGCCGTCAGCGATATGGATCTCGGCAGCGGCATCCGCTGGAAGCTCGCCGGCTCAAACGAGGACAGCGCGGAAGCCAGCGCCTTCCTCGGCAAGGCTTTCGGCGCAGCGATCTTCCTGATCTTCCTGGTGCTGCTTGCGCAGTTCAACAAATTCACCAGCGTGTGGCTCGTCCTGTCCTGCGTGGTCATGGCGACGATCGGCGTGTTCCTCGGATTGCTTCTGACAGGCGAGGCCTTCGGCATCGTCATGTCGGGCATCGGCGTCATCGCGCTGGCCGGTGTGGTGGTGAACAACAACATCGTGCTCATCGACACTTACGACCGGTTGCGCGACGAAGGCTGGGACAAGATGGATGCGGTGCTGCAGACCTGCCGCGAGCGCGCCCGTCCGGTGGTGCTGACGGCGGTCTCGGCCATCCTCGGCGTGCTGCCGATCGCCTTCGGGCTCGGTCTCGAAATCTTCCATCACGAGACGACGATCAACGCGCCGTCGACGCAATGGTGGATCTCGCTGTCCTCGGCGATCGTCTTCGGCCTGTCCTTCGCCACCCTGCTGACGCTGGTGGTGACGCCCTCGATGCTGATGGTGTTCACCCGCGCCAAGGTGAAGCCCGGCCAGCGCCGCGGCTGGTTCAGCCGCCTGTTGCGGCGCGGCAAAGGCAAGGTCATGACCGACGAGCCGCCCAGCGAGACGGGCGCGGGGTCGGCGGAGCCCTTCCCGAAAGCCGCGGAATAGAGCGTTTCACAACTCCAAGGAAAAAAGCCGCCCGGGAACAACCGGGCGGCTTTTTGCATTGTTCCCTCGAAGTTCAACCAGACGGCGAGGGTTTTTCATGACGATCGGCACAATTCTCGTAATTATCCTTATCCTGATCCTGATCGGCGCCGTGCCGGCATGGCCGCATTCGCGATCCTGGGGCTACGGCCCCTCGGGCATCGTCGGCGTCATCCTGGTCGTGCTGTTGATACTCTTGTTGATGGGCAGGATCTGACCGGTTCCTCGGTCCAGGGATTTGAAAGGCTGCAGCCAGCGCAAACGCTGGGAACTAGCTGAAGCTTTGCCCAATCTTGTCATTCCAGGGCGGAGCAGCCGCGAAGCGGCGTCGCGGAGACCCTGGAATCCATTCCGTGAACTGGGCCGTGGGATGCGGCGAAGCAGAATTCTGCGCCCTTGCTACGCTTCGAGGTCACGGAATGGATCCTCGGGTCTGCGCGCGTCGCTTCGCTCCTTGCTCCGCCCGTGGATGACGAGGTTGGGAGGCCTCAGCCAGTCTCCAAGGCATACGGCCTGCCAACGCAGACATGCCCGACCGATCCTTGTAGTTTGCAGCCGGGCTGCCGGATCGGCCGCTTTTTGGCATGCTGCGATCAGGCGGCGAGGCGCGACGGCTCCGCGGCGACGCCGATATCCTGCAATGCTTCCTTCACCGCTTAGTCGAGCGGGGTGTGCGGGATTTCGCCGATGACCTCCTCCAGCCGCGTCGAGACCAGCCGGTGCGCTTCGAAGCGCAGATAGGACATCGAGACGATCTCGCGCCACATGGCCACGAACGGGCTGCCGGCGCGCAGCACCCACCAGGGCATGCCGATCCGAACCTGGAAAAACTGTTGCCCTATTTGCCCCCGCCGGTTCTGCCGGTCTGGCTTGCCATGCATCGAGACGTGCGCACCAGCATGCGCATCCGCCGCGTGGCGGATTTCCTGCACGAGGAACTGAAGCGCTATTCGGCTGGGACAGGTTCAGGTGCAAATTCGGCCCGGTGAGCGAGGCCGGCCATCAAGAGCACGACGACCAGCAGCGCGGACAGCGCGACGAAGATCGGGCCGAAGCTCGAATGCTCTGCGACGAAGCCGATTGCCGACGGCGCCACCAATATGCCGGAATAGCCCATGGTGGTGACGACGCTCATGCCGGTGCCGGACGACATGCCTTCCTGATTGCCGCCGGCCGAAAAGATGATCGGCACCATGTTGGCAATGCCGAAGCCGCAGAAAGCAAAGGCGGTTATGGCAAGGTAAGGCGAGGGCGAGAGGCCGGCGACCAGCATGCCGGCGGCGGCGACCAGCGCGGAGCCGCGCAAGGTCGACACCGCGCCGAAGCGGTTGCGCACGCCGTCGCCCAGGAAACGCATCAGCGCCATGACCCCGGAGAAGGCGGCATAGGCCAGCCCGGCGACCGCGAGATCGGCACCCAGCTCCTGGTGCAGGAAGAGCGCCGCCCAGTCGAGCACCGCGCCCTCCGAGATCATGGTGAGCAGCGCCATCAGCCCGACCAGATAGACGGCCATGTGCCGCGGCAGCGTGAACTTCTGGTGCTCGACCGCCTGCGGCCGGCCCTCGGCGATGAGATAACGAACGGCAAACGCGATGATGGCAAAGGCGATCACCGTCACCGCGACGGCATGGGCAAGATAGCCGTAATTCTGGATCGAGTAGCCGCCGAGCGCGCCACCGGCGAAGCCGCCGAGGCTCCAGAAGCCGTGCGACGACGACATGATCGCGCGCGAAAGCCGCCTTTCCACCACGACGGCATTCGAGTTCATCGCGACATCCATGCCGCCGATTGAGCCGCCGAAGACGAGCATGGCAATCGCCGCCAGCGGAACGTTAGGGGCGAGCGCCACGATCAGCAGGCCGAAGCTGCCGCAAACACCGAACCAGCGCGTCACGCTGCGCGAGCCGTGCCGGGAGATCAGATGGCCGCACCAGGTCATGGCGATGACCGCGCCGACGCCGAACAGGAGGATCAGCAGGCCGAGGGTGAATCGGGTGATGTCGAGCCGGGTGAGGAACACCGGGATCTGCGGCGCCCAGCTGCCGGTCAAGAAACCATTGGCGAGGAAAATACCGGCGACGGCCCAGCGGCCGCGCGCCGCGGCCTGCATCGTGGTTTGCACGCTCATCGTCTGAAATCCGCCATGCAAAGGATTCGCGCGGCAAATTAGATCGATTCAATTCGTAGTCAAGGACCGCAGCGGGGAAGTGCTTGGACCAAGGGCGCGATCGGGGGTCGGCGTCGTTCGCGGCAGGCTGCTGCTTTGACGATTGCTGCGACGCCTCTCCGTTCGTCATCCACGGGCGGAGCAAGGAGCGAAGCGACGCGCGTGGACCCGAGGATCCATTCCGTGACTTAGGAGCGCCGCTACCATGCAGAATGTTCCCGGGCGGCGCCGATGCGACGATATTCTGGATCGCCGTGCTCTTCGGCAGTCGTCACGGAATGGATTCCAGGGTCTCCGCTACGCTCCGCCCTGGAATGACGAAGTCGCGAAAGCGTGCGTCGTCGCTGCTTAGTGATCCTTTGGCCGTCGCGCCTCGAACTCGGCCTTCTTGGCTTCCGACGCCTCGGTCTGGTTGAGCGCCTGCCATTCGGCATAGGGCATGCCGTAGATGATCTCGCGCGCAGCGTCTTTCGACAATGCCACACCTTCGGCTTCGGCGGCTTCGCGATACCAGTTGGACAGGCAGTTGCGGCAGAAGCCGGCGAGGTTCATCAGGTCGATGTTCTGGACATCGCCGCGCTCGCGCAGATGCGCCACCAGCCGGCGAAACGCGGCTGCCTCGAAATCGCGTTTCTGGTCGTCGTTGAGCTCGGTCATGGGGAACTCCGCCGTCGGTCTCGTCACACAGGTCCGGTGCGCGAGCCGAACATTTTCACCTGATGAATATCGGGGCGCCGGTCGATGGCGTCAACGATCGGCGCCAAGCGTTCGGCCCAGGCCAAGGCGCCGGCGCGGTCGGCGATCAGGTCCTGACGGATTTCGATCAGAGCATGTGCGTAGCCGTTGACGATGGCATGGCGGAACATGGTGTCGCCGCGCAGCGCGCCGTCATAGGGTTCGTTGTCGCCGACGACGAGGGACTTGTCCTCGGCCAGCATGTCGATCAGCGGCCGCGCCACGCGGTCGTCTCGGTCCCACAGGACGCCGACATGCCAGGGGCGGACAAAACCCTGCATCGCCGGCGTGAAGGAATGCACGGAGAGGATGAACGGCGCCTTGCCCGAAGCATGGGCGACGGAGGCGATCATCGCCCCGACGGCGTCGTGATAGGGCTGGTAGAAACGGTCGAGCCGCCGCTCGCGCTCCTCCCGGGCAATCGGATAGTTTCCCGGCACCACGGTCCCGTCATAGAGCTGGCGGATCATGGTTGGGTCGTCCTCGCCCCGGTTGGGGTCGATCAGCAGCCGCGAGAAGCCGGCAAGCACCGCCGGCACGTCAAGCGCAGCGGCGAGCTCGCGCGTCACCGTCTCGACGCCGATGTCATAGGCGATGTGACGGTCGAATTCGGACGCCGGCAAGCCGAGACTGCCGTATTCGTCGGGGAGATCGCGGCGGGCGTGGTCGGCGAGAAGCACGACGCCTCTCTTGCGGTCGCCCTCGACTATGTCGAACGGCGTGAAAACTGTGGATCGGGTCATCGGCTGAAAAGGGGATGGCGGCTGCGATGTGCTATCGTCATTCCACGAAGAGGACGCCGGCGCAATGCCGTTGTTTGGCCAAGGTTTCCGCAAAAAATCCCCGACCGAGGGAGAATTTGCGCGACGGGCCCTTCTAAATCGATTGGAATTGAACAAAACGGCGCGTTGACATGCGCCCGGAGTTTGCTGAAAAGGGCTTCGAGAGATGCAAATGTGGTTCGCAAGGGGATCTGCGATGGGTTTTGCCGGTCGGTTGCGCAAGCGCCTGGCCGTGCCGTTGCTGATCGTCGGCGCGGGTTTTTTCGCGATAGCCGCGACCTCGCCGGCCCGGGCCGACTTCCGCGTTTGCAACGCGACGCAAAATCTGGTGGGCGTCGGCATCGGCTATCGCGCCAAGGCCGGCTGGATCACCGAGGGCTGGTGGCACATCGAAGGATCGACCTGCAAGACGCTGATCGAGGGTCCGCTGTCATCAAGGTTTTACTATCTTTATGCAGAAGACGCCGAACGTGGCGGGCGCTGGGACGGCCCGATCAACATGTGCGTCGCCGAAAAAGAGTTCAAGATAGCCGGCGTGAATGATTGCGTCGCCCGGGGCTTCCAACGCGCCGGATTTCAGGAATATGACACGGGCGAGCAGGCCAGCTGGATGGTCCAGCTGACCGACGAGCCCGCAACGGGAGGCGCGCCAGCGACCCCCGCTCCGGGAACAAACAGTCAATGAGACGTAGCCGCAAGGTCAAGATCCTCGCCACCATCGGTCCGGCTTCCTCCTCCGAGGAGATGCTGAGAAAGCTCTTCGAAGCGGGCGCAGATGTCTTCCGCATCAATATGAGCCATACCGACCACGAGCTGATGCGCACGCTGGTCGGCCGCATCCGCGCCGTCGAGGCGGCCGTCGGCCGACCGATCGGCATCCTGGCCGACCTGCAGGGCCCGAAGCTCAGGGTCGGCAAGTTCGCCAACGTCAAGGAAGCGCTAGCTGTCGGCCAGACTTTCACGCTCGACGACAATCCCGAAGCCGGCACATCGAAGCGGGTATATCTGCCGCATCCCGAAATCCTGAGTTCGGTCGAGGCCGGTCACCGTCTTTTGATCGACGACGGCAAGCTGGAGCTGAAGGCGCTGAAGAGCGACGGCAAGTCGATCACCTGCACGGTCGTCGCCGGCTCGGGCATTTCCGACAAGAAGGGCGTCAGCCTGCCCGACACCGACCTGCCGGTCGGCGCGCTGACCGAGAAGGACCGTGCCGATCTCGACGCGGTTCTTGCCACCGGCGTCGACTGGGTGGCGCTGTCCTTCGTGCAGCGGCCGGAGGACCTGGCGGAGGCCCGCAAGATCGCGCGCGGCCGCGCGCTGATCATGGCCAAGATCGAGAAGCCGCAGGCGGTGGCCCGACTTCCTGAGATCATCGAGCTCTCCGACGCGCTGATGGTCGCCCGCGGCGATCTCGGCGTCGAGATGCCGCTCGAAGCCGTGCCTGGCATCCAGAAGCAGATCACGCGCGCGGCGCGCCGCGCCGGCAAGCCGGTGGTGATCGCCACGCAGATGCTGGAATCGATGATCACCGCGCCCGTGCCGACCCGCGCCGAGGTCTCCGACGTGTCGATCGCCGTCTTCGAAGGCGCGGACGCGATCATGCTTTCGGCCGAATCTGCGGCCGGCGCCTATCCGGTCGAGGCGGTCGCCATGATGAACCGCATTGCCACCAAGGTCGAAACCGACCCGACCTATGCCGGCATCATCAATGCGCAGCGCTCGGAGCCGGAAGCCACCGGCGCAGACGCCATCTCGCTGGCCGCGCGCGAGATCGCCGAGACGCTGAAACTGTCGGCGATCATCTCCTACACCGCGTCGGGCACCACCGGTCTGCGCGCCGCGCGCGAGCGCCCGCAGGTGCCGATCGTGGCGTTGTCGCCGATCGTCAACACGGCGCGCCGGCTGTCGCTCTTGTGGGGCACGCATTGCGTCGTCTCGCCAGACGCGACCGACCTCGACGACATGGTCGACCGGGCCTGCCGCATCGCGCTGGAAGAAGGCTTCGGCAAGCCGGGCGACCGCGTCATCATCACGGCCGGCGTGCCGCTGAGGACGCCCGGCTCGACCAATATGCTGCGGATTGCCTACGTGGGGTCGGAGACTCACTAGGGCGTAGTCGATATTCGGGTGAGGCCGGCCTGACCCGAATCTCAACACGCCCTTGGTGCTTGAACCTCCGAGTTCAGCCCGGCGCGAGTTCTGCGTCTGGCACCCGGAGCTCAGGACATCTACCGGCACCTTGCGCATCGCCGGCGATCCGGCCTTCCACGGTTTTCGCCAGCATTGGAGATCGACCGGCGCGCCGGCCACGTTCGCAATGGCACCGACCACGAGGTCGGGCGCGACCCAGTCCGGCTTGTGGCCGAGATTGTGGATCCAGACCAGCTCGGCGCCGGGAATGTCGCGTTCCAGGCCGACGGAATGGATTGTGGCATAGACCACCTCGTCGCGATCGCCCGAGATGACGACCGTCGGCGCCTTGATCTCGCGATAGCCAGGCGAGGCGGCGCGGACATAGTCGTAGAGCTGGGCGACATCGCGGGCGTTGGCGCGGAAGGCGGACGGCCGCAGCACCAGTGGGATCGAGGCATTGTCGACATAGGAGTCCGGCACAGCGTTCGGCGAGAAGACGCAAGACGTCGCGCCGCCGATCTGCAGCATGCCGGCCGGGTAGGCGAGCGTTTCGGAAAACAGCCAGCCGATCGCCGGCGTGGCCGTGAGCTTGTAGTACCAGGCGGTCGCGCCACCCGGCCAGGGATGCGTGGCGGGCGAAAGGAAGACGAGGCCAAGCGTTTTTTCCGGATGCTGACGGGCGAAGGCCGTGGTGATCGCGCCGCCGAAGGAATGGGCGACGATGACTGCGTCGCGGATTCCCAGCCGGTCCATCAGCGCGGCAATGGTATCCGCCTGCTTCGCCAACGTCTCATTGCCTCCGCGCTCCGACCAGCCGAGCCCCGGGCGGTCCAGGAACAGCATTTCGGCGCGACCCTCGAGCAGGGGCCTCAGCGGCAGCATCTGGTCCTTGAGATTGGCGCTGGCGCCATGGATGAAGACGACCGGCGGCAGCTCGGCGCCGGCGGGCGCCGGGATATGGACATAATGGATGCGCGCGCCATCGATCTCGGCGAACGCGCCGGCAGGCGGGCTGCGTCGCTCGACCAGCCAGACGCCGGCGCGGGTGACGCCGGCGAAGGCAAAGAGGAGAGCAACGAGGAAGAGGAGGGCGGCGCAGATGAGGTTCATGCGGAGGGATACGGTGGTAGGGCGGAATCAGTTTAGGCAGTAGGCAGTAGGCAGTAGGCAGTAGGTTGGTCTCTTTTCTATTGCCTACTGCCCAATTCCTACTGCCTAAATCCCCTCGCCGGCCAGCTCTTCCGAGAGCGTCGAGACCTGGTTCTGGGCGCTGCGCATCATCGGGTAGATCGCCAGCACCTTTTGCCAGGCCTCCAGCGCCGACTGCTTGTGGCCGGTTTCGGCCATGATCTGGGCGAGGCCAGAGAGCGCGCCGAAATGGCGCGGCTCGAGCTGCAAGGTGCGGTCGATGTCGGCCATCGACTTCCCGTAATTCTTCATCAGAAAATGCACGGTGGCGCGGCGGTTCCAGCCTTCGGCGTAGTCGGGCTGCAACGTCACGACCTGGTCGAGGAAGTCGAGGGCGACGTCGAATTTCTGGTCTTCCGTCGCCTTCTGCGCCCATTGCATCATCAGGTCGATCGAGGCGCTGCCTGACTGGTTCCATTCGTTCCAGATGCGGCCGGCGATGCGCTCGGCCGCCTTCTCGTTGCGCTCGCGCTTCAGCTCGGTGAAGAGCTGGTCGAGGCGGCCCTGCTTGGTCGGGGCGGCCGGCGGCGGCGTGGCGGCTGGCGGCGAGGTATCCGGAGGCAGCGCCCCCGGCACCGTTTCTGCTCCCGCGGGCAAAGCCGCGACGGAAAGCAAGAAGGCGGTGAGAGATGTAAAAAGAATCCGCATCGCCGGAATCTAGACCCCGACGGCGGATCGTCAAAGTGATTTTAACGTGAGAGCGCCGGCAAACCGGCGTTCGACATCAACGCGGCTTTCGCATGTCGCTTCCTTGGGCGACATGCACCACGCTGCGCTCAAGTCTCAGCCCTGGCGCGCCTTGTAGCGCGGAGCGGTCTTGTTGATGATGTAGATGCGTCCCTTGCGGCGAACCAGCCGGTTGTCGCGGTGACGCGCCTTGAGCGCCTTGAGCGAATTCTTGATCTTCATGGTCTTGCCTGTTCGGTCAGGGCCCGTCCCGGGCCGAATTTTAAAAGGCGCGCCCGGAAAAAGCGCGCCTTGGAACTTGCGTGGCTCATAAACGAGGTGCCTTGCCCGTGTCAACCACGTGTGCGCGCCCCGAATGCCACAAGTGGGCCGGCAGATCAAATATTCGCCATCCGGCAGCACGGCATTGCGCGACTCAAGGGCGGCTGGGATGGTGCGGTCTCGCCGAAACGACCGGAGATTGCACATGCGCCGCCTGCTTTTGCTTGCCTGTCTTGCCTTGCTCGCGACGGCCCCGGCAGCTTTTGCCGAGGACTGCGACCGCAATGACGACAGCCAGTCGATGCTGAACATTTGCGCCGATGCCGACTACCACGCGGCCGATGCCAAGCTCAACGCTGCCTACAAGAACATCATCGGCAGCAACGATCAGGCCTCGAACAAGCTGCTGCAGACGGCGCAACGCGCCTGGATCGCCTTTCGCGACGCCGAATGCGCCTATTCGACTGCCGACAGCGAGGGCGGATCCATCCATCCGATGGAGGTTTCGGAGTGCCTGACGACGCTGACCAATGATCGCATCAAGCAGTTGACCTCCGACGCCAACTGCAAGCTGAGCGATCCGAGCTGCGCCGGCTCGGACGCGGGCGACGACCAGAATATGCAATAGGGCGTTATCGCGACCTGATGAGGCGCGTAAAATGGCCCATCTTGCGGCCGGGTCGCGACTCGGCCTTGCCGTAGAGATGCAGCAACAGACCGGGCTCGTTAAGCAGCGCCGGCACTTTCAGCATGTCGTCGCCGATCAGGTTTTCCATCACGCAGTCAAAATGCCGGGCGGGCGAACCCAGCGGCAGGCCGGCGACGGCGCGGATATGCTGCTCGAACTGCGAGACGACGCAGGCGGCCTCGGTCCAGTGGCCGGAATTGTGCACGCGCGGCGCCAGCTCGTTGGCCAGAAGCGCGCCGTCGGCCAGCACGAAGAACTCGACGCCGATGACGCCGACATAGCCGAGCGCGGAAAGAATTTTCGAAGCGGCATCCTTGGCGGCGGCTTCCGTCTCCGGACGAATGGCCGCCGGCAAAGTGGAGCTGCGCAATATGCCTTCCCGGTGGACGTTTTCGGTCGGATCGAAGACGGCGACCGAGCCGTCGAGCCCACGCGCGGCGATCACCGAAATCTCGCGCTCGAAGGCGACCAGCGATTCCAGGATCAGCGGCACATTGCCCATCGCCTCGCAGGTGCCGGCAAAGCCGCCGGTCTGCATGTTGCGGAAGACGCGCTGGCCCTTGCCGTCATAGCCCATGCGGCGGGTCTTCAGCACGCCGCTGCCGTTGAACGTTTTGAGGGCCTCGGTCAGTTGATCGTCATTGTCGACCGAGCAGAACTCCGCCGTCGGGATGCCGATGCCATTGAGAAAGCTTTTTTCGGTGAGGCGATCCTGCGCGACTTCGAGCGCGCGGGCCGGCGGATAGACCGGGACCGTTGCAGCCAGTGTTTGCGCCGCGGCGACCGGGACGTTCTCGAACTCGTAGGTGACGACCGCGCTGGCGCGGGCCAGATCGGCGAGCGCCGCCGGATCGTCATAGGCGGCGACGATCTGCCGGGTGGCGACCTGGGCGGCTGGGCAGTTGGGCTGGGGCTCCAACACGACGATGCGATAACCGAGGCGCGCCGCGGCCATCGCCAGCATGCGGCCGAGCTGGCCGCCGCCGATGATGCCGATGGTCGATCCGGGCGCCAGGCTCACGGCGTGTCCGTCGGCTCGGCGGCGACCTTGGCGGTCTGCGCCGCGCGCCAGGCGTCGAGCCGGGCAGCGAGCTTATCGTCGTTCAGCGCCAGCACCGCCGCTGCGAGAAGCGCTGCATTGGCGGCGCCCGCCTTGCCGATCGCCAAAGTGCCGACCGGGATGCCGGCCGGCATCTGCACGATGGAAAGCAGCGAGTCCTGGCCCGAAAGCGCCTTGGATTCCACCGGAACGCCGAAGACGGGCAGCGGCGTCATCGCCGCCGTCATGCCGGGCAGATGCGCCGCGCCGCCGGCGCCGGCGATAATCACCTTGTAGCCGGCCGCCTTGGCGCCCTTGGCGAACTCATAGAGGCGGTCAGGGGTCCGGTGCGCAGAGACGATCAGCCGCTTGTGCGGGATGCCCAGCGCCTCCAGCGTTTCCGCCGCCTGGCGCATCGTCGCCCAGTCGGACTGGCTGCCCATGATAATGGCGACGTCGGCACGCTGATCGGTCAAGGTGTGGCTCCGCGGCGGCAAAGGCGCGCCTTAGCGGAAAACGTCAGGAGCCGCAAGGATTGTCGCCGTTAGGTTAGTCTCCCAGCCTTTGCGAGAAGATGGATGCCGTTGATCGAAGCCGGATAGGAGAAACAATGATGGCGTATAGTTCTCCGATCGCACGCCATGAGGAGCAGCCCAAAAACATACTGAAAGGCGAGCTAAAGCGCCGGGGTACAATGTATGCATAATTCGGAGCGTAATCTGGCAAACAAGATGAGCAGGGCAGCTTCATCGCCGCTTTCTTCATGATTTGCATAAACGTGATCAGCGAGCATCAGGCGGAAGTCCAAGCTTAAGACAATAGCATACCCAGCACGCCTCCAGCTAGGAAGGCGATCGCGGCCATAATAAAGAATACTCGTTTTCGCAGCGAACCGGGTTCATCTGGAAAATAAAACGCCTCGAAATGGATGTTCTCGATCTCTGATGAACGCAAGAATATGTGCCCTTGGCTAAACTCTTGAGTGGACATAGGTCGCGCTTTGCCGAAAGTTGTTGTCGGAATTTCTTTGTTCAGGCGCAGATAGAATTTAACCGGGTCTTCCAGGATCAAATGGTCGATGTTGTTTCCATCGCCGAGGCTGATCTCCTTTGGCAGTCCGGCGTACATAAGCCGTTGGTTGTCGCTGATTACCTTTGTCAGCACAAAGCATGTGAGCAGGGGCTCCTTATTTTTGGATATGAACGGCGCGAGAGAGCCATACATCAGGCGTCCTACCACCTTGGACCTACGGGATAGCCACTGTACGCAATAAGCGGCTATCAAGGCAGTCACGCTAACCCCCAGAAATACTAATGCTGAGCAGATAGGGTAGCTGAAAAGGAAATTGGTTAGTTCGAAACGCCTACTCTGAGGAGGCGAGATGGAATGGTCGAAGACGTACATATTCCCGCCAAATTCGACGATTCCAAAGGGAATGTGGTAGGCGTGAAAGAGATTTAAGAACCCAACAGCCAGTGCGATTACGAACCAAAAAACGATGAAAACCAGTATGGAGTACAGCAGTACGGCGATGGACGAGTAGATCGTGCTGCCCGCGAAAAAGGGCCTCCTAACCGGAGACCCTTCATAAACGGCGTACCGAAATATCAATCCCGGCACCAACAATATGAAAAGCGCAAGTGTCGATGCGCTAAGCGACACAGATCAGCCGGCTTCCTTAGCCGAGTTGCGCGCTTTTACAATCGCCCGGATGCGGTTCTTGACTGCGTCTTCGCTTAGAGTAGTGTCGCCGTTATGCTTGGTGGACGGGTCGCCTGCCGCCTCGACAAGCGCGCGATAAAGGGTGACGAACGAACCCTTTGATTCTCGCCTCAATTCATTGACGATTTTATCGCGACGAATGAACGTGTTCATTTCGCGATTCTCCTATGAATGGCGCATGCGATTAACAGCCTGCGCACGAAATCGTTCCGAATTAGTTATCGCTGCTTCGTATGCGCAACATCGTACGCGGACGCCGTAAGGACGTCAATTCGACGTTCTTCGATATATGTATGCCCGTACCGCATCGCAACTTCCTCACCAATTTTGCGGCAACCAATACAGAAGTTGTAGCCCGTACTCATTTCCATGTGATGCCATACATCACCGCCTTATGGTTGTGCTCCGTAATACCGCCAACTGAGACACACGACCCGACGCTACGGCAGCGCTAATCCGGCCAACGCAGGGAGCCCGAAGAGTCCTTGCGCGCGATTTTCATCGCATCGGACGGACGCTCCTTCGCCGTCAACACGGCGCGCAGCTGCTCGGCGACGATCTCCGCCTGGCCGGGATGCAAATTGCAGGGGTCGAGGAAGAAGTGGCCGCGCTCGACCTCGTGGTTGCGGACGATCACCGGCGGCGAGCCGGCAGCCAAAGCGGAAGCCAGGCCGGCGGCGGTGAAGCGACTTTCCGGACGCACGAACACCTGCAGGCGGTCGAGAGGATTGTTGGTCGGGTCGGGAATGATCTCAGCGCCGATGCCGGGAATGCCTTGAAGTGAATCCTTCCACAGATTGAGCGCCGCCTCCTCGCGCCGGCGGATGCCGACATGGTCGCGCTTTTCCCAGGCGTCGAGCGCCGCCATTGTGCCGGCGATGCTTTCCTTGCCGACCTTCATGGCGCGCGCAACGCCGCGGTTCTGCAGGTAGGCGGCGCGGACCAGGTCCTTGCGGCCGGTGACGATGCCGCTGGTCGGGCCCGAAAGGAATTTGTGGCCGCTATAAACGACGATGTCGGCGCCGCGCGCCAGGAAGCTGCGCAGGTCATATTCGGACGCGGCGTCAACGATCACTGGAATGTTCTTGGCATGACAAATCTCGCAGAATTCCTCCAGGGAAAGCATGCCGTATTGCACGGTGTGGTGGGCGACGACGTAGAGAGCCGCGGCCGTCCGCTCATTGATCGCCTCGCGCACATGGTAGTCCTGGGTGACGCTGACGGTGCCCGCCGGAATGACCTTGGCGCCGGCGACGCGGATCGACTGGTCGATGGGCGCGCCATAGTTGACGATGTGGCCGAGCTGGATGACGACCTCGGACTTCAGCCCTTCGGTGTCGTCCGGCAGGCGTTCGATCGCGAGAAGGTTGGTGCCTGTCATCGCGCCGGCGATGGCCATGGTGATGCCCGAGGCGCAGCAGGCGGTGATGAAGCCGGCCTCGCCGCCGGTGAGGCGCGCGACCACCGCGCTCGCGGCGCGCTGCAAATCATCCATCTCCACCCATTGCGAGGCGATCTCGGCCATGGCGCTGATCGCTTCGGGAACGATGATCGAGGCACCCAGCGCCGTCATCGTGCCCGAGACATTGATGATTGGCCTCAAGCCCAGCCGCTCGCGGATGGTGGTGTTGGAGCCGGCGTCGGAATAGGTCTTCATGTGAGTGGACTCCGTTAAGTCAGGCGGCGATCTCGACGACCGCTTCGATTTCGACAGTGATGTTTCGCGGCAGCGAGCCAACGCCGATGGCCGAGCGAGCATGGCCGCCAAGCTTGTCGAAAACATCGGCGAAGAGGTCCGAGCAGCCATTGACCACTTTGGGGTGGTCGCTGAAGGTCGGCGTAGCGTTGACGAAGCCGAGCAGCTTCACGACCCGCACAATGCGGCCGAGATCGCCCGCCGCGGCATGCATGACGGCGAGCAAATTGAGGCCGGTGAGGCGGGCATGCTCATAGGCCTGATCCACGGTCACGTCATCGCCGACCTTGCCGGTGCAAAGCGTGCCGTCGGCACGCAGCGGCCCCTGTCCCGAAAGAAAGATCAGCCGGCCGCTCTCGGCATGGGTGACGAAATTGGCGATGGGCGTCGGCGGCTCCGGCAACGTAAGGCCAAGCTCGGCGAGCCGTATGTAAGGCGACATGGAAGGGTACTCCCTGGATGGCCGAGGCCATCCGCTTTCAAAAATGCGAGGCGCGGAAACGCGCCAGAAATGCGCGGAGGCGCTCGTTGGTCGTTTCCGCCGCGAGCACTTCTTTCGGCGGACCGACGGCCGAGACACCGCCATCGGCCATGAAGACGATGCGGCTGGAGGCATCGCGGGCGAAGGCCATCTCATGCGTGACCATCACCATGGTCATGCCATCCTCGGCGAGGCTGCGGACCACCGCCAGCACCTCTCCGACGAGCTCCGGGTCGAGCGCCGAGGTGATCTCGTCGAGCAGCAGGATTTTGGGCTCCATGGCGACTGCGCGGGCAATGCCGACGCGTTGCTGCTGGCCACCCGACAATTCGGCGGGCAGGCTGTCTGCCTTGTGGGCGAGGCCGACGCGGCCCAGCCAATGCTCGGCAATCGAGCGCGCCTCCGTCTTGCTCTTGCCGCGCACCTTGGTCAGGCCGAGCATGATGTTGCCGGCGGCGGTCAGATGCGGAAAGAGGTTGAAGCTCTGGAACACCATGCCGGTCTCGGCGCGCATGGCGGCCAAATCGCGTTCGCTACGCCGCTGGCGCGCGCCGCCGTCGCGAAAGCCGACCTCCTTGCCGTCGATGCGGATCGAGCCGCTATCGTAGCTTTCGAGGAAGTTGACGCAGCGCAGCAGGGTGGTCTTGCCGCTGCCCGAAGGGCCGATGATGGTGACGACCTCGCCCTTGGCCACCTGCAAGCTGACCGAGCGCAGCACGCTGACCGAGCCGAAGGATTTCGAGACCTCGGCAATATCGAGAAGCGCTGCGTTGTCGTTCGAACTGGCCATCGCATTAATCCCGGATGAAAGCGAAGCGCCGTTCCAGCCGGCGGCTGGCATAGGAAAGCGCATAATTGACGGCGAAATAGATGAGAGCGCCGAGGATATAGAGCGGCATCGCCTCATAGGTGCGGCCGATGACCTGGTTGATCGCCTGCATCAGATCGGTGATGCCGAGCAGCGAAACCAGCGCGCTACCCTTCACGGCATCGGTGACGCCGTTGATCCAGGGTGGCAGGAAGCGGCGGAAAGCCTGCGGGAAGATCACCGAGGTGAGGCGCTGGCGGAAGGTGAGGCCGATCGCCATCGCCGCTTCCGACTGGCCTTTCGGGATCGAGGCGACGGCGCCGCGCAGATATTCGACGACCTGCGCCGTCTTGAACAAGGTCAGCGCCAGCACCGCCGCCCAGAAGGACTGAAGGTGCACGCCGACCGCGGGCAGGCCGTAATAGACGAAGAACATCAGCACGAGGATCGGGATGCCGCGGATGGTGTCCGAGAAGATGCGCACTGCCCAACGCAGCGGCGCTGGCCCATAGACCAGGCCGACGCCCAGCAGGACCCCTGCGACCAAGGACAGGACCACGACCAGCAGCGAGACCCATAAGGTCACGGCGAAGCCTTCGGCAAGGAACGGCAGGGCGTAGAGGATCTGGCTCAGCATCTCAGCGCGCCGCCCTGAATCGGCGTTCGACCAGCCGCAGCGCAAACAGCAAGGTGTAGCCGGTCACCAGATACATCGCCGTCGTCACCAGATAGACCTCGACGATGCGGAACGTGTTGAAGTTGATCCACTGGGCGCCGTAGGTGAGCTCGGGGACCGAGATCACCGAGGCGATCGAGGTGTCCTTGAACAGCGAGATGAAGGTGTTGGACAGTGCGGGCAGCGTGATGCGCAGCATCGTCGGCAGGCGTACGTGGATCAGGCGCTGCCATGGAGTAAGGCCGATCGCCTTGCCGGCGTCGAGCTGACCGCGCGGCACCGCTTCCAGGCCCGAGCGGAACACCTCGACAAGATAGGCGCCGCTATAGACCGATAGCGTCAGGACAAACGATGTAGGGGCGCTGTAGGCAAGGTCGACGACTGTCGGCAGGCCGTAGAAGACCAGATAGACCAGCAGGATCAGCGGAACGTTGCGGATGAATTCGACATAGGCGGCGATGATGGCGCGCACCACGCGTCCGGCCGAGACATACCAGACGGCCAACACCAAGCCGATGACGATGCCGATGGCGATCGAGATGACGGCAAGCTCGAGGCTGAGCAGTAAGCCACCCCACAGCTTGTCGAAATGCCGCCAGATCAGGTTGAAATTGAGCGTATAGCCCATGCGTCCGTCTCAATGGCCCGCGGCGAACATAGCATTCATATTCGCATGGGCCGGTGTGAGGAGAACAGGCGGAAGAACGGTTGCCTCGCCCTTCCGCCGGTTGGTCGTGTGGCGCGTCAGATGACCGGGAAGCCCGGATGGCGCGGCGGCGGCTCCTGACCGAAATATTCCTTGAAGGCGGCATCGTAGAGCGCCGTCTCATGGCCGAACATGGCGATGGTGAAGGTCTGGTTGACGAAGGTCAGCCAGTCGAGGTCGCCTTGCCGGACCGCAGCGCCGTAAAGCATCGAGTACCAGCTCTTGCCGGCGTCGAAATATTTGTCGGGATTGCGCGAGGCGAGCCAGCGCACCGTCGACAGATCGACAGCGGCGGCATCGGCGCGCTTGGATTCCAACGCCTGCAGAACGTTCGCCTGGGTATCGATCTGCAGCACCTGCGCCTGCGGCAAGGCAAAATGCACCGAGCTTTCGGCGTCGACATTCTGCAGGATCGAGATGCGCGTGGCGGAGCCGTTCGCCAGGAGCTTGTCGAAGGTCTTGTTCTCGGAGCCAGGCAGCGTCAGCAGCGCGACGCCTTCAACGTAATATGGCCGCGAGAAGTGGATCAGCTGCGAGCGCTGCGCCGTCATGGTCATGAACTGGATGGTGATGTCGACCTTGTTGGTCGTCACGTTCGGAATGCGCTGCGCCGGATCCTGCATGACGAACTCGACCTTGGTCGGGTCGTCAAAGAGGCCCTTGGCAAGGATGCGGCCCATGGTGATGTCCATACCGACCAGCTCGCCGGCATCGTTCTCGAAATGCCACGGCGCGTTGGTGCTGCCGGTGCCGACGATCAGCTTGCCGCGATCGAGCGCAGTGCGCAGCACGCTGTCGGACGCGGCTTGCGCCGCCGCCTTCTCGGCGCTGATGGCGGTGAGCGCGCCGGCGGTGGCCAGGCCCGCCATTCCCAGTTTCAGAAAATTACGTCTGCCGGATGTGTCGTTCACGGCGACCTCCTTTGATGGTGTGTTCCCCAATGCAGCAGAGATACGCGTCGCAATCAGCGATTGTCTCTTACAAGAGACGTGTGTATCCTGTACAAGACAGATACTAGCACTAGGAATCGACAATGCAAGAGCGTGAAACCCTGACCGAGTGGCCAAGCGACGGTGCGGATGAAGAGCGGCCGGCGGGCTCGCGCGAGAAGGGGCTCAACAGGGCCTTGAACATCCTGGAATTCCTGCACGCCAACCAGCGTGCGATCGGCATCGGCGACCTGGCCAAAGGGCTCAACGCGCCGCGCTCGACGACCTATACGCTGGTGCGCGAGTTGGTCGAAGCCGGGCTGCTGGAAATGGCTGGCGACGGCAACCGCGTCTATTTCGGCAAGAAGCTCTATCTCTATGGAATGGCTTATATGCGCGGCAACGACCTGCTCAGGCGCGGCCGCCAGGAGGTCGACACGCTGTCGCGCGAGACCGGCGAGACCTCCGAACTCTGCATGCTGCAGAGCGGCCGCTACACGATCGTCCATTCGAGCCCGGGCACCAGGCCATTCCGCATCAGTTCGGCCACCGGCCTGCAGATCCCGCTGCCCTGGACTGCTTCCGGCCGGCTGCTGCTTGCCGGCCTCGACCGCGGCGGGATCGAAGCGATGGTCACGCGAGACGACCTCGTGCTGCCGGACGGCCGCAAGCTCGAACTCGACGATTTCATCGACGATATCGCGCGGGCGCGCATCACCGGCTATTGCGTCACGTCAGGCCTGGTCGATGCCTACACCAAATGCCTTGCGGCGCCGGTGTTCTCTGCGCCAGGCAAGGTCGAAGCGACTATGTGCCTTGTGGTGCCGATCGACACGTCCGAAGAACGGACCGGCGAACTTCTCGCGCTGCTGCGCGAACGCGCGGCACGGCTATCGATCTCTTGACGGCGCGGGGCGATCCGCTCAGGCAATGATGTCGGGAATGATGCGGTCTTCCAGCACCGACAGCCGGTCTTTCAGCATCAGCTTCTTCTTCTTCATGCGCTGGATCTGAAGCGGGTCGCAGCCGGTGGCGATCATCGCGTTGATGGCGGCGTCGAAATCGGCGTGTTCTTGTTTGAGCCGGGAATATTCGAGGCGTATTTCAGCCTGTTCCTGTTCGGACATTATCTACCGTCTGCGTATGCATCGCCCAATCGGGCTGTTTGGGCGGGGCCGTGACTTGCGGGTTTGTGACCGGCGCGCAGCCCTTACCACATTTCACTTTGTCGTGGAATGCTACCACGTGGCATTCGACATCGAGATCGGTTGGTGGCAAACTGTCATGGTGCCGTCACAGTCGCAACCTGCGGTGGAGGCTCCTGCGACGGCTGCAATCGAGGAAACCATGAAAGGGAGAACCATTCATGTCTCTTGCATCCCATCTTGACGAGTTGCAGCGGAAACACGGTGATATCGAGCGCGAGCTCACCGATGCGATGAACCATCCTTCGGTCGACGACCTCGAAATCGTGAATCTCAAGCGACGCAAGCTGGCAATCAAGGACGAGATTGAAAAGCTGAAAGCTAGTCCGACGACACACTGAAGCTCTTCCAGGCACCATCATCGCAACCCGCCGCGGTGAATTTCCGGTGGCAAGAAATGCCACCGGGCCGGTGCTTTTAACTGAAATTGACGGAAAGCTGGCCGCAAATCTTGCGGTCGGACCGGTTGTTATTTCCCGCACGGCTCTAGCCGATTTGCAGGCTGGCCCGCCGCTTGCCATTGACAAGCCATCTTTGCTCCGCCACCTCATGCCGAAACTCCCAAATGAAGGCGGCCGGCATGACCGGATATTTTTCTTCTCCCTTCCCGCGTCGCCGGTCGGTCGGCGTATCGGTCGGCGGCGTGATGGTCGGCGGCGGCGCTCCGGTCGTCGTGCAATCGATGACCAACACCGACACCGCCGATGTCGACCAGACCGTCGCCCAGGTCGCGGCGCTGCATCGTGCCGGCTCGGAGATCGTGCGCATCACGGTCGACCGCGACGAGAGCGCGGCGGCGGTTCCGCGCATCCATGAGCGGCTGTTGCGGCTCGGCATCGACGTGCCGCTGGTCGGCGACTTCCACTATATCGGGCACAAGCTGCTCGCCGATCATCCGGCCTGCGCCGAAGCGCTGGCCAAATACCGCATCAATCCGGGCAATGTCGGCTTCAAGGACAAGAAGGACCGCCAGTTCGCCGCGATCGTCGAGATGGCGATCAGATATGACAAACCGGTACGCATCGGCGTCAATTGGGGATCGCTCGACCAGGAGCTTTTGACCCGGCTGATGGACGACAACCAGGCGAAGGGCTCGCCGCTCACCGCGCAGGAAGTCACGCGCGAGGCGATCGTGCAGTCGGCGATCCTGTCGGCCGAGATGGCGGAAGAGATCGGGCTTGGCCGCGAAAAGATCATCCTGTCGGCCAAGGTCAGCGGTGTGCAGGACCTGATCGCCGTCTACACCGAGCTTGCCACCCGCTCCGATCATGCGCTGCATCTGGGCCTCACCGAAGCCGGCATGGGCACCAAGGGCATCGTCGCTTCTTCCGCCGCGATGGGCATCCTCTTGCAGCAGGGCATCGGCGACACGATCCGCATCTCGCTGACGCCGGAGCCGAATGGCGACCGCACGCGCGAGGTGCAGGTGTCGCAAGAACTTCTGCAGACCATGGGCTTCCGGCAGTTCGTGCCTATCGTCGCGGCCTGCCCCGGCTGCGGCCGCACCACATCCACCGTGTTCCAGGAACTTGCCCAGAGCATCCAGGCCGATATCCGCAAGAACATGCCAGTGTGGCGCGAGAAATATCCCGGCGTCGAGAATCTCAAGGTCGCGGTGATGGGCTGCATCGTCAACGGTCCCGGCGAATCCAAGCACGCCGATATCGGCATATCGCTGCCCGGCACTGGCGAGACGCCGACGGCGCCTGTCTTCATCGACGGCAAGAAGGCTGCTACGCTGCGCGGGCCCTCGATCGCGCAGGATTTCGAGAAGATGGTCGGCGACTATATCGAGCAGCGGTACGGGCACGGCAAAGCCGCCGCGGAATGAACCGATGCGGCGTTTCCTGAAGGCAACGCTGCTCTTGTTTTTCGTGCTGATCCCGGCGACACACGCATTCGCCGATCCGCCGCAGTCGAAGTCGGCCGCCAAGCGCCTGATTTCCCGCGTCTGCGATCTGATCGAGACCCAGGCCCAACAGAACGGGCTGCCCAAGGATTTCTTCGCCCGGCTGATCTGGAAGGAGAGCCGCTTCGATCCGGGCGCGGTGAGCCCGGTCGGCGCCGAAGGCATCGCGCAATTCATGCCGGGCACCGCGAAGATGCGCGGGCTCGCCGATCCCTTCGACATCGGGCAGGCCATCCCGGCCTCGGCGAAATATCTCGCCGAGATGAAGGTCAGCTATGGCAATCTCGGGCTCGCGGCCGCGGCCTACAATGCCGGCGAGAACCGCGTGTCGCGCTGGCTCGCCTCGGGCGGCTTCCTGCCGATGGAAACGGAAAGCTATGTCTTCGACGTCATGGGCGAGCCCGTCGACAAGTTCTCGGACAAGTCCTATGCCGGCACCGTCCAGCCGCTCGACCCGAAGATGAGCTTCGCGGTTGCCTGCCGCAGGCTGCCGGTGATCATGTCGCGGACCGTCGCCATGGCTTCGATCAACGTGAAGCCGTGGGGCGTGCAGGTGGCGGGCAATTTCCGCCGCTCGGCGGCGATCGGCCAGTGGCTGCGGGTCAGGGGCCGGTTCCCGGCTTTGCTCGCCAGCCGTGACCCGGTGGTGAGCCGGGTTCGCACGCCGATCGGCCGGCGCGGCATCTACGCGGTCAGGATCGGCGCCGATACGCGCGGCGAGGCCAACGGCATCTGCGACAAGCTGCAAAGCGTCGGCGGCGCCTGCGTGGTGCTGCGCAATCGGTGACGCAACGCCAGGACAGTGGGCCGCAAGAGGTGCTCGAAACGCGCGAAAGCCGGCGTGCAGACCGACTGCCCGGACTTGCACGCTGGCAATTCGAACGCGTGCACCGGGGTGTCGCCTACGACCTTGAGCTCGACACCAGCCGGCTGATGCCGGCGAATGCGCCCGCCTCATCCAGCAGCGATTTAAATTGTAGCGACTTGCATTCCTGGCGGGGACGCGAGCTTCCCGGCCGTCAACAACGCCGATAGCCAATTGCTAATGTTGCGACGAGAATCCGCTTGTCAGGGCGGTGGCGTTCAAATCTTATTGCGCTTTGCCATAGTAAGAGCGGGCACAGTGTTTTCCAGGGCGCGTTTTTATTCGGATCACATAGGGGGGAGCATCATGCCGGAGGGGAATTTCCTTAAAAGGGTGATCGGTGAGCTCGAAACACCGCGCACCAAGCGGCCGTTCGGGTCCGGCTGGCTGTCCGGCTCGATCGCATTGCTTGCCGGGATCACCGGCCTCCTGATGGTCATCGTATTGCGCTATCCGACGCTGACCTCGATGCCGGACCTTGCTCCGATCCACCAGATGCTGTTCTTCAAGCCGGTCCTCTATTTCGTGCTTATCTCGGGCTACGTCCTGGCCATCCTGAGCATGATGCTGCGCCGGGAAAAGACGCTCGGCGTGGCGGCTATGGTCACCGTGCTGTTGGCCTCGCTCATCGGCATGCTCCCGGTGCGTCACGAGTTGCATGTCGACGGCGTGTTCTTCGGCCTTGATTTCTTCATTCTCAATGTCCTGTTCATGGGCGTGCTGTTCGTCCCGCTCGAACGCATCTTTGCCCGCAACAAGAGCCAGACCGTGTTCCGCGACGAATGGCGCGAGGACCTGTTCTATTACCTGGTCTCGTCGCTGCTGGTTCAGATATTGACCTACCTGACGCTCGCGCCGTCCAATTTCGTCAACGCGCAAGCCGGCCTCGGTTCGGTGCGCGCCTGGGTCCACGATCTGCCCTGGGTCGTGCAACTGCTGGCGGTGATGTTCCTGACCGATCTTGCCCAATATTGGGTACACCGGGCCTTCCATCGCATCCCGTTCCTGTGGAATTTTCATGCCGTGCATCATTCGGCCAAGTCGATGGACTGGATTGCCGGCGCGCGGATGCATTTCCTGGAAATCATCGTTCTTCGCAGCCTGACGGCGACGCCGATGTTCGTGCTCGGCTTCGATGAATCGGCGATCCAAGCCTATATCCTGATCGTCTACGTTTATTCGTCCTTCATCCATTCCAACATCGGAACGAGCTTCGGTCCGGCGGAAAAGGTGCTGGTGTCACCGCGCTTCCATCATTGGCATCACGGCCTCGAGAAAGAGGCGATCGACGTCAACTTCGCCATCCATTTCCCGCTGCTCGACCGGCTATTCGGCACCTATCATCTGCCCGAGGGACGCTGGCCGAAGGGCTATGGCATTCACGGCCATCCGGTGCCGAAAGGATATTGGCGGCAATTCCTGTATCCGTTCCGGCGGGGCTGAAGGCTCGAAAAGAGCTGGTTCAGAGTCGGCGGGACAGCGCCCCCTCTGTCCTGCCGGACATCTGCCCCACAAGGGGGGAGATTGGCCGCCACGTTTGCTTTCGCCAATCTCCAAGGGATGGGCGAAGCGCCGGAACTGCCGATCTCCCCCAAGTGAGGGAGATGCCCGGCAGGGCAGAGGGGGGCGCGAAGGAACTCGGCGGTGGCCGCCGAACGCACCTGGCGCCTGACGCTTAAGCCGTCTTCGCCGCCACGGTCTCGCTGAGCCAGGTGCCGATCTTGGCGCCGAGGCGGTCGGGCGAGACCGGCTTCGGCAGATAGTCGTCCATGCCGGCCTCGATGCATTTTTCACGGTCGCCCTTTAGCGCATGCGCGGTGACGCCGATGACCGGCGTGTGATCGCCGTTCTGCGCTTCGATGGCGCGGATGGCGCGCGTCGCCTCATAGCCGTTCATCTCCGGCATGGAGACGTCCATCAGCACCAGGCGCGGGCGCAGCGAGCGGTACATCTCGACAGCCGTCCGACCATTGCCGGCAATGCGGTAGCTGAGACCGAAACCGTTGAGGATCTGGCCGAAGACCAGCTGATTCACGTCATTGTCCTCGGCGATCAGGATATCGATCGGGCCGCTCGGCGCTGCCGTCGATTCCGGCGCCGCCGGCACGGACACCGACGGGCCGCGGATGACGGTGAAGGCCGGCGGGGCCGCCTGGGCCGCGACCGGCTCGCGCACGAAATGCGCCTTGGCGCCTTGCGTGCGCGCCTTCTGGATGGCGGCAATCACGGTGCCCAGCAGCACCGCCGAACGCGCCGGCTTGGTAAGATGCGCGACGATGCCGAAATCGATCACCATGCGGCCGAAATCGACCTGGTCTACCGAGGTGAGCAGCACGACGGGGATGGAAGAGAGGCGGCTGTCGGCGGCGATGGCTCTGGCGACATCGGCGCCGTTCATGCCGGGCATCTGGTAATCGAGGATGATGCAGTCGACCGAGGCGCCGAGCTGGCAGGCGCGGTCGAGGAAAGCGAGGCCGACCGCGCCGCTTTCGGCGGCCGCGCAGTCGAAGCTCCAGCTTCTGAGCTGCTCCAGCAGGATCTCGCGGTTGACCGGATTGTCGTCGATGACCAGCACACGGGCGCCGGTGACATCGACCGGCACCAGCTCGTCACGCGCCTGCTGGCTATGCGCCGGCAGCGGCACGGCGAACCAGAACACGGAGCCGCGGCCGATCTCGCTTTCGACGCCGATCTTGCCGCCCATCAGGTCGACAAGCCGCGCGCCGATCGCGAGGCCAAGGCCGGTGCCTTCATGGCGGCGGGTCGAGGAGCCGTCGACCTGGGCGAATTTCTCGAACACGCTTTGCAGTTTTTCGGCTGGAATGCCGATGCCGGTGTCCTCGACGCGGACCTTGAGCTGGACCACACCGTCGACGACATCGCCGCCGACATCGATCAGGACATGGCCCTTCTCGGTAAACTTCACGGCGTTGCCGAGCAGGTTGGTGACGATCTGGCGGAAGCGCCCGGCATCGCCGACGACGAAGGCCGGCAGGCGCGGGTCGACGCGCACGATGAGCTCGAGGTTCTTTTCGGCAACGCGCGCCGACACCAGCGTCGCCACATCCTCGACCGCCTCCGCGAGGCGGAAAGGGGCGGGGTCGAGCGTCAGCTGGCCGGCATTGATCTTCGAGAAATCGAGGATGTCGTTGATGATGGTGAGCAGCGCGTTGCCGGATTTGACGATGACGTCGGTGAAGGTCTTCTGGCGCGGCGTCAGCTCCGTCTTGGCAAGCAACTCGGCCATGCCGAGAACGCCGTTCATCGGCGTGCGGATCTCATGGCTCATATTGGCAAGGAATTCGGATTTGGCGCGGTCGGCGGCCTCGGCCTTGAACAAAGATGCGGCGGTCTCGGCGAAGGCGCGGCGGATCGCATTCTCCATCGGCCGGAATATCAGAAACGCCGCGATGGCGAGCACGGCGAACAGCAGGCCGCTCGCCCACAGGAGCAGCCGGTCGCTGGAAGCATCGGCGAGGCGGCGCTCCTCGTCGAGCGCGGTGCGCACCTTCACCAGCATCGGCTGGGCGAAAAGGTCATTCTGGTTACGGATCTCGCGATAGCTCCACTCGTCGACCTTCTGGGCGACTGCCATCAAGTTGAAGTTGCGCACCATATCGCGCGCCGACCAGAACAGGTCGTCATTGACCGAAGCGGCGTCCAGCGCGTTGACGGTGTTGTTCGACAGGCGCGGCCTGATCGCGGCAAGCTGGGCGTTCAGGATCCCGATCTCGCCCATCAGGCGTTCGGAATGGCCGCGCGCGGCGGTCGCCAACGCATCGCGCGTCTCGCTGCGCCAGGCGGTGCCGGTGGTCTCGGCGAAATTGGTGGCGTTGCGCAGGTCGCGGGCGAAGATGACGAAATTGCCGCTGAGAGCATCGACCTCGTGGCGGTACGAATTCACACGGTTGAGCGCGAACATGACGGCGGCCGAGGCCAGTGCGAAGACAAGCAATCCCGAAATGTAGCGGATCCGGATCGACCGGAGGAAGGAAGAATATTCCGGCATGCGCAACCCCAACACATACGCACAATTTTAATGGTCGGGATTACGCTTGATTTACATTAAGATTTCGTTGGAGGGAGGGTGGTCTTGTCGCTGCTTTTGATGCAGGGGCGACGTATCGCTGTCCGCGACAGACAGGCCTAGCGCACTGGACCTCCGGACAGCGCTTTGAAACCGGACGGCAGATCGTCAATCCGTCGTATCGGAGAGGATACGGTTTCCCTTGCGCAGCGTGATCCGCCGTCGAGGATGCTCGTCCCTTGCGGCTTGAAAAATGGCGCGGGCAAGCTGGGCTGTAACGGCGCGTGCGAGAACCCGTTCGATGACCTCATGGCTGTCGGCGTGCCAGAGTTCGATACGATAGGGCAGCGCTTCGGCCGAACGGGTAGAGTTGGCGCTCCGTGTCATAGACAGGCCCCTGCCTAATTCGCCGGACCGTTCCATCTCGAAACGAAATTGTTCTTGTGCCGCAAGGTGACGTAGCGGTCCGGGTGCTCACGCGTCGCTGCGTAATAGGCAGCGTAGCCGATGCTGGCATTTGCCGTGACGGCGAGGACTTGTTCGACACCGTTCTTGGTGGCGTTCCACAACTCGACCCTATACGGGAGTTCGTCGTGCTCGGCAGAGCCGAGTTCGTGAGAGACGGGATTTTCCTCGTCATCTCCAGGCTCGTTTTCCGGAGCAAAGCTGTACAAATAACCTGGGTTTCTGAGATTGGCTGCGAGAGCGGATGAATATGTCGCCATTGATCCAAGCTCGTTGCTATGCAGGATAGGCACGCTTATGTCGCAGACGCGTCACCGGACGAACTGCCTGATGCGAGCGTAATGCGGGTTCGACAATGCCATTGACCACAGCCGACGCGCAACACCTTTCCGACAGCCGCCGCCTCGAACTCTTCATCGACGCTGTCGCCGACTACGCGATCTACACCCTTGATGCAGATGGCTTCATCACCAGCTGGAATGCCGGCGCCGAGAAGATAAAGGGCTACGCGGCTTCGGAAATCCTGGGGCAGCATTTTTCCCGATTTTTCACAGTCGAAGATCAGGCGAATGGGGTTCCGAGCAGGATGCTTGCCGCGGCAAAGGCGGAGGGAAGATACGAGGCCGAAGGATGGCGGGTGCGCAAGGACGGAACCAGGTTCTGGTCGAGCGGCCTTGTTCAACGGGTACTGGACCGCAACGGCGTTCTTTTGGGTTACGCGAAGATCACGCGAGACATCACGGAGCGCGTCGCCGCGCATGAGTCGCTGCTGCAGAGCGAGCGGCGCTTCCGCATCCTTGTCGACGGCGTGACCGACTATGCCATCTACATGCTCGATCCAAGCGGCGTGATCACCAATTGGAACGCCGGCGCCGAGCGGCTGAAAGGCTACGCTGCCGAGGAAATCGTGGGCCAGCATTTTTCCAAATTCTATACTCGTGAAGAACGCGCAAAAGGCGCGCCGCTCCGGGTTCTCGAAGCAGCCGTGCAGAACGGGCGATATGAAGGCGAGGGTTGGCGCGTACGCAAGGATGGCAGCCGTTTCTGGGCATCGGTTGTCGTTACCCCGATCCACAACGACGCAGGCCGACTCGAAGGATTCGCCAAGGTCACGCGCGACATCACCGAACGCCGTGCGGCGCACGAAGCTTTGCGCCAAAGCGAGCGCCAGTTCCGCCTTCTGGTGAGCGGCGTGACCGACTATGCGCTCTTCATGCTTGACCCCAACGGGCTGGTGACCAGTTGGAACGCCGGCGCGGAGCGCATCAAGGGCTATGCGGCCGAAGAAATCATCGGTCAGCACTTCTCACGTTTTTATACCGAGCATGACCGTGCCGCCGGTTTACCTGGCCGCGCGCTCTATACGGCAACACGGGATGGACGCTTCGAGACCGAGGGCCATCGCGTCCGTAAGGACGGGACGCTGTTCTGGGCGAATGTCGTGATCGATCCGATCCGCGACGAGCGAGGAGAGCTGATCGGTTTCGCCAAGATTACGCGCGACATCACCGACCGACGCGACGCTGAGATCGCACTGCGGCAGGCGCAAGCGCAACGCGTTCATACGCAGAAAATGGATGCGCTCGGCCAACTGACCGGCAGCATCGTGCATGATTTCAACAACCTCCTGACGGTGGTCGAAAGCTATGTTCGCCTGGGCAAGAAAGTCGGCGCCGATCCCGAAATGAAGCGGGCGACCGAATCCGTGGAGCTTGCGCTCCAGCGCGGCGCCGCATTGACACGCCAGCTGCTGGCCTTCTCGCGCAAGCAGGCTGCCCGCGCCGAGGTCGTCTCGCTGGCAGAGCGCGTGGAAGCCGTCCGCGCAATGATAGCGGGCTCCATGCGCAAATCGGTGAAATTGGTCGCCGCTGTCGGACCCGAAACCTGGCCAGTCAAGGTCGACCCCGGCGAACTGGAGCTTGGTCTCGTCAACATTGCCTTTAACGCGCGGGACGCCATGCCAGACGGTGGCCTGGTAACGATAACGGCGGAGAACGCGCTGTTGTCGAGCGAGGATAACGCAGCCGGCCTGCAAGGTGAATTCGTCGCGTTGCGGGTGACCGACACAGGCATCGGCATTGCGGCAGACGTGCTTCCGCAGGTTTTCGAACCGTTCTTCACGACCAAAGGGCCCGAGAAGGGTACAGGTCTCGGCCTCGCCCAGGTCTACGGCTTGGCGCAGCAGTCCGGCGGCGCGGTCACAATTGACAGCGAAGTCGGCAAGGGCACGACGGTGACGATCTATCTGCCCCGGGCCGATATGGCAGTCGCCGCGCAGAGCGCCGAGCCGGAACAGCCGGCCAGCGCGAATGTGGTGCCGTTGAGGACAAAGGGCCGTTTTGCCGATGATCAAGACTGATGACGTCGCCGCCGATGCTGTGAGGTGACGACGAGAGAGCGGTATCGGGCGGCCACGACCGCAATGATCGCCAGGTGAAGCAGGATCGCGAGAGCTGCGCCGATCAATTGCGGGACAAGACCTCCCGTCCGGCCGATCATCCAGATCGTGACGACGCTCAGCGGCAAAAACAAAATGACGCTGGTGACGAGGCCGGGATTGTATTTGCCGAGCCGCGCCGATGTGACGAGGTGCGCGAGCGCGTTCACGATCATGACATACGGGGCAACCAGGCCCCAGGCGGGTCCCCACAGGAATGCCGCATAAAGAGCCAGCAGGTTGATGCCCCAGACAAACGGCAGGTTGATGACGAGAACCGAGGCGACGGTAAGGGCGTCACGGCCGCCGAAAACATTTTCGTTCGCGAATTTGCGGAATCGGTCGCCGGCGTGCTCTTCGACCTGATGGATCATGTAAAACGGGCTGTGCAGGAAGATCAGGAACACCGGCAGCGGAAGCGATAAGACCGGCGCGGCCGCTATGAGCGATGCTGCCATGAACCCTGCACCGATGACCCAATAATCGGCCAGCCAGGCTTGCAGCTTAAGCATTGGTTCCCCGCCTCCCCAGTCAGCGATCCTGCACGAATGGACGCGCATCGCCAGAACTATTCAAGTGCGTGGACGCCGTGGCGCTACGTGACCATGTCGGATATTGACTGCCGCGACCGCCCCTGAGACAGTCAATGGAAGATGCGCGCCTCCAAAAACTTGGCACTCCGCTGGCTCGGCCACCCGTTGCGGCGTCTGGCCTTTCGCCATTGATCAGAGGTGGAACGCGAGCATGAGAGGCGGCCGTGAGCGAACCTATACAGCGGATAGTTGAGACCAACGGCATCCGCCTCAATGTCGCGGAGCAGGGCGAAGGGCCGGTGGTGCTTTTGTGCCATGGCTTCCCTGAATCCTGGTATTCCTGGCGGCATCAGCTGGGCGCGCTCGCAGCGGCGGGCTTCCGTGCCGTCGCCCCCGACATGCGAGGCTACGGCAAGAGCGACCGGCCGGAAGCGATCGACCAATACACGCTCTTTCATCTGGTCGGCGACATGGTGGGTCTTCTCGACGCCCTCGAGGTCCCCAGTGCCGTCATCGTCGGCCACGACTGGGGTGCGGTGGTGGCCTGGCATGCCGCGCTGCTACGGCCGGACCGCTTCCATGCCGTCGTCGGCCTCAGCGTGCCGTTCCGGCCGCGCGGCAATGCGCGTCCGACCAGCCTCATGCCGCGAACGGCGGAGTCCCAGTTCTACCAGCTCTATTTCCAGCAACCCGGTATTGCCGAGGCGGAGCTGGAACGGGACCCGCGGGCCACGGTGCGCGCCATGCTTTACGCGGTGTCGGGAGACGCTTCGGACGGCGGCGCCAGAATTGCCATGGTCCCGCACGGCGGAGGTCTCCTGCAAGCCGCCGAGGTTCCTGCAAGTCTGCCGCACTGGCTCAGCGAAAGCGACAGCGATTTCTACGCCGGCGAGTTCCAGCGCACCGGCTTTGCCGGAGGTCTCAACTGGTACCGCAACATCGACCGGAACTGGGAACTGATGGCGCCCTTTGCCGGCGCGCGGATCAAGGTTCCCGCTCTCTACGCAGCGGGCGACCGTGACCTTGTGGTCGCCTTCCCCGGCATGGATCAACTGTTGGCCAATCTCAGGAACTTCGTCCCGCAAATCCGCGATACGCTGATGCTGCCCGGCTGCGGGCATTGGACCCAGCAGGAGCGCCCGGACGAGGTCAACGCCGCGATGATCGATTTCCTGCGGAGCTTGCCGAACCGGGGCTGATCCAAGGGAAAGCGAGTGTCGGCTCCGACACGGAAAGTTGGGCGTGTCGCTCGGCAAGCGACTCGCCCGGCTCAAGTCAGGCACCATCCTCGGCCCGGTGGGCGTCGGGAAGAATGAAGACCTCGTCGGCGCGGCCATAGCCTCCGTCGGGAACTTCCTCGATCAGCACCATGGTGTGGGGGCGTACACCTTCGCCGAAATAGTCGACGAACATCTGCGTGGTCTTGTGGACGAGGTCTTCCTTCTGCGCCTTTGTGAGGGCGGCCTCGGGCATCTTGAAGTTGGCAAAGGGCATTTCCAGGTTCCTTCCGGTGGATTTCACGGCTCTGGATGGAGGGCCGGGGAGGCGTCAGCGACCGGATCGATGATGTCCGTTCGTTGTCCTGGAGCGGATATAGACTGCTGCGGATGCCGGATAATCACCCGGCCATCGACAGCAGTATTCGAACATAGCGAACAATCGGAGCTGTTGTCGGCTTCGGCAATTGCCGCCCGCCGCGCCACCGTTCAGCTGCTGCGCGTCGCCACGAAGGTCGCCGCTTGCTTGAGCAGCTCAGCCCGCTCGCCATAGGGCTCAAGCAGGGCATGCGCCTGGTCGATGAGGCCGTGGAGCTGGCCGCGCGCCCAGTCTGGTCCGTGCAGTGCTGCGAGCGTCGCCTTGCCGGCGGCCGCATCCTTGTTCGTCGCTTTGCCCATCTGCTTTGCGTCGGCGGTCAGGTCGAGCAGGTCGTCGGCGAGCTGGAAGGCAAGGCCGATCGCCGAGCCGAACTCCGCCAGCCGCTCGCGCTCGGCAGGAGGCGCGCCGGCGACGATCGCGCCGGCCTCGCAGGCGAAGCGGATCAGCGCGCCGGTCTTCATCGCCTGCAGCGTGATGATCCCCGCCTCGTCCGGCCGTTCGCGCTCCGCTTCCAGGTCCAGCATCTGGCCGCCGACCATGCCGCCGGCACCGGCCGCACGGGCAAGGGCGAGGACCAGGGTGGCGCGGCGCTCCGCCGCCAGCAACGTCGCGTCGTCGGCGACGACGTCGAAGGCCAAGGTCAGCAACGCGTCGCCGGCGAGGACCGCGGTCGCCTCGTCGAAGGCCCTGTGCACCGTCGGCTGGCCGCGCCTCAAATCGTCGTCGTCCATGGAAGGCAGGTCGTCATGGATGAGCGAGTAGCAATGCACGCATTCGAGCGCCGCGGCGACGCGCAGCGCCGCCTCGCTATCGGCCGAAAACAGCGCGGCACTTTCCATGACCAGAAATGGCCGCAGCCGCTTGCCGCCATTGAGCACGCCATGGCGCATGGCCGCCATCAGGCGCTCCGGCCGCACGATCTCACTGGTGAGCGGACGCGCGTCGAGGATCCGCCGCAGCTCGGTCTCGACCGCGGCGGCGCGCATGAAAAGCGCGGATTCGAAGGCGATCTGGTCGTCTTTGCCCATGGCCGGGACCGGTAGCCGACACTCAGACATTGCGCAAGCAGGCTCGCGCCTTTATGCCGGAGGAGGCGAGGCACGGGTGGACGGCTTGACGGAACCGATCGTCGACTATGAAAGCGAAGGGCTGGACATGGCGCGACGTCGGCGCCTGAACCGCGCCGGTCTCAAGCGGCTAGGTCGGCGTTGCCTGGTCGTGGCGCTCGTGCTGGCAGTCATACCGGTCGTGCTCACCTTCCTTTATCTGCCATCTTTCGTGCATCCGGTCTCGACGCTAATGCTGAAGGACCTCGTGACTTTTTCCGGCTACGACCGGCGCTGGGTGTCGATCGACGACGTGGCGCCGGTGCTGGCGCATTCGGTGATCATGTCGGAGGACGGGCAGTTCTGCTTTCATCGCGGCGTCGATCTGGGCGAGTTGCGCGGCGTGGTCGACGACGCGCTGGCCGGCGAGGCGACGCGCGGCGCCTCCACCATCACCATGCAGACGGTGAAGAACCTTTTTCTGTGGTCGCGCCCATTGGGCAGCGTGCGCAAGGTGGTCGAGCTGCCCCTGGCCGTCTATTTCGATGCTGTGATGTCGAAGCGGCGGATCATGGAAATCTATCTCAACATCGCCGAATGGGGGCCGGGCATCTACGGCATCGAGGCCGCCGCCAGGCATCATTTCGGCGTCTCTGCCAAGCAATTGTCGCGCCGGCAGGCGGCGCTGCTTGCCGTCAGCCTGCCCAACCCGATCGCGCGCAATCCCGCCAGGCCGGGGCCGGGCCTGCGGCGGCTGGCCTCGCTGATCGAGCGGCGCGCGAGCAGGTCAGGCGCCTATGTCGGCTGCCTTGACTAGGTGCATCGATATTCAAGTGGGCCCGGCCTGCGAACGGCGGCTACCTGCGCTTCCGGTGCTCACGTACTTTAAGTACGCTCCGCTCCGGTTCTCGGTGGCCACCGTTCTCGGCTCGGCCTGATTTGAATCTCGACACACCTAGTTCCTGTCCTCCTGCGGCAAAAAAATTCGCGCCGGCGCTGGCCAAAACGGCGCAAGGCGTGTATAGGCACCCGACTTTCTCAGATTATGGCCTCGATGCGGCCCTTTCGCGAGGGTTGCCGGGGCATTTTGACCATGTAGTGGAGCATATCCATGGCCGTTCCAAAAAGAAAAACCTCTCCGTCGAAGCGCGGCATGCGCCGCTCGGCCGACGCGCTCAAGGCCCCGACCTATGTCGAGGACAAGAATTCCGGCGAAATGCGCCGCCCGCATCACATCGACCTGAAGACCGGCATGTATCGCGGCCGCCAGGTTCTTGAGCCGAAGGAAAGCTGAGAAGCTTCCGCGGTTCGTGACGTTTCAAAAGACCGGCCTCTGGCCGGTCTTTTTGCGTGCGGCCCTTGGTTGAGGGAGACCTGGGCCTCGCAGGCTGCAGAAAAGCCGGTCAACCGGCTGACATTGTTATTTCATTAGGTCTTAGAGCGTGTTCGCCGCCGCCGGCGAAAAGCCTTGACGGCGCGCCTGCCGCGGATTTTACAAAAGGGGTGCCCATGGAGTCGCCCAGATGTTCGGTGCCATCCCGCTGCTGATCGTGCCCTTCGTCCTCTACAATCTCGGCCTGCTGGGATTGTTCGGCGGCGGCGACGATCCCTGGACGACCGAGATGTTCTCCTTCCGCATGATGTCGGGCGGCGTGTTCTCGATGACGCTCGGTGGTCTGATGGTGCTGATCGGGCTGATCTTCCTGTTCGTCGAGATCTCAAAATCAGTGCGCACCACCAATGCCTCGATCCTCGATCACCTTTTGTCGACGCTGGTCTTCATCGCCTTCCTGGTCGAATTCCTGCTGGTGAAAGGCGCGGCGCATTCGGTGTTCTTCACGCTGATGGTCATCGCGCTGTTCGACGTGCTGGCCGGCTTCTCGGTGTCGATGCGGTCGGCCAGCCGGGATATAAACTTAAATTGATGTTGCCTCAGCCTTTCGCGCGACCACTGCCTCATAGGCAGCGCGCAGTTGCTGGCGCACGGTTGGCGTGCCCGGCGGCGTCTTCGATGGCGCTCCGAGATGCTCGTGACGCAGTTCGTCCATGAATTGGGCCCATAGCGGCGGGCCGCCCTTTTCGAGCAGCTCGGCTCGGATCGACAATTCTTCCGTGACCGGCAGCCAGACGCGTCCCCAGGCCCCGAGCTGCGCCATGATCGGCACCAGCGTGATCGCCATCTCCGTGAGGCTGTAGATCGCCTTCTGCTTGTGGCTGGGGTCGTCGGCCTTGGTCAGCAGACCGAGCTCCATCAGCCGCTTCAGCCGGTCGGCCAGGATGTTGGAGGCGATGCCTTCCAGCGAGCCGTTGAGCAACTCGCGAAAATGGCGCCTGCCGCCGAAGATCATGTCGCGTAGGATGATCAGACTCCAGCGGTCGCCAAAGACCTCGAGCGACAGATTGATCGGGCAGCCGGACCGACGGTCGATGCTCATGGCACTCTCCAGAAAACCAGTTGCATTATGATATCGGTTTGATTATCGTGCAACTGATTGCAAATTGCAATCGGATAGGAGGAGCAGATGACCAACGCGGCGCAGCTTCCCGACATCATTTCGGAAAGCTTCGGCAGTCCGAAAGATCCGCCGATCCTTTTGGTCATGGGCGCCATGGCTTCGATGCTGTGGTGGCCGGAAGCCTTCTGCCGGCAACTTGCCGGGCGCGGCCGCTTCGTCATCCGCTACGACAACCGCGACACGGGCCTGTCGACCAAATTTCCGCCGGGCGCGCCGCCCTACACATTCGAGGATATGGTGGACGACGCCATGCGCGTGCTCGACGACCATGGCGTCGCCAAGGCGCATGTCGCCGGCATGTCGATGGGCGGCATGCTCGCGCAGAGCATGGCGCTGAAATATCCCGAACGCGTCAGCGTGCTCACCGTGATCTCCTGTTCGCCGCTCGGCGTCGATACATCCGGCCTGCCCGGAACGACCGAAGCCTACAAGCAGCACTCGGCCGAAGGCGGCAATGTCGACTGGTCGAAGCGGGAGCAGGTGATCGACTTCATGGTCAAGGACGCCCGTGCGATTGCCAGCACTCGCCATCCGTTCGACGAGGGGCAGACGCGCAAGATGATCGAGGAGGATTACGGCCGTTCCGGCGGGCTGGCCAGCGCGACCAATCATTTCCTGCTCAAGGGCGGAGGCCCGCAACGCACGGTGCGGGATCTTCGCGTGCCGCTGCTCGTCATCCACGGCACCGCCGACCCGCTCTTCCCTGTCGAGCATGGCGAGGCGCTCGCCAAGGCGGTTCTCGGCGCAAAGCTGGTCAAGGTCGAAGGGGGCGGCCACGAACTGCATCGCAACGACTGGTCGCAGATCATCGAGGCCATCGCCGCACACGGCTAGCGCCGGCAAGACGCCGGCTTGACTCGAGCCGTCCGCGACAATAGTGAAGTAATTACTTCAGTATCGATTATCCGAAAGCGAAAGAGAGCCGGAATGTCCCTGACGCTGCATTTCCACCCGCTGGCCTCGTTCTGCTGGAAGCCGCTAATCGCGCTTTACGAGAACGACACGCCATTCGAGCCGGTCATTGTCGACCTCGGCGACGAGGCTTCCCGCGCCGCATTCCTGAAAGTGTCGCCGACCGGCAAGATGCCGGCGCTGCGTGACGATGCGCGGGACCGCACGGTGCTGGAATCGACCATCGTCGTCGAATATCTCGCCGCGCATTACCCCGGGCCGGTCGAGCTCATTCCCGCCGATATCGATCTCGCCCTGCAGGTCCGCCAGGCAGACCGCTTCTACGATTTCTACGTGCAGCATCCGATGCAGAAGATCGTCGGCGACAGGCTGCGGCCGACGGACAAGACCGATCCGTTCGGGGTCGAGGAGGCCCGCGCGCAGCTGCGCAACTCCTACGCCATTGTCGACGAGGAGATGGCGGCAAGGACCTGGGCCGTAGGCGAAAGCTTCACCATGGCCGACTGCGCCGCCTCGCCGGCGCTGTTCTACGCCAACAAGGTCGAGCCCTTCGGCGAAAAATTCCCGGCCTTGAAACGCTACCACGACCGGCTGCTCGCGCGCCCGTCCTTCGCCCGGGTGATCGAGGAAGCGGGACCTTACTTCAAGCTCTTTCCGTACAATAACGGCTAGATGCTCCACGATCCCGCCCAGCTCGACCTGATGTTCCAGGCGCTCGCCGACCCGGCGCGGCGGCAGATGGTGGACCGTCTGTCGCGCGGGCCGGCTTCGGTCAGCCAGCTTGCTGAACCGTTAGCGATGTCGTTGTCGGCCGTCGTCCAGCATCTCAACGTGCTTGAGGCAAGCGGCCTGGTGCGGACCGAAAAGCTTGGCCGGGTGCGGACCTGCCGGATCGAGCCGCAGGCGCTTCGGGCCGCCGAGCACTGGATCAACGAGCGGCGGCTTGCCTGGGAGCGTCGGCTCGACCGCCTCGGCGATTTCCTCGCTGAAACGAAAGATGAAACCTGAAGGGTCCCGTCATGAGCGAACGATCCGTCGTCCATTCCACCTTCGTCATCGAGCGCGTCTATCCGGCGGCGCCGGAGAAGGTCTATTTCGCGCTGAGCGATCCGACGGCGAAGAAGCGCTGGTTCTTTGACCCCGACAACCCCATGCCCAGCCGGCATGAGATGGATTTTCGGGTCGGCGGCAAGGAAGTGAATGCCGGCTGTCCCAGCGACGGACAGATGCATTGCTACAACGCGATCTATCACGATATCGTGCCCAACCGGCGCATCGTCTACAGCTATGAGCTTCTGTTCGGCGAAACCCGAGTCTCCGTGTCGCTTGCGACGATCGAGCTCATCGCCGAAGGCAAGGGAACGCGGCTCATCCTGACGGAACAGGGCGCCTTTTTCGACGGCATCGACTCACCGGCCACCCGCGAGCACGGCACCGGCGAATTGCTCGACGCGCTCGGGACGGCACTGGGAGCTGAGGGCTCCGGCCAAAGCGCATCGCGCTTTGGGTCTTGACGCCTGTCATTGTCTCAGAACCGCTGCACACTTCTGAGCGACATGCATCAAACGCCAAAGACTATTCCCCAGGCGCCGTTTCCCAGAACTGGTCGAGCCAGATGTTGAGCCTGAGGAAGCCGGCGCTGCTGACGGTATAGACGCGCCTCGTGCCTTCGGGCTTGGCGTTGACCAGGCCGGCGTCCAGCAGGACCTTCAAATGCTGGGAAACCGCCGGGCGTGAGACGGGCAATCCGGCGGCCAATTCGTTCACCGTCTTTGGGCCGCGCCGGAGTTCTTCCAAGAGATAGCGCCGGTTGGGATCGGCTATCGCCATAAAGGCGTCAGAAAACATCATGCCTTTATTTGTGAGGCAAAGTCTCGCGAATCTCAACTATCGGTTTCAACCTTTCTGCGCGGATCGAGCCGCGTGGCCTCGGGCGTGACGGCGCGGTCCGCGGGCTGCGTCTTGAAGGCATCGCGGTCTTCGATCGGCACCGGCGCGCGGGCGCGGATGCGCAGCAGCGTGTAGCCGGCGAGGCTGAGATGGGCGAGCGCGGTTGCCAGGAAAAGCCCCTCCGGACGCACCGAGCCCATCAAGGCCGCGGCCAAAAGCGGGCCGATCATCGTGCCAAAGCCGTAGAGCAAGAGCAGACCGCCCGAAACCTTGACGAAGTCCTCGGAGCGGGCGTGGTCGTTGGCATGAGCGACGGCGATCGAGTAGAGCGTATAGGCGAAGGCGCCATAGGCGGCGGTCATCACGATGATGAAAACGCCCGAACGCGGCGCGATCAGGAAGATCAGCATCGCGACCAGGGCTGCGCCGAAGGCTGCGCCGGCCAGTACGAAGCGCCGGTCGGTTGTATCCGACAGCCGCCCGGCCGGTAGCTGCATGGCGGCACCGGAAATGACGACCAGGCTCATCATCAGTGCGATCTCGGCGGTCGATATGCCGACGCGCGCGCCATAGACGGCGCCCAGCGTGCCCCAGGCACCGTTGGCGATGCCGATCAGGAGGCAGGCCACCGCCGACACCGGCGAGTTGGCGTAAAGGCCTTTGACGTCGAGCTTGACGTCCTGCAGGGGCTTGGGATGCGACTGCGTCGACACGGCCGTCGGAATGAGCGATAGGCAAAACAGGATGCCGGTGATCATGAACAGCGAGGCCGACCGAACATCGCCGCCGGCGACGATCATCTGGCCGCCCATGATCGAGGCATAGGTGACCATCATATAGAGGCCGAAGACGGTGCCGCGGTTCTCGTTGGTGGCCTTCTCGTTCAGCCAGCTCTCGATCACCATGAAAGCCCCGGCCATGGTGAAGCCGGTGAAGGCGCGCAAAAGGATCCAGAAATATTCGTCGATGATGAGGCCGGTGAGCAGCGCGATGATCGCGCCCGACGCGGCGAAGGCGCCGAAAGCCCTGACATGGCCGGCGCGGCGCACGAGACGCGGCGCGAAGAAGCAGCCGGCGACGAAGCCGCCGGCCCAGGCCGTGCCCATCAGGCCGAGCGATGCGGTCGAAAAGCCTTCCACCTGGCCGCGCAGCGGCAGGAGCAGCCCGTGCAGGCCGGATGCGGCGAGCAGGAACGCGGTGCCGCGCAGCAGCGAGAGGATCGGTCTGTAGGTTGCAAACATCGCTTGATCCGGGTTCGAGACGCAGGGCCTGAAGACAGATGTATTCGGGCTTTTCGGCGGCGAGAGAGCACGCCGAACAATTTATCCGCGGCGGAACAGCGACTCGGCGGCAGATTTGGTGGCGCCTTTGGCGGTGCGCTCGGCTTCCAGCCTGGCGATCTCGTCGCGCAGCAATGCGATGCGCTCGGACAATTCGTCGACGGACAACAAAGACAGGTCCTGGCCGATCTCGTGCGGGCGCTGCTTTTTCCTGGGTTCGTCGTCGAAGATCGCCATCCGTCGCTCCTCTCTTACTCGGCCATTTGCCTGATTTGGCAATCGGCATACATAGAGCAATTCCGGGAAAAATGCGTAGCGATTTTCCGCCCGGAATAGCGTAGGAACAAAGAGTTGGAGCAGGTTGGCGCTTCTTCAAGCGCCGAACTGCTCCAGGCGGGGGCGCCGATGCAAACGGGCGGCGATAGACCGGGATACAGGGAGAACACGATATCATGGCAAACGGACAGAAGATTCCGGCGAAGATGACGGCCATCGCGATCTCGCAACCGGGTGGGCCAAAGGTGCTCAAGCCGGAAACGCGCGACGTGCCGGTGCCCGGCCCCGGCGAAGTGCTGATCCGGGTGCACGCGGCCGGCGTCAACCGGCCGGACGTCCAGCAGCGCAAGGGCGCCTATCCGCCGCCGCCCGGTGCATCCGACTTGCCGGGCCTCGAAGCGTCGGGCGAAATCGCGGCGCTCGGCGACGAGATATCGCGCTGGCGCATCGGCGACCGGGTCTGCGCGCTGACGCCGGGCGGCGGCTATGCCGAATATGTCAAGGTTCATACCGGCAGCGTGCTGCCGCTGCCGGCGGGTTTCACGCATTCGGAAGCCGCCGCGGTTCCGGAAAACTACTTCACCGTCTGGCACAATGTATTCGAGCGCGGCGGCCTGAAGAAAGGCGAGACGCTGCTTGTCCATGGCGGTTCGTCCGGCATTGGCACCACCGCCATCCAGCTCGCCTCGGCCTTCGGCGCCACTGTGATCACCACCGCCGGCAGCAAGGAGAAATGCGACGCCTGCCTGAAGCTCGGCGCCGACCGGGCAGTCAACTACCGCGAGGAGGATTTCGTCGCCGCCGTGAAGGATGCGACCGATGGCAAGGGCGCCGACGTCATCCTCGACATGGTCGGCGGCGATTATGTCGGGCACAATTACGATGCCGCGGCCGTCGAAGGGCGCATCGTACAGATCGCGGTGCAGGCCGGGGCCGTGGCCAGCGCCGACTTCTCCAAGATCATGGTGAAGCGGCTGACCCATACCGGCTCGACGCTTCGCCCGCGTACCGTCGAGTTCAAGGCGGCGATCGCAGCCGTGCTCGAGGCCCAGGTGTGGCCACTGCTCGGCACGCGCAAGGTGGCTCCTGTGATGGACATGATCTTTCCGCTGACCGAAGCCTGGCGGGCGCACGAGCGGATGGAAGAGGGCGAGCATATCGGCAAGATCGTCCTCGACGTCGGCTAGGATGTGCGCACATTCAGGTGAGGCCGGCCTGCAAATGGCAGCTTCCTGAGCTTCCGGTGCTCACGTACTCAAGTACGCTCCGCTCCGGTTCTCGGAAGCTGCCATTTTCGTCTCGGCCTGACCTGAATCTCCGCACATCCTGCGGCGCCCGCGTGCCTTTTGGGTAGCTGAATAAAGGCTTAATGGTGCAATGCACAAAACGCATTGCGGCCATGCAAAAGCGTCCGTTCAATTTGTGGGCAGACATGCCTATTTACGCGGCATCAAACGATTTAACCAACGACTGGAGAAACCATCATGAACCCGATCAGTGCTTTCCGTAAGTGGCGCATGTACAACGAGACCGTGCGCGAATTGAACAAGCTCAATGCCCGCCAGCTGAGCGACCTCGGCATCAACCGGGCCGACATCGAGCGTATCGCCCGCCAGGCGGTGTAATCAGACGCAGCCCGGCCTCGCGGTCGGGCTGCGACATGCAAGCCAGAGCCGTCGAGACGCTTGCTTTGTTTCCGGTTCCAAGCCCGCTGGACCTCGTCCAGCGGGTTTTGTCTTTTTAGGGCCTTGAATCGGCCCTTCCCAAAAACATTGCGAAAATTGGAGGGAGCGTTTATACAGGCCGCGAATTTCCCATTTTGGTGGCTCTAAAACCACCGCCCGCGCGGGAACGCGGGCGAACGAGAAGGATTTTTGATATGGCCAATTCGCTGCTGATGCCCAAGGCGACCGCCGTCTGGCTGGTCGACAACACCGCGCTTTCCTTCGAGCAGATCGCGCAGTTCTGCGGGCTGCATCCGCTGGAGGTCAAGGCGATCGCCGACGGCGAGTCGGCCCAGGGCATCAAGGGCATGGACCCGATCATTACCGGCCAGTTGACGCGCGACGAGATCGCGCGCGGCGAGAAGGACATCAACCACCGGCTGAAGCTGTCGGAGCCGAAGGTGCGGGTGCCGGAATCGAAGCGCAAGGGCCCGCGCTACACGCCTTTGTCGAAGCGCCAGGACCGGCCGAACGCCATCTTGTGGCTGGTGCGCAACCATCCCGAGCTCAAGGATGCGCAGATTGCCCGTCTCGTAGGCACCACCAAGTCGACGATCGAGCAGATCCGCGAGCGCAAGCACTGGAACTCGGCCAATCTGCAGCCGATGGATCCGGTGACGCTCGGCCTCACCTCGCAGATCGACCTGGACCTCGAAGTCAACCGCGCCTCGCGCGGCCGCGAGCCGGCGCAGCCCGTCGGCGACACACTGCTGCCCGCCGCGCTCACCGAACGGCTGGTGCCCGCGCCGGAGAAGCCGAAGGACGAGGACCAGGAGCTCGATGCCAACGCCGTCTTCGCCAAGCTTTCGGCGCTCAAGTCGAAGGACAAGAACGAAGACGAGGAATGAGCGCTCTTACCTTCTCCCCTTGTGGGAGAAGGTGGATCGGCGCGATAGCGCCGAGACGGATGAGGGGTGTTCCAGCGGAGTGAGAC